>CAMCIN010000382.1 GCA_945874745.1 Akkermansia muciniphila | reverse complement strand
TTGATTTTCTACGTGCTGGTCACGGGCATCGGCCTGGCGAGGCGTTTTTTTGGCAGCCAGCCCATCCGCAAGACGCCTGATCGACTTGCAAAAACCTATTGGATCGATGCACCGGTGGTGTCCAATCCCAAACGCTACTTCAGCCAATTCTAATCCTATGAGTGACCAGAAGCCCAACGAGTTCGAGCAAGCTAATCAAGAACAGCAGGCAGGCATCGTGAAAGAGTTCATCGCTTTTCTCGGCGAGAACAAAAAATTCTGGCTGATCCCGCTGCTGTTGGCGTTCCTCGCCATCGGCGCGCTGCTTATCCTCGGCGGCACGGCAGCGGCCCCGTTCATCTACACGCTGTTCTGAACTGCTGCGTTTCCCAAACACAGTCAACCTCAACTCTATGAGCTTCGTTTCCAGCGTCCTTCGTCCGGTGGTTCCGGTGATTCGTGCATCTCCTGTGCTGTCCCGATTCGCTTTGGGCTGCATTCCGGACTGGCATACGCACATCACTATCCCTCAGATCGGGAAGCTCCGCATCCGGTTGCGCCGTAACCGCTCACTGTGGCTGCGCCCCCCCCTCACGCACGAGTGGTATCCGCTCGCGGCCTTGCGCGCCTTCGTGCGCCCGACGGACACCGTCTGGGATGTGGGCGCAAACTTAGGCCTTTATGCGCGCTGGTTGGTAACTCATCTCAAAGCCCGGCGCGTTTGCTCGTTTGAGCCAATGGCCGAGAATCTGCCCGAGCTTCGCCACAACTTGGCACTGGGTGGTGTGGTGAATCAGGTCACAGTGGTTCCGTGGGCGCTTTCAAACGAGGATGGTGAAGTTGAGTTCCAAGTGGACGACGTGCAGAGTGCTTCTGGTGCGGTGAATTCGGTGCATGGGGGGAAAGCCTGTGTGGCGCGGGCTGCGCTGGGACTGCCGCCGAAGCTTGAGAGGGTGACGAGCCGGACCATTGACGCGATTTTGCTGGCCAAGGAACTCCCAGCACCGGATGTATTGAAAATCGACGTTGAGGGAGCCGAACGGATGTTGCTGGACGGCGGTCGCGAGTTCTTCCGGCAGGCCAGCCCACGGCTGGTCATCGAAACGCACGGACTGGAGGTGGCCAAGCAGTGTCTCGAGTTTCTTTTCGACCACGGCTATTCCGTGGCTGCTTGCGTGCCGACCAGTTGGCATCCCCGGCAGCACCTGCGGCTGGAGCGCTCGGTGTTGGCGCGGATGACGGACCAATACGATGCGCATTTCATCATTGCCTCGAAGCAGTCTCAAGACCTCCCGGAGGAACTGGATTACGTGAACTTGTGAGCTAGGGAAGCTTCTTGCGCACTACTTGTCCGTGAAGGTTCTACACGTCATGGCCTCCTTGGCTCCCCGTCACGGCGGGCCGACGGAGGCCGCCTTGGGCATGGTGCGGGCACTCCGTCGCGTCGGGGTGGACACGCGGCTCCTGAGCAGTGATGACGATGTGGGCGGGCGGCTGCCGGTTCCGTTGAACGAGTGGGTGGAGCAGGCTGGGCTGCCCACCTTCTTTCTCCCCCGGGTGCCCAGCCGACAACACTCCCTCATCGGCTTCACCTTCACACCGGGCTTCCCCGCCTGGTGTCGCCGACACCTGCACGAGTTCGATTTCGTGCATGTTCACACGGTGTTCTCCCACCCCGCCAATGCCGCCATGGCGGCGGCCCGCCGCTTGCGCGTGCCCTACACGGTGCGGCCGCTCGGGCAATTGTGCGACTGGTCGCTGCGGCAGCGTGCCTGGATCAAGCGGCTGCAACTGGCCCTCGTCACGCGGCGCAACATCAACGCGGCGGCCTTCCTCCACGTCACCTCGGCGATGGAGGCGGAGGAGACCATGCGCAATGGTTTTCGCTGCCCCGTGCTGGTGCAGCCCCACGGCTTGGATTTACCGCCGGTGTTCCCGGACGCGCGGGAAACGTTGCGGCGCGAACTGCGGGTGCCGGCGGACCGGACGCTGGCCGTGTTCCTCTCGCGGCTGCACCCCAAGAAGGGTTTGGAAATCCTGTTCGAGGCGATGGCGCGGCAACGGGGCAAAGACTTTGACCTGGTCGTGGCCGGCACGGGGGAGGAGGCCTATCTCGCGTCGCTGCGCGCGCTGGTGGAACGCCTCGGCTTGGCGGCCCGGGTTCACTGGCATGGCTTTGTTACCGGCGAGCGCAAGTGGCGTTTGCTCCAGGGCAGCGACCTTTTCGTGCTGCCCTCCTACTCGGAAAATTTCGGCATCGTGGTGGTGGAGGCGCTGGCCTGCGGGCTGCCCGTGCTCGTGTCCACGGAAGTCGCGCTCGCCGAGGAAGTCCGCGCCCACCGGCTGGGGCGGGTGACGGCGGTCGAGGCTCAAGCCGTGGCCGATGCGTTGGCGCACCTGCTGGCCGATCCCGCCGAGCGGGCCGACATCCGCGCCCGCGCCCGGAATGTGGTGGCGGAGAATTTCACCTGGGATGCGGCGGCGCGTGCGCTGGCGCAACGCTATCAAGCCGCCATCGAACACCGCGCCGTTTCCCCCCGTTGATCCCGGCTCCATGAAAATCTTCGTCCTTGGCACCTCTAGTTTTGCCGCCCACGGCCTCGTCGAGCGGCTCCTCACCGCCGGGCACGAAGTCTGGACGTTCAACCGCTCGCGCCTTGCCGCCGCCGGTCCGCGCGATTTGCACGGGCCGTATGCGCGGGCGGTGGAGCTTTCTGCCGCCGCCAGTCGGTGTGACGTGCTCATCAATTACGCCATCGCCAAATTTGGCGGCATTGAGGAAAACCTTGCCCTCGCGGACCAGGTCATTGCCACCGCGCGCGCCCGTGAAGTGAGCCGTGTGATTCAGGTTTCCTCCATCAGCGTGCTGCCCGCCGTGTCCGGCCCGGTGAACGAGTCCACGCCGGCCGTCGCTCACCGCTGGAAGGGCGAATACTCGAAGGTGAAGGTGGCCGTGGAACGCCGCTTCGAGGAGGCCGTGCGCGACCGTCTGCTGCTGGTCGTCCGCCCCGGTTTTATCCTTGGG
>CAMCIN010000381.1 GCA_945874745.1 Akkermansia muciniphila | reverse complement strand
CCCGTTCAGAAAGAGCGTGGCCGCCGTGATGTACGGCACGTGGGCCTCCGGTGCGACGGAACGCAGGTAGATCTCCTCCCCCGCTGTTTTTGGTGGCTCCGTGTAGGGGACGTTGTACATCCAGACCCGCCTGCTCCGGTAGTAGTCGTTGTACCCGATGCCAAAGTGTGGCACGACCGCCTTCACCCGCGGATCGGTGGCTAGGTTCCACATGAGCGTTCCGCCGTAGGAATAGCCGGACGCACCCAAGCGGGAGCGGTCGACTTCCTTTTGCTGTTCCAGGTAGCTCAGCGCTCGCCGCTGGATTGCATACCAGAGGTAGTCGGAGGTCTGTTTCGGGTCGGTGATGTCCTTGCCCTCGGCCGTCGTCGTGTTGACTGGGCCTGCCACATTGCGGTCCATGTTTCCGTGCCGGAGGCTTTCGGGGTACTTGGTGTAATGGGGCCGCTCGCCGGTCTTGCCGCAGTAATCATGGGCGAGTACGGCCCACCCGTCCTCGACAAAGTCCTTGCCGATGCCGGGGGCACCCATCCAGCCGTGGACATTGAGCAGGCCGGGCGCAAGTTTTGCTCCTTCCTTGACGCTGTACTTGCAATAGACGCGGACTTCTTCGCCGAGCACGTAGGCGCTGATGTAGCTCTCTCTGTTGAAGACGCCGTCACGGACCTCCTGCCTGATGATCTCCTCCTTGAAATCGCCCTTGTTTGGGTCGTAGTCCTTCCAGAGTTCCGGCGGGGTAGGGGAAACCGCCCCCGGAACCGCTTGCGCGGAGCAAAGCAGTAGGGCGGAGCTCAAAAGAAGTACTGTGGTATTTGGCATCATTTTCATAAAGCAGTCAACGCCTAGCTTGGGGGCGTCGCTCAGACGGTGTACCCGAGCCGACGGCTTCCCCTCAGGAAAAAGCGGCTCGGAAAAGGAGCAGGAAGAATCTAACTCACCCACGGAATTTTTGATCACCGGTTTGCTTGTGGCTGCCTTGGCTGCCGCTGACGGCCCTCCACATCCTGCGGGATTGGGCCGTGTTGAACCGGCGAGAAGTATCCGCTGGCGCAAAGGGTCGCTCAGGGCCGCAGAGCTCGATTTGCAGATAATTTGGTATCCTTTGAACATTGCCATCTGTAGGTACCTTTTCCTGATACAATTTATGGTCGATCACAAAGTTAGCCAAATACGGTGGCAAACTAGCCTGCCGAGCCAAGTGCTGGGCTTCCTCATCGGGACCCTCGCCTGTAATCTGCCTGCTGCAAGCTTGGTGTCCGAGCCAGTCGGCTGTGTGCGCGTCGTTGTCCAACCCCCGGCAACTGGTGAAACTGCCAGCAAGGTCCTCGGGATCCCCTTCAACCGCCCCAGCGTCTTCCGCGGAATCGTCACTTCCGTGGCGGGCTCTACGCTCAAGGCCGGCACGCCCGCGTGGACCGTCGGCCAATTCGTGGCGGAACCACACTACTTGAAGTTCCGTACAGGCCCCACTGCTGGCCGCTATTTCACCGTCACCGCAAACACCTCCGACACGCTGACCGTCAGCGCCCCCGGGGTGCTTTTCGCGGAAAAGCAGGTTTTCGAAATTTTTCCCGCCCAGACCCTTGGGAGTCTTTTTGGCACGACCAGCGTGGCCCTGCGAACAGGGACTTCCGAAGCCAGTGCCGACTTCGTGCGGATTCACAATGGCACCGCCTGGGAAAGCTATTTTCACACCGGCACCCAGTGGCAGGTCAGCGGCGGGACGGCTTCCCAAAACAGAGTAATCATCCGGCCCGAGCAGGGGATCATCCTGGTCACGGGCGGCACCGCACCGGTAGCCCTAGCGCTTCTGGGCAGCGTCAGCGTCTCTCCGGAGGCAAGTGCGGTGCCCGGCACGGGAGTGGCACTCGTGGCCAACCGTCTGCCCTTCGCCACCACGCTCAGCGCGTTGAAAATACAGTCCCTCACAGGCTGGACCAAGGGCGCCTCCGCCTCCGTATCCGACAATCTGCTGAGTTGGAACGGTTCCTCTTGGAACGTTTTCTATCACACTGGCGCCCGCTGGCAGTTGGCAGGTTCCCAGGCCTCGCAGGACAGCGCCCCCATCTCCGTTGGTGAGTCTCTGCTCATTCGGCGCAGGGACGGCTCCACTGCGGGCGCCGCCTTTCTGGATACGGCGGCCCCCTTTTCCTACACGCTCTCCGAGTAGCCCGGCCGGTTGACTTTCCTCCTGCACCTTTAGCGACATGAAACACACTGGGATTTACGGAATGCTTGGGCTGGCGGTTTGCGGCCTCGTGGCCTCGGCTCACGCCTTACCGACGGTACAGGTGGTTTGGGAGGGCCCCGTCACCAAGCCGCTGCTCAACAGCGTGGGCGTTGCCTTGGCGGCCGGATCGTCCGCCGACGGCGACGGCGTGCTCCTCGAGCTCGGGTACTTTGACGGGGGAACGCCTGCGTCCCCCTTTGCGGGAAAATTTGTGGCGCTGACGGGCGGGGCTTCCTCGGCCCCGGCTTTGCAGACAACTTCGGTGGGGGATTCGGGGGGCGGAGCGGCCGGCACCTTCAGCATTAGCACGAATTTCAATGCGGGCGCGGCGGTGTTCCAAGGGGCACCCCCTGCTGCCGGCACTCCGCTGGTGATTCGTTTCTTTGACGGGCGGACCATCACTGCTTCCACCCATTACAACGTGGTGTCGGGAGGCGCAAACTGGCAGTGGAAGGCGCCGGTGGAGGCGCCGGGAGCCTTCGTGATTTTGTCGCTGGCCGACTCCGGTTTGGTCTGGCAGGGCGGTCCAGCCAGCAGTTTCAAGACTGCCATTCAGGGGCCGCCCCCTGAAATTAGCACCGGAGGGGCAGGCGGAGGCGGTGAGGACGAGGTGCAGGCAATCATCGGCGCGGCGTTGTCGCTGAGTGTGCCGGCCGGCAGCGGGACGTCCTACCGGACCACTTATCTGCCTCCCGGGCTCCGCTTGAACACAACCACAGGCGAGGTCAGTGGGGTGCCCACGGTTGCGGGAAGTTATCGCGTGCTGGTGACTCCTTC
>CAMCIN010000380.1 GCA_945874745.1 Akkermansia muciniphila | reverse complement strand
CCTTCACCAATAACCCGTCGCCACACCCTTACGTCTGCGCCCCGTAGTATTTTTTGTAACTGCGATAATATCTATAATTCGAGTAGTACTCGATGCGCCGCGGAGAAAGTCCGTTCAGCACGATGCCGAGAATCTCGTTTTTTCCGCTGCGCAGGGCTTTGATGTAGAGACGAATGTGTTTCCGGTAGGCGCGATTGAAGCGGCAGACATAAATAACTTCATCCGTGCGTTCGGCGATGAGGAGACTGTCCGTGACGGCCCCCAAGGGCGGGGAATCGACGACCACCAAGTCGTACTGGCGTTTGAACCGTTCGATCAGCTGACCGAAGGCATGGCTTTCGAGAATTTCCGTCGGGCTCTTGGAGCGTCCACCCGAACACATCAACGAAAGATTTTCGTCGACTTTGATGATGCCGAGGTAGGGGTCGCGTGAAAGATCACCCTCCAGATTCGCCCCATTTTCATACCAAGGGATCATCCCGAGGTTGTTTTGTTGTTTGAAGTGACGATGCAGCATGGGCCGGCGGAGATCACAGTCGATCAGTAGCGTTTTCTTGCCATGCCGCGCGAAACTTCCGGCGAGATTGCAGGAAATGAGGGTCTTGCCTTCCCCGGGGATCGTGCTCGTCACGAGCAAAGATTTGGGGAAATCGAGCTTCGAATGGATTTTGACCGAACTGTAGACACTGAGGAATGATTCCACGTCGGGCGCTTGTTTGTTGTTCAAGACCAGCGTGTATTTGTCGTCGTCCTTGACGGCTGAAAGGTCCGGGATAATTCCGAGAAGATTAACCCCGATGAAGTGTTCAACATCCCAGGCGCTCTTGACGCGATCGTCGATGAAGCTCAGGCCCACGGCTACGCCGACAAAAACGAGCAGGCCCAGCCCGATGCAGGTCTTGATGATGCTGGCGAGATTGGGCTGATAGGGCCTGCCGTCAGGGTAGGCGCGGTCCAGCGGGCGCAACGGAATCTTCTCAATATTCTTCGTGGTCGTGGTTTCGTTCAGCCGGTTGAGCACCTCGACGTAGCTCTTTTTGGCTGAGATCGCCTGCTGCTGCAGGGTGCTGAATTCCACCGCGAGAGCCCGCAGGCGAAGTGACTCCTCCATGTTGTTATCATTGACCTTTTCCAGGCTCTTCACCGTCGCATTGGCTTTCTCAAGGTTGGTCTTAAGATCCGCGATGGCGAGATCCAGGGCTTGGGTGAGTTGCTCCTGGATCACGGCGATCTGGTTTGCGACGGCCTTCATCCTCGGATGTTGCTCCAGATACCGGTCTGCGAGGTTGGACTGCTCGCGCAATAATTCGTCGAGTCTTCCCTTGAGGACGGGAACGCTGCCGTGACTGGCGATGGCGCTGATTTCGAGAAGGTTCTTGCCCTCGCGTTGGAAGGTTTCGATCTGGGAGAGCTGGGTCTTGAGATCACGGACCCGCATCTGGGCTGAGCCCAGTTCGGCGTCGACGGCCCTGTAACGCGCATCGACAATATTGGTGCTATCGTCGAGCGACACCAGCTTGTGGGACTGCATGTACTGCTGCAGCCGCTGGGTGGTCACTTCGTATTCCTGCTTCAACCGCACTTCGGTTTTTTTCAAGAGCACGACGGCTTCTTCGTTGGAACCGCTTAGTTCCTCCTGCTTGCGTTGCATGAACTGATCGATGTAGCGGTTGGCGACCAGGGCCGCCGCTTCGGGATCTTCATGGTTAACGGTAATGCGGATGAGCAAACTGTGGGGAATCTGGGCGGCGAACACGTTCCCCAGCAGGGCGCCGGGAGGAGGAGGAGCGGCCCCCGGGGGAAGATTCTTCAGGGAGGCGCGCTGCAAAATCTTCACTTCCTCGGGGCTGAACGACCCGGCCACTTTGGCCCGCAGATTATTGCTGTTCAGAATCTGGATATTGGTGTTGAGCTCAATCTCCGAGCGAATGGATGGATCAAACCACGCCCTCGGTGGTGACGACCCGCTCGGCTTTCTCAAACTGCATGGTGGCCCACGCCTGGTACATAGGCGTCTGGCGCGATTGCTTGTAGCCATAACCAACCGAAATGAGCAGCGCCAACGGCAATGCGATCCACAGCCGCTCCCGCAGGATGATGTAATAGTCGCGTAATGAGCGCCGTTCGACCAGTTGATCGTCCTTATCGCCGAGGGCGGAGGAGTTGGAGGAAGGAGAGTGAGGCGGTTTGCCGGACAATTCGGACATGTGTGGGTCGCGTTGAGCTTAGAACATGCGCATCGGGACGTTCACGATGTCTTCCGGCATCATGATTAGCACGTCTTCGCGACGTTTCTCTTTGCCCTTACCTTTGATCAGACTCTCCACGTCAATTGGCCCGATAACACTGCGGGTGCCGTCGTTGTTGATGCGGGTGACAGTGACGGCATTGCCTTTGGCGGTATCTTGGAAGCCGCCCACTTTTCCGATCAATTCAAGAATGTCCATCGTCGATTCCGTGGGAAGTATCACGCGCCCGGGAAGTTTAACCATGCCGTAGACAGTGACGGCGCGGGGCGCATATTCCATGATGGCAATGGTCACCTGGGGGTTCCGCAAGAAACGGCCTTCCTGATAGGCGTTCTCGATGGCCCGCTGGGCTTCGGCGACCGTCATGCCCTGCACGCGGACTTCCTCCGTCAATAATTTCAAATTTACCCGGCCATTGGCGTCCACTCGGGTGATAACGTTGAGATCGTCTTCCTGAAAGATATTGATGCTCAACTGATCCGTTCGCATCAACGTGTAGGCGGCCACGTTTTTTTGCGCTGGAGCCTGGGCCGACCGAGAAGAGGCGGTCGGGGGCGTTTGGGCGGAAACTCCCGAAGCGAAGAAGGCCAATGCAACCCATTGCAGGGCGCGGCGAGCGAAGAATGTGACCAACGATTTCATGGCGCGAAAAATTAGAAAAAGGTACTGGCGCTGAAATTAACCGAACTGCGCTTGAATTTTGAAAATTCGTTGGAGGAGGAATTCTCGAAGTAATTGTAGCTCAGAGAGCATTTCAAATGGTCG
>CAMCIN010000379.1 GCA_945874745.1 Akkermansia muciniphila | reverse complement strand
AGCTCTACGGCATCCAGTCGTTAGACTTCGTCATTTTGTTCATGCCACTCGAGCCCGCCTTCCTGCTGGCGGTCTCCCATGAGAAGGACCTGTTCATGGACGCCTGGAACCGGAACGTGCTGTTGGTGAGCCCCTCCACCCTGCTGTTTGTGGTGCGCACGGTGGCCCACCTCTGGCGCCAGGAGGCCCAGACGCGCAACGCCCAGGACATCGCGCACCGCGGCGCGGAGCTCTACGACAAGCTGGTGGGTTTTGTGAAGGATTTCGAGGGACTCGGCAGCCGGATCAAACAGGCCCAGGAACATTACGACGACGCCCTCTCAAAGCTCCACACAGGCAAGGGCAACGTCATCCGCCAGGCAGAGATGCTCCGCACCCTGGGGGTCAAACCCTCGCGGACCCTCCCCGCCCCCCTCGTGGACCTTTCCCTCGAACCGCCCACACCGGAGTTGCCCCCCGCCGAACAGGCCCGCCTTCTTTAGCAAGCGGACCTCCGGACGGGCGCCCGTCAGCCTTCCTGCCGGGGAACAAACTGCGGGTGGCCGAGAATCAGCGCGGCAAGCTGCCCCCGCTCCGCCTCGGGCAGGCTGGCTGGAAACTGGGCTGCCGAGCGGCGCCACTTGGCCAGCCAGTCAGCCCCCAAGACCTCGTGCCGCGCAGGGTAGCCGCCCGCCCACGCCTCGGGGGTGAAGGCAATGGTGGTTTCCTGCTTCTCCCCCGAACAGCGGCCCCGCGCCACATGGAAACCAGAGGCCAGCATCGCCGCCCGCGACGCCGTCGAACAGGTGTAGGTGAACAGCTCCGCGCCCCGCCCCTTGCACGCGGCAAACAGCCGGCGGAAGAGCTCCACCGTCCACTGGTCCCAGCAGGTCTTGCTGGAAAACATGTCGTAAAAAATGACCTCCGGCGGCACCGGAGCGAGGTCGAGACTCTGCAGAAAATCGCCCTCGAGTAGTTCCCAACTCAGTCCTGGGAACTCCTTCGATTCCCAACGCCCCTCCCGCAAAATCCACGCCGGACCGCTGTGCCGCAGATAGGTGAATTTTTCCGCATGCCGGAAGGCCAAACGCAGGGAGTCCAGATCGTTCTCGAAACTCACGATTCTCATGGGCCGCACCGGGCCCAGGCGCGCCTCGGCCTCATAACACTGGATCGCCGCCATCACGTTCGCGGCTGCTCCCAGCCCCACATCCCAGATCACCAAGGGCTCCACAGCCTGCGCCGGATCGGTCACACGCACCCGTTCGGACAGGTACGCCTGTTCGATGTAGAGGGAGCGCGCCTCGTCCATGGGCTCGTTGCGCGAATGCATGATCTCGCCCGAGGAGACATGCCGGATGCTCGCGAATCCTTCAAAGGCCGTGTGCACCTCGTAGTTGCCCAGTTGCAGAGGCGGCGACTTCTTGCGCTTCACCTTGGGACGGTCAACAGGGTTGTCCAGGTCGTCCTCCTGCAAAATCGCGCGCTTCGCATGGTAGAGTGCGAGGAAACGGTCCTCGAGGATGCTCTGGCGGATCTCGCGCATGAGCCGGTGGTAGAAATAAAAATTGTGCTGCCCAAGCAGCTGCCAGCCCAGCGTTTCCTTGGTCTTGGTCAGGTGGTGCAGGTAGGCACGACTGTAGCGCACGCAGGTCGGGCACCCGCATTCCGGATCCAGTGGCTCGTCGGCCAGCTTGTAGACCCCGCGCCGGAACTGCAGGAAACCACGCGAAGTAAACGCCCCGCCCCTCTGGGCCACCTGCGTCGGAATGATGCAGTCAAACATATCCACCCCCCGGTGGACCGCCTCCAGGATGTCCAAGGGCGTGCCGACCCCCATCAAGTAGCGGGGCCTGTCCGGGGGAAGCAGCGAGGCGGTAAACTCGCAGGTGTCCTCCCGCTCGCTTTTCCCCTCGCCCACCGCGAGTCCCCCGATGGCAAACCCGTCGAAGGGCATTGCCGTGAGGGCGGCAGCACTCTCGCGCCGGAGCTCCTCAAAGAGCGCCCCCTGAACAATCCCGAACAGCGACTGCGGCGACTCCCCGCGCGCCACCAGGCTGCGCGCCGCCCAGCGGTGGGTGATGTCCATCGCTGCCCGCGCGGTGGCAAGATCCGCCGTGGAGGGAATGCACTGGTCGAGCACCATCATAATATCGCTTCCGATGGAACGCTGCGTCCCGATGCTCACCTCCGGGCTGAGCAGAATCGTCCTCCCGTCCAGATAGCTCTGAAACACGGCGCCCGCCTCGCTCATGGAGCGGGCGTGTGGGAGGGAAAAAATCTGGAAACCGCCCGAGTCGGTAAGCACCGACTTAGGCCAGCTCATGAACCGGTGGATGCCGCCGACATGGTCAAAGACCTCGGGACCGGGGCGCAACAGCAGGTGGTAGGTGTTGGCCAGCAGGATCTGGGAACCCGAATCCTCGAGCGCCTGCGTCAACTGGGCCTTGACGGTGGCCTGCGTGCCCACAGGCATGAAAAGCGGGGTGAGCACCTCGTTATGGAGGGTGCGGAACCGGGCGGCACGCGCGCGGGAACCTGACGCAGTGGCTTCAAGGCGGAAATCGAGTCGGGAAACAGACATGGGATGGCGGGGTACAAGCATGCGCTTTCGGAACCTCACGGGCAACGGAAGAGAGGAACAGTTTGGAGGCCGCGCACCACGCCGCTCGCTGTCAGTCGGCCGGAAGCCAGACAGGCGGGCAATCGCGCTGGAGGCTGTCTTGTTTCTTGCCCGTGCGTGTGACTTGCTGAACGCTCTAGCCAAAGGCTCCCACCCCAAATGCGCCCCCCCCGCACCCTTCGCTTTTGCTCCAGCTGGCAACATCGCCTGCTTTACTTCGTCCTGCTGGCCGCCGGTCAACGGCTCTCCGCGGTCGAACCCGTGGACTTTGGGCGGGAGGTCCTGCCGCTTCTTTCCGAAAACTGTTTCCACTGCCACGGTCCCGATGCCGGGGCGCGCAAGGCGGATCTGCGGCTGGACACCAAGGAGGGCGCCTTTCTCAAAAACAAGGACGGGGCGGCCGCTTTGGTCGCCGGCGACCC
>CAMCIN010000378.1 GCA_945874745.1 Akkermansia muciniphila | reverse complement strand
GGGCTTTCTGGGCGAAATGACGGTTCGCAATCAAGCGCAACCCTTCCATCGTCAACAGCGGCTGGACCTCGTGGATCTCCGGCACTCCCGCGGCGATCAGCTCGGCGTACCCGCCCGTCGCCACCACCTTGAGCGGCCGGCCCTGTTCCAAAACCTCGCGCAGCTTCCCCAAAATCTCTCGCACCAGCCCGCGGTAGCCGTACACCGCCCCCGCCAGCATGGCGTCCCCAGTGGATTTGCCGATGATTCCCGGGGGCTCGAGCAGCGCGATCTTGGGCAACAGCGCCGTGCGCTGGTGCAGGTAGTCTGTCATGGCCTCCAGACCCGGCGCGATGACCCCGCCCAGATAGTTTCCCTCCGCGGAGACGATATCGAAGGTCAGGGCCGTTCCAAAATCCACCACCACCACGGGTGCCTGATGGAGGAAAGCTGCCGCCACGGCGTTGGCCAGCCGGTCGGCCCCGATGCTCGCCGGTTCGGGATAGTCGATGCCGATGCCGAGGTCTACCGAGGGGCCCACCACCACCAGGGGCGTTGGCGCGAGGGCGTCCCGGAGCACCGCTCCCTTGAGCGGCACCACCGAACAGAGCGCAGCCGCCTCAAAGCTCCAGCCCTCGAGCAGCGTTCGGATGGATTCCGGGCACAGCTCTTCCGTGGGGAGTTTGCGCACCTCGCCCACCGCGGTTTCCGAGGAGAGGGCGAATTTGGTGAACGAATTGCTGTTGTCGACGAGGAGGAAGGAGGGCATCCGAAGCGAGTGGGCTGTGGATTCTGCTCACCCCGTCTGTGAGCTCAAGTCCGGATCGGAGCTTTCTGGCGTGGGCCGGCGATTCCGGCCATGGCCCGCTTGCCCTTCGCCCGGCAACCCGATAACCTTACCTAGTTCATTTTTGTCTCCTTCATGACCGCCCCTCTTCCTAGAAGTCCCCACTCCAAAGTCCACGGCTTCGTCTATTTCGGCCGCCTTTTGGACAAAATCAGGTTACACGCCGGCGGTGACCTGCCGCAGGAGTATGTCGCCAATCTGGGCGAGGGGTTTGACCTGCGTTGCGTGCGCCTGCTCGGGGTCGCGTACGCCGCTCTGGTGGAGCGGACGCTCCAAGGCGGGAGCGACGATGAGCTGCTGGAGTGGTGCTGGCAGGCGGGCCGCCGCCCCAGCGAGGAAGAGGTCGAGGTTTGGAACGAATTTATGCGCAAGCGTGGTTGGAACGACGAGGCCTCCGCGCGATTACAGGAACGGCTGGCCGAGGGAGGCTTCCAGAGCCGCACCGACATCCAGACCCTCTTTGACTACATCGACCTGGACGAGGGTCGGTTCTAACCCTCCTGCACCCGCGCGATGCCCCAGTTTCACTACGTAGCACGGACCGCCAAGGGCGAGTTGCTCGAGGGAATGCTCGATTCCACCGACCGCGGCGCGGCCATCCGGGAGGTGGAAAAGACCAAGGGCTTTCCCGTCCGCATCCAGCCCGCCGCCGAGGGGAAGGGCACCCCGTCCGCATCTCCCGGCGCCGCGCCGCAGAGCGCTGCGGCCAAGGCAAGTGTCGCGGCGGTCCAGACGATGTCGCACGGGCAGCAGCATCTTTTCACCGAGCAGCTCGCCCTGTTGCTGGGCGCCGGCATGACCCTGGACGAGGCGCTCCAGATCCTGGTGCGCCGCATGAAGCATCCGAAGCTGCACAGCCTCGCCAAGGGTCTGCACCAGGCGCTCATCGAGGGGCGCAGCCTTTCCCAGGCCCTCAAAGAATACCCCCGCATCTTCGAGCCGCTCTACGTCAACATGGTCGCCGCCGGGGAGGCTTCCGGCACCCTCTCCGACATCCTCAAACGCCTCGTCACCTATCTGGCCGACGTCAAACAACTCCGCGACCGGGTGCAGCAGGCGCTTGTGTATCCGGCGGTGCTGGTCGTCGTGGGCATCCTTATGGTGACCCTCTTTATGACGGTCATGGTGCCAAAGCTCATGAAGTTCTTCACCGACACCAACCAAGAGCTGCCCCCGGCCACCCGCCTGCTCATGGCGGTGCACGGCGCCTTCGCCCACTACTGGTGGGTCGGTCTGGGCCTTGGCGCGCTCGTGTTCTTCGGCATGCGCTCCTGGACCTCCACCCCCTCGGGCCGCAAGCAGTGGGACGCCATCCGCTGGCGCATTCCGGGCTACGGCGGCGTCATCCGACACCGGTATTACGCCCAGGCGGCGCGCACCCTGGGGACCCTGATTCTCAACGGCGTCACCCTGGTGCGCGGCCTGGAACTGGTCGAGGACATCGCCGGCAACGCCTTTGTATTGGAGCGCATGAAGCTGGTCCAGCGGGCGGTGGTCGACGGCGTGGCGCTTTCCAACGCGTGCACCCAGCAGAAGCTCTTCCCCGAATTGTTTGTCGACATGCTCGCCGTCGGCGAGCAGTCGGGCCGCCTTGGAGAGACGCTCAACAACATCGCCGACGTCTATGACCGCGAGTTGGACAAGCAGGTGAAGATCATTTCCACCCTCAT
Organism: Akkermansia muciniphila; assembly: GCA_945874745.1. Lineage (GTDB taxonomy): Bacteria > Verrucomicrobiota > Verrucomicrobiia > Chthoniobacterales > Chthoniobacteraceae > Chth-196. Next base: position 543 of record CAMCIN010000378.1, on the reverse strand, counting down.
TCCCCCCCTGGTGATGGTTGGAATTGCGGTTGTCGTCGGTTTTGTCGTCTTCGGCATCTTAAGTGCTGTGTTTTCCATGACCAAAGGACTGCGTCCCGGCGGATTTTAGTCTCTACTCCTCCCCCAGCCACCCGCCCCGGAGCGGGGAGGTTGTCCAAGTACCCCACTAGTTCAGCCCTCCCAAACCCCCAGCCGCCAGACTCTTTGCAGCCTACGATGCGCCCCAGAACCTTCCATTCCCTGTATGCTTTTGCCGCCGTTTTCGCGTGGCCGGGCATGCTTTGCTGTGGGGGCAGCGCCCAGGCGGAACCGCCCGCGCTCAGGCAGCGTCCCGCCCCTTTCACGGTCCGCTTCGACATCGGCGATCTGCTGGCCGAGCGCGCTCAGCAAACTTTGCCGCTTTGGCTGGAGGGCGTCATGGTCCAGCGCTACCCGCGCGAGGGCGAACTGGCCGCCCACACCGCCGTGCGGTTGCACCTGCGCAGGCTTGCCGCGCTTGCCCCCGTGCTCGAGTTGCGCGTCGGCCTGGCCCCGGGCAAGGGG
>CAMCIN010000377.1 GCA_945874745.1 Akkermansia muciniphila | reverse complement strand
CTTCGAGAGCGGCGCGCAGGCGGTTTGCAAACTGTGGTGGAGCGGGCCTGGGATCAGCAAGCAGCCTGTGCCCGCGGCGGTACTGCGGCCGGCGATGAGCGCCTCCCCGCTGGGCGGGGTGGCGGCGCCGGTGGTGGTCATGTTGGCGGATGGGGTGCGGCAGGTGTCCTCGCTGGGCAACGGGTTGGGAGCCGTTGGCGCCGGGGACCAGGGAGGTTTCTGGAACCAGCTGCATTCCGGAAACTTCCAGCTCGCGCTTCGGGTGCGTTCCGTCACGGGGGGCAGTGCTCCTGCGGCCGCCGTCATGCTCAGGGAGGGGCTCGGGGCAGGGGACCGGTTTGCGGCCCTGCAACTGGGCGGCGACGGCTCGCTGTCCGTGCGCAGTCGGTCCGCTTTCGGCGGCGCTGTGGTCGCAAGTGCGGTTCCCGGCGTGTTGGTGCCGCCGAGTGCCTGGCTCATGGTGGAGCGGCGCGGCGACCGGTTGGCTCTGGCGACCTCGCCAGATGACGTAACCTACACGGCCGCCGGCTCGGTCGAACTGGCGGGGCTCCCGCAGTTGGTCTACGCAGGGGCGTGGGTGCATGGCGGGCAAGGCATCGCGCCGGGGGTCGCGCAGTTTGGCGACCTCGAGAAGGCGGCGCTCACGAGCAGTGGTCTCACTGGGGAGTACTTCGGCAGCGTGGGCCTCAGCGTGTTGAAGTTCAGCCGCGTCGACGCGGGGCTGGATTTCAACTGGGGGCTCGGAAGTGCCGATCCCCGCCTGGCGGTGGACCAGTTCTCCGTCCGGTGGACGGGGCGGGTGAAAGCCGAGGCGGCCGGCCTGTATGGCTTCCATGTGCAGTCCGACGACGGGGCGAGGCTGTGGCTCAACGGACAGCTGTTGGTCAACAACTGGAGCGATCATCCGTTGACTGAAAACACGGGGACGCTCTCGCTGCCGGCGGGCGCCTGGGTGAATCTGCGCCTCGAGTACTACGAGCGGGCCGGCAGCGCGGCCCTCCGGCTGCTCTGGACCCCGCCGGGACAGGCCAAGCAGGTCATTCCAGCCGCGGCGTTGAGCACACCGTAATCCTCCTCCGCCGGCGGCGGAGTGGTGTTTCGGAAAAATACGGGCCGGCACAGGGGTGCCGGCCCGTATTGCATTTTTGCCTCAGGCTGGTGGAGAATGGGCGGGTGCATTCGAAAACCCTGATTCCCGCGTCCCCTCTAGTGGTGGGGACCGTCCACTCCCCCGGCGCGCTGGCCTGTGCGCTCAAACTTGCCGCGGGCAAGGTCGATTTGCTCGAACTGCGTGTGGACGCGTTTGCCTCCGACACGGCTTCTCTTCTGCGGGCTGTCCCCAGACTGGCGGCGAAGTTTCCGCTCCTGGCAACCGTACGGCATCCGGCCGAAGGCGGGATGGCTCCTTTGGACGTCAGGGCACGCCGGCGGTTGTATCGGCAGTTTTTGCCGCTGGTACAGTGGGCCGATTTTGAGATCCGCTCGCTGGACTCACTCGAGGAAGAAATTGCCCTCGCTGCCGAGTTACAAGTCAACCTGGTGCTTTCGGACCACCATTTTGCCAAGACGCCCTCCCTCGAATTTCTGCAACGGCGGTTCGAGCAGGCCAGGGAGTCATACCGTCCGGCGGCGTTTAAGGTGGCGGCAATGACCCGCCAACCGGCGGATTTGGCGCGTCTGTTTGCCCTTTTCAACTGGGCGAGTCTGCGGGAGCCCGGGCGTCTTTCTGTGATGGGGATGGGGGATTACGGGCAGGTTTCGCGCCTGTTGTTTGGGGGGTGCGGGTCGCTCCTGAATTACGGCTATCTGGACCGGGCGCAGGTGGCGGGGCAATGGCCGGCGGAAGTGTTAAAAACGCGGCTTTCCGAATTGCGGGCCGCCTCGGCTTAAAAGTCAGCGTTTGAGTCCGAGACCTGCTTGGAGGGAGGAGGTGGGGAGGACAGACAAATCACGTCTGTAAATTGCCTCTGGGTACGCTTCCTGCTAGTTTGGTCCCAGACACTCCGAAAATTTTTATATGGCTGGCATCCAACTCTCAGGTTTGGCTTCGGGTTTTGACTGGAAGACTACGGTCACCCAGCTCATGTCGATTGAGCGGGTTCCTCAGGACAACCTGAAGAAACAGCAGGCGGCAGCACTCAGACTGCAGGCGGCCTACAACACGCTGAAGACAAATTTGACCGCGGTGAAAACCGCGGCATCCGCTCTGAGCACCAGCTTTACAGGGTCTCCTCGTTCCGTGACCGTGTCTTCGGGGGACGGCGTGACCAGCGCTTCGGACGCCACGGTTTCCACCTCCAGCGGCGCGGCGCTAGGCACCTACAAAATCAATGTCCAGAGCCTGCCGAAGGCTTCCTCTGGAATGGGTTCGGCGACGCTCTTTCCCAGCCTCGCGAAGGCTCAGGCCCTGACCTTGGCGGATTACGGAGTGACGGAGGGGACGGTGACTGTCAATGGAGTGCAGTACACGCTTTCCAGCACGGACGTGAGCACCAAGACCGTCAACGATGTTTTTGGCGGCGGCGCCCTGACGCTCACGCCCACTGGCGGGAGCGCTGGCGCTGTGGCCGATGTGACGACCGCGTTTGGTGCCAACGGCGCGTTGGAGCTGACCGGGACCGCCATTGGGGTGGGTGGCGCAGGGGATACCAGTAACTTTTTGAGCGCGTTGGGGCTGAGCTACGGGGCCTCCAAATACACACAGACCATCCCCCAGGGGGTGTTGGCGAAGGTGACGTTGCAGGATTTGGGCGCGGGAATGGCGGCTGCATCCGATACGCTCACCATCAACGGGGTGAGTGTGGGGACCATCAGCGCCACCTCCACACTGGGGGCCGTGGTTTCCCAGATCAACAGCACCTCCGGCACAGGCGTCACTGCCACAATCGACCCGTCCACAGGAAAGCTGCGGTTGACCGCCAACACCAACGGAGACTACCCGATCAGCGTGACCAACGGAAACGGAGGAACCGGGGTGGCACAGACGCTCGGGTTGGACACGCTGGCTGCGTCTGTGACCCGGGGTTCCGGCACGAAATTCACGGTAGAAGTGGA
>CAMCIN010000376.1 GCA_945874745.1 Akkermansia muciniphila | reverse complement strand
CACACCGGCTCGAGAGCCAGCCGGGGAAGAGCCCCGATCCACTGCTCCAACTGCTCGCGCACAACGGCCGCATCCACCGCCCCGGCGACGACAAAGAACACGTTGTTGGGCGCGTAGCGCCTGCGGTAGTAGTCCAACACGTCGTTTCGCGTGAGCGCATTAAACACATCCAGATGGCCGATGATCGGATGCCTGTAGGGGTGCGCCAGATACGCGGTACTGAACAGTCGCTCGCCCAAAACCCGGTCCGGATCATCAAACCCCATGGCAAACTCCCTCCGGATGACCTCCTGCTCCTTGGCGTATTCCGCCTCGGGAAGCGTGGAGTGAAACACCGCATCTGCAAGCACCTCGAGACCCACGGGAACTCCCTTTGCAGGAAGATCGACCCAATAAACCGTCCGGTCAAAGGAGGTGTAGGCGTTCACGTAGCCGCCGACGTCCTGAAGCTGCTGGGCGATCTGGTTGCCGCTGCGCTTGCTGGTTCCCTTAAAAAGGAGGTGTTCCAGAAGATGGGAAATGCCGCTGCCCGAAAAGCGCCCTTCATGGATGGAGCCGGTCCTGACCCAGGCCTGAATGCTGGCCACCGGAGCGGAGTGGTCTTCGTGCACCAGCAACTCCAATCCGTTGGCAAAGGTGAACTGCTGAGTTTCAAGTCTGGGCAGGGCAGCAAAGGCGGACCGGGAAGAGGACATAGCCCTTCAGTATAGCATGCAAATCGACAAGAGGCACACCCAACGATTGCCATCGCCCAACCCTTCGCCCGGGCGGGTTTACGGTTTGTGCGGTTCAAAGAATGAAGGAGGAACCCCTTAAGGCACCGGAAATGCGGAGCATACGCAGCCCGACAGTGCCCCGACGCTCCCAGCCCCAAAAGCAGCCGAGCGCCCCATTTTTCTTGGGCGGTTGAGTGTAAAAAATAAAACACTGCGCGGCGAGCAATGGACTCGCGCAAAAGGGGGAGAAACATTTTTCGAGAGGGGCGCCTTTTCTCCCGGAGGGAGCAAAGAGGGTTAGCCGAGCGCCCCCGGTCCCCGATTAAGAGAGCGCAGGCCCCGGCGGGGCCGGAGAACCACGGCGCGTGCATAACGCAACGGTCTTGCGCCCCTGCCGGGGCGGGCGCTTGTTTTTGGAGAGACCGGTGGCGGCGCTCGCGGGGCTCGCTTGCCGACCGGCTAGCTATCGGCGGGCCCGCAGGGCCCAGCAGTCCCGGCAGTCGCGGCAGTCGCGGCAGGCAGGCAGGGCAGGCAGGGCGAGTTTTTGAGAGAAAGGGATGCGAATATTTGAGTGGTTTGGGGGGCTACGAGCGCACCTGCATTCCCCGGTAGAGCTCGAGATAGGAATCCACCATTTTTTGAAACCCAAACTGGGCCTCAGCCGTGGAACGGACTAAGCGCCGATCCAAGGCGAGCGCCGGCGCCACCAATGCAGCCAATTCCTCGGGGGAGGCACCCGTGTAGCCTGTGGCCCCTTGGGTCACCACTTCCCCGACAGAGCCCCGTTTCACCCCAACCACTGGCGTCCCGCAAGCCATCGACTCGATCATCACCAGTCCAAACGGCTCGTCCCACTGGATGGGAAAGAGGAGCGCGGCCGCATTCCGCAAAAGCTCCGCCTTCTGCGCGTGGTTTACCGGCCCCAGCCAGCGCACCTGTTTGCCGTCAATGTGGGGCTCCACCTCCTGAGCAAAATAGCGTTGTTCCTCTCCATTTTGCGGCTGTCCCGCGAGCACCAACGGCAGCCCGCACGCCTTGGCAATTGCGATCGCCCCGGCAGGATTCTTTGCGTGGCTCATCCGTCCCAAAAACGCCAGGTGCCGGCCCGGTTCAAAGCTCGGCTCGAAGGCCCCAAAATCGCATCCGTTGTAGACCACAGGAAAGGAGCGTCCCAGACGGGACTCGGTCTGGGCTATCTGAAAGCGGCTGATGGCGGCCACTTCCACCCTAGGGTACCGGGCGAAGGCCCACTCGTCGTCCTTCACCGCGCAGGTGTGCAGCGTAAAAAGAGAGGGCGTCGCCGCCAGCGAAGCCAGCGGCAGCCAGCCGGGGGTGAGGTGGTAGTGGATGACATCAAACTCGGAGGCGCGCCGCAACGCCTCGGCGACCACGGCGTTTGCGTAATGCTCGAAAGCATACGCCTCGCCACGGGCCATGAGCTCGGTTAGGCAGGCGTCCGCGACGGAATAAAGGGACCCCCGCGTCTGGCAGTCTGCCGTGGCAAAGAGGGTAACTTCATGCCCGCGTTCGACCAACTCGTCGACCAGCAGCTTCAAAAGCAGCTCGATCCCTCCGTAATTCACAGGAGGAATGCGAGTCCAGAGAGGAGAAACTTGCGCGATGCGAAGAGGTCGTGGATTCATAGGGATGTTGCTGACGGCGTCTGGGAGAATATCCTAGCCACAGAGGCCGTCCCGCCAACCCGATTTCCCATGAAGATCCCTGCGCTGTTCCTCTGCGCCGCCCTTTCCCTGGCCGGCCGTGCCGCGCATGCCCAGAAGTCTCCCTCGCCGCCCCCGTCGCCGGCGCAACCAGGCCCTCCTCAGAAACCCCAGGAGCCTTCGCGTTCCCAACCGGCCAGCGGAGGCAGCCCGCCAGCGCAAAAGGAAGCGGTTCGCGCCGCGCCGCAGCAAAGGCAGCCTTCGGCCAAGGAGCGGGAGACGTTGCTCCGGGTCCAAATCTTCCTCGATGGGGAACTCTTCAGCCCGGGCAAACTGGACGGACTCCCAGGCGAGTTTACCGACAAGGCGATCAGCCGCTTTCAAAGAGCGCACGGGCTGGATGAAACAGGAAACTACCACAACCTGCCCCTCTCGCGTAGTTCCAGCCCTTACACAGAATACACGCTCCGGCCCGAGGACCGGAAATTTGTGGGGGGCCTTCCCTCGCGTCCCGAGGAGCAGGCAAAGACGCATTACCTGCCCTACAACTCCTACTGGGAGTTTCTCGCCGAGCGGTTCCACTGCGCGGAATCCCTGCTCCAATACCTCAATCCGTCTGTGGATTTGGAGAAGCTCAAAGTCGGCGACACGGTCAGAGTCCCCGCGGCGGAACCCTTCGAAATTGAG
>CAMCIN010000375.1 GCA_945874745.1 Akkermansia muciniphila | reverse complement strand
GGTCGTCACCGGCACCTCCGCCACAAAAACCGTCGCCGCGGCGCCAGGGTTTTTCACCTGGAAAGAACGCAGCAGTACGGCGGCATCACCCGCCCCCTCCAGTCCGGGGGATTCCAACAGCCGAGCTTCTCCCACCGTGTACTCCAGGACCACCCGGTTTCCATTCCGGTGCAGCCCCTTGTACTTGGCCCACTCCGCCGGCAGCGGCCCGTAAGGAACGGTCGACGCCCCGAAGCCCTTGGGCAGCTCGCGCGGATCCTTGAAACTGCCCGCCTTGCTCCAGCCCGGCAGCGCAGAGGTGCGGAAGACCACGCTCCCCACCGGGCCCGGATTGCCGCCGTGAGAACCACTGAAGGCGACCCCCTTGAAATCGAGAAAGCCGCCCGTCCAGCCGCCGGTGCACCGCAGCAGGTCGGTGTCAAAAACCACCGTGCCCTCGAGTTGTTCCCCCACCCTGACGGCCACGCCCTTCGGTGTGGAACCGGGGTTCTCCCCCGGCATCTGAACGCTCAAATTCAGGAACGGACCGTAGTCCATGTCCCACTTCTTGCGCTCGGGCGCAGGCTTTTGGGCCGCGGCTGAAGAGGACCACAAAGCCAGCGCGCCCAGAAAAAGGCTGCAAACCTGCTGGACCGCGCGCGGCGAGGCGAAGAACCGGGAGGAAGGCACACCCTCCCCGAGCGTCGGCGTTGGTTGGCTCTGGCTGACGGAGGGTTGAATCGCGCTAAAGCGCGAGAGAGAGGCAAGCAGGCGTCTGGCTTTCATAGTTCGGGAGGGCAGGTCTGTGAGGGAAACGTTCTAGAGGAAAAGTGCGTCGGCGCAAATTGATATCGAAGGGCCAGGGTTTACCATGGGGGCAACTGTGCAAAGCAGCGCGCTACAGCGGCCACACTCGATGGAAGTCCCCCAAACAAAGAGTGCGCCGTTCCCCGTGCACCTCGGAATGCCGGCGCCAGGAGGAGTGAGGCGGTGATTCGCTGCGGGATCGTCACTTGACCAAGCGCTCGGCGCCTGTTGAAGCTGCTTCAACCCCATGAAACACTTTGCTCTTTTGCTTGTTATTCTGCTCTGCCCCTGTTGCTTCGCCCGGGCCGAACCAGTGGTGCTCGGGCATGGTTCGGCTCGTTACACGTTGGACTTAAGCTGGGCCAAGGCCGATCCAGCCGTGGCGCCCGTGGTCAACTCCCACGCGCTTGCCGAGGGCAGGGATGGCCGCATCTACCTCGTCACAGACCACCCCAAGAATGATTTCATCGTCTTCGAAAAGGATGGCCGTTACGTGCGGTCCATCAGCGCGGGCCTCGGCGGCGGACATGGCCTCGAGATTTTTGAGAAGGACGGCGTGGAATACCTGGTGCACGTCGATTCCGGCTGGCATATGGCGGCCGAAGGCTGGAAACCGACCGCCGTCGAGGGAGGCGTCACCCTGCTGACCACCGAGGGAAACGTGGTGCGCCGCTTTCCGACACCGGCCGAACTGGGATTGAAGGATGGCAAGTTCATGCCTTGCGACGTGGCTTGGTCGCCGGCCGGTACACTCCTGATTGCAGACGGTTACGGCTCGAACTTTGTTTACGAGTTTTCCTTTGAAGGGGCATTTCTGAAGAAATGGGGCGGCCCAACCAAGGACGCGGCCAGCCTAAACAACGCCCACGGCATCTCCATTGATGCAGCAGACCCCCGGGGACCCCTGGTCTGGGTGCCTTCGCGGAGTCAGAACCAGATCAAGGCCTTTACCTTGGACGGGGCGCATGTGGACACCATCGAACTGCCAGGCGCCTTTGCCGGCCAGCTGTGTTTTCGAGGAGACAAAATATACACGGCCGTTTGCTGGAGCAAAGACGCCAAGGGCCTGCGCCAGGGCCAGTCGGGTTTCCTGCTCGTGCTCGACCGCGCCACCAAGAGGGTCCTCAGCGCCCCAGGCGGCAGCGAACCGAGCTATGTCGACGGCAAGCTCCAGCCCCTGAGCCAGTCCCAGCCGGTCTTCAAGCATGGCCACGACCTGTACGTGGATTCGGCGGGAGACATCTATCTGGGCGAATGGAACGCCGAGCGCCGGTATCCCTCCAAGCTAAGCCTGGTGAAATAGTTGGGTCACGGATTCAGACGCAGCCCAGATCTATCCGCAGATTCCTCAGATCGAGCAGCGGAGTGGAACCCATAAAAACATCTGCGGAAATCTGCGCCATCTGCGGATGACTGCCCGGTCCATCCGGAGTGGGTAAAAGCCCTCAGACATCGCAGACCATCGCTGCGTGCCTCAGCGCCAAAATCGGGTCGCTCCACGTGGGGATAAACTCGTGCGCCACAAAGTCGTTGTAGCCGACCTCCACCAGCGCCCGCATGACGGCCGGGTAGTTGATCTCCTGGTCCTGGTCCAGTTCACAACGGCCGGGATTACCGGCGGTATGAATGTGGCCGAGGTATTCCCGATGCTGCCGCAGCCTGCGAATGATATCCCCGTTCATGATGCTCACGTGGTAGATGTCAAACAGCAGCTTGAAGTTGGGACTGCCCACCTTCTTGATCAGCTCCACACAGAAATCCACGTCGTCCCCAAAATAACCGGGATGTCCCTTCATCGGATGGCTGGAGTCCCTCGAGTTCAAATGTTCGAGCACCAGCGTGACCCCTTTTTTCTCGGCGTGAAGCAACACAGATTTCCAGACGGTAATGCAGTCCGCCGCGGCTTTTTCGGCGTCCATCCCGTCAAAACGCATCCCTGTAAAGGTGATGACCTTTTTGCAGCCAACCTCAGCGGCAACGTCAATCGCTTCATTCAGCTTGGTAACCACCTCCTCGCGGAATTTGGGGTTGCAGGGGCCGTTTGAAAAACCGTGGGAACCGGCCAAGGAGATTTCCAGACCCAGGGCTTTTACCTCCGGATAAAACTTCCGGTCGATGCCCTCGATGCCCACGAGACCGATCTCCTTTGCATGCCGGGCGAGGGTGAGGGTGTCCATTGGCTTCCAGCACCAGCCCATCAGGGTGTGCTTGATGCCCCGGTTCCGGATGGTGTACGCGGGGTCCGCCAGCTCCTTGGCGAGACCCGAACGGGGGGAAGCGGCGGTTGCAGCAAG
>CAMCIN010000374.1 GCA_945874745.1 Akkermansia muciniphila | reverse complement strand
CGCTTTTGAGAGCTTTGCCAAGGGCCACCCCGCCTTCGCCTACGAGCGCCCGGATGCCAAGGATCCTTCAGACCTCAAATTCAACCACGCCCGTCATTTCCGCTCCGACGTGCCGAAGCTCAAAGGGGAAAAGCTCGACTGCATCTCCTGCCACCAGCCCTGGGCCGACGGCGCCTTCTACCAGCCGGTGCGCTACGAGGAGCACTGTCAGGAGTGCCATTCGCTCCAAATCCAACAGACCCTCCCCGACCTCCACATCCCCCACGGGGACTCCGAAAAGGTCCGTTTCTTCCTCGCAGGCCTCGACACCTCGATCACAAAAAGCATCCGGGCCTCGGGTGTCACCGAAGCAAGCGCCGTGGCCGCGCGGCTCAAGGAGGAACAGGAAGCGCTGCGCAGACGCGGGCTGTTTTCCGCAGCCGATCTGGAAAAGCGGGTGTTCGTCGAAGGCGACCCACGCGGCCTCGAAAGTGAACGGCTGATGCGTTCGGGCAAGCCAAAGTTCCTCACGGAGTGCGCCAAGTGCCACACCGTCAAGGACGCCGCGGACGGCTCGGGACCGGAGGTGCTTCCCACCCAGATCCCCAAGCGCTGGCTGGCAAAGGGCGCCTACAACCACCTCCCCCACGCGCAGTACGCTTGCACCGACTGTCACGGGGCGGCTCTCAAGAGCAAGGAGACCAGCGACATTCTGCTTCCCTCCCAGCAGTCCTGCACGCAGTGCCACCAGCAGTTTCCCGCGGACAAGGAGGGGGTAAAATTCTCCTGCCACAACTGTCACCACTTCCACAGCTCGGTCACCCCGCCGGCCCCCGAGGCCGCACCGGCCAGCCCAAAACCGTCCAAACCTTCCACCCCTGTTAAATCGCAACCATGAGTGCTCCGGCGCCCCAGCCTCCCTACGCAGCGGTCCTCGTCCCGGCACTGCAACGCATCCAGCAGCAGTTCGGCTACCTCCAGAGCGCCGCCATGGAGCAGTTCTCCAGCGAAAGCGGCATCCCCTTGGCGCGCCTGCAGGCAGTGGGAAGTTTTTTTCCGCATTTCCGCTTCTCTCCGCCGCCGCCTGTCACCCTCCATGTGTGCCGGGACATGGCCTGCCAAATGGCCGGCTCCCGGCAAGCCATCGAGCAGCTTAAAAAGACCCTCCCTGAAAGCGTCGAAGTGCGCGGGGTTTCCTGCCTTGGCCGCTGCGACAGGGCGCCTGCGGCCTGCATCGGCTCCGCCGGCGGAGAACACGAAACCTACCATCTGGGCCGGACTCCTGCCGAGTTGGAGGCCTGCGTGCACGCCGCCCTCAAGGAGGCTCACGTGTCCCAGGATCTGGACGCACGCGGGCCCGCCCACAGCCCCGCCTTCCAGATCGACCTTTACGAGGGCAAACCCTGCTCCTACGACGGCGTCACCAAGGCCGTCCAGACGAGAAACGCCTCGATTGCCGCTGCCGCGAAACTCGCGGCGGAAAAGTTTCAATTCGGGCCCCACCAGACCGAGGCTTTCCGCCAAAAAGCGGTGGGAGAGGTGCGGGCGGGCGGCCCGGAGGACGAACAGGTCAACCAAGCCGTACTCGCCTGGCACAGAGATGCCGACTGGGCAAAGGGCACCGAACTGGGCGGCTGGTCTGAAACGGTTTTAACCGAACTGGAAGCCGCTGACTTGCGGGGCCTCGGCGGCGCGGGGATTCCCGCCGCGCAAAAACTGCGGGACGTCCGCGACGCGGTGCGCACCGCGCGGGCCCGCGGCACCGACACGCGCGCTTTCATCGTGGTCAACGGCGACGAAAGCGAGCCGGGAACCTTCAAGGACAGGGAGCTACTGCTCCGGCTGCCGCACCTCATTGTCGAGGCGGTCATTCTGGCTGGCGTGGTCACGGGCGCCTCCCAAGGCTTCATCTATATCCGGCACGAGTACACCGAACAAATCGAGTCCTGCCGTGCAGAGATCCGCCGTGCAGAGGCCCTCGGCATGTGCGGACAGGGCGCCTCCGTCCTCGGCCGGCCGTTCCCGGTGAGTGTTTTTGTGAGTCCGGGCGGGTACATCTGCGGCGAACAAAGCGCCCTGATCGAGGCGATGTCCGACCGGCGCGCCGAGCCGCGGAACATGCCACCAAAGCTGGAAACCAACGGACTCCAAGATCTGCCCACGATCGTTAGCAACGTGGAGACCTACGCCTGGATGCCCTACATCTACGTCCGTGGCGGCGCCACCTACGCGGGCCTGGGCGTCAATGGCTGGAAGGGCCGCCGCTTCTTTTCCATCTCGGGGGACGTCAAACGGCCCGGCGTCTATGAGGTGCCCATGGGAATGCCCCTGCGCGAACTCATCTACGGCGCGGACTACTGCGGAGGGATCCTAAACGACTTGCCGTTCAAGGCCTTTGCCCCCTCCGGCCCCTCCGGCGGATTCCTCCCGGCAAAGCTCAAACAGGGCGCCGGACTGCCCAGAGACCACGTCAACAACAAGGCTTGGATCGCCCTGGCGGGCCGCCGCGGAATCGACCCGGCCACCGAGGAAATCGACATCCTGGATCTCGAGCTGGAGCTGAATTTGTTCCGTGCCCTCAGCCCCACCCAGGCGCTGGGCGCGGGCCTCGTCGTCTACGCCGAGGGCAGAGACATGGCGGAGCAGGCATTTTATTCACTCGAGTTTTTCCGGAACGAGTCCTGTGGAAAATGCGTCCCCTGCCGCCTGGGGTCGCAAAAAATGGAGTCCCTCGCAGCCAGCTTGCTTTCGGGAAAGATCGACTCGACCACCTGGAACGAGGAACTGCTTCCCATGATGAAGGAGATCCTCGGGGCCGTGGAACTCTCCTCGATCTGCGGTCTGGGCCGCTCCGTGCCCGCGCCGCTGCGAACCCTTGTGAACTATTTCCCGGCGGACGTCGCCAAGCATCTCGCCGCGCCCAAGGCGAAGTAAGCAGCCCACTTTCTGGAGGACTTCCCCATGTTACCCAACACCGACTCCCCCGCCTATCTTGTCCGCGAAGACGAAGATGAGGGCCTTTTCAGCCGTGACATCAACGGCCAGCTGGTGCGCCTCGACGCCCCAGTCGAACGGGACTACACCCGCAACATCACGCTCCAAATCGA
>CAMCIN010000373.1 GCA_945874745.1 Akkermansia muciniphila | reverse complement strand
TCCCCGAAATGTCTCAAACTGCCGGCGCATCCTTTCCATCGGCCACACCTTGTGCCGGTCATTGCTGTGTTTGATTGCAGGGATCAAACACAACTTCTCACCCGAGGCTACCGCCAGATCTGTCAGCGAGTTCACGTCCCGCGCCAAGGTGCCCCCGGCAAAAGCCGCCCCGGGTGACAGGTACGCCCGCGGCCCGATGCGCATGTCGCTCTTGAGCCCGCTCTCCACCTCTTTTCCGTCAGCCCCCACCTGCTCGCACAGTCGGGCGATCTCATTCGCAAAGGTGACGGAGACAGCCAGAAATGCATTGATTGCGTGCTTGGTCATCTCCGCCGATTCGGAGCTCATCCATATCACATTTGCGCAAAACGGCTCAAAAAGACGCGCCAGCGTTTCGCGAACCTCCACTGCCCGACACCCGACAATCACCCTTTCCGGCTCGTTAAAGTCTAGGAGCGACCGGCCCAGACGAAGGTTTTCAGGGGAATAGGCGAAAGCACGGCGGGGAAACTCGTCCTCCAAACGCCGGCACGTGCCGGCTGGAAGTTGCGAGGAGATCAATACTATCGTCTCCTTCGAAAGGGAAGGAAGCACACCCCTGAGACGGTTCAAAACATAGTCCACATTTGGCCGGTCGTCACTGTCGATGGGAGTATCATAGGTGACCCATAAAACAGAGACATCCGAACAACTCTCATCCACTTCTCCCCTTATTTTTAGGCGCCCGGTTTCGATCCCTTGCCTAAACAGCGCCTCCAAGCCCGGTTCGGAAATTGGAAGCTGCCCACGCTGAAGGGCGTCCACATTCGCTGCTTCCAAATCCACCCCGATCACTTCGAAATGCTTTGCGCAGGACGCCGCTGTCACGCATCCGAGGTGCCACAATCCCAGGACAAGCACCTTCATCTCCGGTCAAAAATCCAAGGGTTTTGCTGCAACCATTCAAGTGACTTGATGATTCCCTGCCGAATGGTGTACGCCGCCGTCCAACCCGTTGCCCGGACCTTCGCGGTGTCCAAAAAAATCATGGGGTTGTCACCAATCCAGCCGCGTTCTCCGCCGGTAAACCTCAAGTCGGGACGCAGGCCAAGATGCTCGCAAACCCATCGAATGGAATCGGTTACTTGACAGAATTCCAGCGTTCCCAGATTGTAAATTTCCACCCGCCGCCCGCCCTCCGCCATCTGCGGCCTCCCGAGCACATGGAGTACGGCGCTGAGACAGTCTTGTATGTACAGGTACGATTTTCTCTGCGTGCCGTCGCCCAGAACGTCTAGGTATCCCGGATGCTCGATGAGTTGTTTGTAAAAATCATACACGTGTCCGTGGGTGTATCTCTCGCCAAGTATCGAGACGAAACGAAATATGTAACCCTCGAATCCGAAACCCTCACAATACGCTTGAATCAAACACTCTCCAGCGACCTTCGAGGCACCGTAAAGGGATGTCTGAATTGGAAAAGGCGCGTCTTCAGGGGTTGGAAAGACGTTTGTGTCTCCGTAAACAGAACCGGTTGAGGAAAATGCAAGTTTGAGAATCCCGTTCACCCGCATTGCCTCAAGTATGTTGAAGGTCGCGATCGTATTCTGCTCGAGATCTTTTGCAGGGTGATCTCGTCCGAAACGGACATCGGCGTTTGCCGCGAAATGGACGACAAGATCACAACCTGCCATGCCCCTCTTTAAAGCATCCGCATCCAGACAATCACCACGCAGAAGCTGAAACCGGGGGCTCGTCAAAGCGTTGGAAAGGAATTCGGGTTGTCCGGTCGAGAAGTTATCCCACCCTACCACGGCCTTACCCTTGGCAAGCAACTTGTCCACCAAAGAACTGCCGATAAATCCAGCTGCACCCGTCACGAAAACTTTTCTCATTTTCAAACCCTGACTCGTTGATCAAATTAGACGCTCGCACTGCAAACTAACAAAAACACTGGCGAAACGCTGTGTCAACATGCGCCTGCGGTGTAACTTAAATGCGGGGGAATAAAACTTTTTGGGATGGTTTTAGTCTTTCAAACCACATGAGGCGCTTGACGGGCTGAGGCCCTAGAGCAGTGGTTGGCTTGGTGGCGCGTTAGTGGATACTCGCGTGATCACTTACTGGAAAGGCGCGCAGAAACACAGCATCATATCGTCGGCTATTTTGAGTGTGAACACATTGCAGGGGTGGTCTCTCTGAAGGAAGTGCGTAACTAAAGTGGCATATTTCGGAAGATGAAGTATTTCAAAGAAGAAGGCGATCAGCCACGCAACTTTTATTCTGTAATTTCAAATGCGGTGGACAGGCCCGTCGAGTGTATTCGCCCAGCCATCTGCATCTAGTCCTGAAAGCGTGACCGCGGCACTCTCGCCGCCATGCAGCATTCTCGACTCATAAAACGGCACCGCAGCGCTTCGGAAGTGCCTGAACTGGTCGGCCGCTTCCATCAGAGCGGCCTTTCGCGGGCTGATTTCGTTCGGAAAGAAGGCATCTGTTTGGCCACTCTCGGCTCGTATCTCAAGCGGGAGTCCACTGCGGCCACATCAGTGTGTCGCTCAGGGCCTCCGTTATTTTTCGAACTCGAACCCGGCACATTCCAATCCCTGATACCACTTCTTGGTATTAACTGGCATTTTAAATGAAAAACCACTATCCTCGGTCATGCGAATACGACAACTGATCTTGGGCCGAACAGATCTAAGCGGCGAAATTGAGGAGCGTCACCGGAACGAAAGCGATGTGAGGAGTAAGGTGAGGCTCCTCTGTATCAAGTTGGCGGCCTCGGGGGATTACACGAGCGAGTAGGTCGCCGATATCTGCGGAAAATCACAGAGCTCTATTTTTGTGTGGCTTAAAGTGTTTCGCGAACATGGATTTGAAGGTATGCGCCCAGCGAACTGCATCTACCGGTAAGCGTGCCCGTGCGGCAGTCTTTCCGGCATGCCGCGTTCCGCGTCAACCATCCGTCGCCACCGCAGCGCGTCGGAAATCCGCAAACTCCTCTCCCGCTTCCATTCCAGCTCCTTATCCCGGGCTCAGTTTGTCCAAACAGAGGGCCTTTGCCTAGCCACGCTGCGCAGATATCTCAATACCCAACCAACCAAGACCCCGCG
>CAMCIN010000372.1 GCA_945874745.1 Akkermansia muciniphila | reverse complement strand
TTGCTGCGGCGACAGTTGTCGGCGGACGATCTTTGGCTGCGCATCAAGGCGGCGGAGGCGCTGGCGGCGATTGGCGCGCCCGCACTCGATTGCGTTCCCGAAATACTTGAAAGACTCGCCCGAGTTGATTTGGAAAAAGACCCGAGGGGGATGGAACAACGCCACCTCTCGTTCGCTCTTTTTGAAGCAAGGGGTGGTTTGCTTGGGCGCTCGCTGGAAGGGGTGCCGCGTGAGGTCTTGTACAAGGCGGTCAAGGCGGGACTACAGAACCAGGACGGCAGGGCGCGGGGAAGCATCGGGTCCGTTTACGGGAAGCTCTCGGTCGAGGAAGTCAGGCCCCTGCTGCCGGCCATCTACCAAGCGATTATGGAACCCGCACCCAGCGGCGAAATGTTCGCCGATGGCATCCGGGTGGAAGGGCTCCAGCTTCTGGCAAGGCACCGGGTCGAGGAGGGGATCAGTGCCTGCGTGAAATACACCCGCGAGCAAAATCCTTGGGCGAGTCAAAAGCGCACGCCGGAATTGATGAAGATTCTGCTGAGCTACGGCGCCCACGCAAAGGAGGCTATTCCCGAGCTCGAAAGGATCGGCGAATACTTTGAAAAGGAGGAAAAGGACTTCCCAAGGGCACTTGGCCTCGTAAAGGCCACAAGTGTCCGTGAAACCATTCGCGCAATCGAGGCGTCGACGGACAAACCACAACTCATCCGACTCAATGAAAAGACTTTTTGACCCGAGTATGAAACACCTCGCCACTTTTTTCCTCGCGGCAACATGCTCCCTCAGCCATGCAGACGCGAAGCCCCTGAGGGTCTTTATTCTCGCCGGCCAGTCGAACATGGAGGGGCACGCCACTGTAGAGACCTTCGACTATATTGGTGACGACCCCGCCACCGCGCCCCTGCTCAAACAGATGCGCGACCCCGAAGGCAAGCCCGCCGTTGCCGACCACACGTGGATCTCCTATCTCACGGGACATTACGAAGGGCACGCCAATGGCGAGGGCATCGGAAAGCTCACCGCAGGTTTCGGCGCCAGAGGCTCAAGCCCAACCCAAGACGGGAACAAGATCGGCCCCGAGTTCACCTTCGGCCTAACCATGGATGCCGCACTGAAGGAACCGGTGCTTCTCATCAAGACCGCTTGGGGCGGCAGAAGCCTGAACACAGAGTTTCGGCCGCCCAGCGCGGGGCCCTATGTGTTCAGCGATGCGCAGATCGAGCATCTGAAAAAGCAGGGCAAGGACATCGAAGCGGAGAAGGCCAAAAAGGTGGGTGAGTCGGGCCGCTTCTATCGCTTCATGATCGAGCATGTGAAAAGCGTCCTCGCCAATCCCAAGCGCGTCTGTCCAGCCTACGAGCCCGCAGACGGTTATGAAGTCGCAGGCTTCATCTGGTTGCAAGGCTTCAACGACCTTGTGGACGGTAACACCTATCCAATGGGTCCGGATGGGAAGACCAGGGATTACTCGAAATACAGTGAGTGGCTGGCCGATTTGATCCGGGATGTGCGCAAAGATTTGAACGCGTCGAAGATGCCCTTTGTAATAGGGGTGCTTGGCGTGGACGGCTTGAATGCGAAGGCCAACACGATCTCCTTCCGAGAAGCCATGGCAACTCCTGCCTCAATGCCCGAATTCAAGGGCAACGTCACCGCCGTGCAGACCGCGCCCTTCTGGTCTGACGAACTCGCAAGTATTGACCAGAAACACGCCACGATAAAGCAGATGGCCTACCTGCTGAGAGTGAAGGACAAGAACGGGCCCAACAAGGATGGTTCGATGGACGAGGCGCGCCAGACGGAATACCTAAAAAATTTCGAGGCTGAGACAATCAGTTCCGCGGAGGTCGCGCTTTGGAAGCGAGGCGCATCCAACGCGGGCTACCACTATCTGGGGTGTGCAAAGACGTTCGCCCTGATGGGGAGGGCCTTTGCGGAGGCCAACCTGAGTCTGCTGAAGAACAGGGCTCCGTGAGCCTCCTGCCCGGGAGGGGAAGCATGCAGCGGCTAACACTTTTGAGCTGGGGTGGGAGAAGACTGCCCATGTGTGGCCCCTTGAGAGGGATGTTTTCCGGGGCTGGGGTTTCCAGCGGGGGATTGGATTGCGGCTTGAGGCAAAAAGGGGGAAGGCGGGCTAATTGGAGGGGCAGTGGGGAGTGCGGTTGTAAGCGCCAAAAAACATTGCGTTGCCGGGCAGTGTCTGCGAAGCGGGCGGAGTGAATGCGCCAGAAAATCAACCGCTGCTTGCTGGAAAATGGAGGGAACTCGCAGGGTGGCTGCGTGGGAGTTGCTTGCTCGGGCTTGTTGTAGGATGGGGCATGGGATGGGACGCGGGGGGCAGGGCAGCAGCGCAGGCGGAAGCTGCGGGGTTGGATGCGAGGGTGCAGGAATTGTGGAAACGCGCCCAAGGCCACCTTGCGCAGGGGGACGATTTTAGTGCGGCTGCTTCGGCGGAGGAGTTGCTTCGCGAGCTGGAACTGCCCTTGCCGTTAAAGCAGGGCGCCTGGCGCATGGTGGCGCGAGGGTACGCCCTGTACGGAACGCCCGCGGGCTGGGTGAAGGTGCGGGCTGCCACGGAGGCCCTGCTAGAGATGCCGGGGCTGCCAGCGGAGTGGCGGCTGGAGGCGTTGCGCCAAGGGGCGTCAGCCGGGGTCGAGTTGCGGGCGCATCCTGAGGTGGAACTCGTTCAGAGGACCCTGCTGGCGGAGCCGGGGCTCGGTCCGCTTGAGCGCGAACGGGTTCGGCTAGCGTTGGCGCGTTCGCTTTGGGCGCAGCGTGCCTTTGCGGAATGTCGCGTGACGCTCGGGCAGATGGCGTTGGGGCTTTCTGGGTTGGGCGGAGGCGATTGGTCGGGGCGCAGCCAACAGGTGGAGGAGTTGCGGGCGCAGAGGCAGTTGCTTTGGGGAAAGTGTCTGCTGGAAGAAGGGCAGGGTGTGCAGGCCCAGCTCGCACTCAAGGAGGTGGCAGAAATGGCGGGGCAGACCGCTGTCTCAAACCCGGCGCGCGAGGCTGCCGGCCTTTTGCAACGAGAGGGAGGAACGGGCGGTCCGCGGCGGGTCCAGCGCGTCCTGTTTATTGGTTCGAGCCACACGATCCG
>CAMCIN010000371.1 GCA_945874745.1 Akkermansia muciniphila | reverse complement strand
TCGGAGTCGCTGCGCCAGATGCCCACACGCTGGAGGTGAGGCTCACACACCCAACCCCGTACTTTTTAGATCTCTGCGCTTTCTCCACGTTTTTGCCTGTGCACCGCGCCACGGTCGAAGCCCATGCGGACTGGGCGTCAAAGCCCGCTCATTTTTTGGGAAACGGTCCTTACCTGCTTCAGGAGTGGCGGCTGTTTGATCGCGTCCGGCTTGTAAAGAACCCCCGGTTTTGGAACGCCTCCGAGGTCTCCCTTGAGAGCATTGATGTGCTACCTGCTGCACGCCCGAACACAGCGTTCAACTTGTACGCGACTGGAGCTGCGGACTTGATGCTGGATAAGGGACTCGCTCCGACGCCTTTGTTGGGGGAGTTGCGTAAGCGGCCTGACTTTCACTCCGACCCCTTCCTAGCGACCTATTTCATACGATTCAACGCAAGGCGCGCTCCGTTTTCTGACAGCCGTGTCAGGCGGGCGATCTGTCTCGCCGTGGACCGCCGGGCGTTGGTGGAGAAAATCACCCGTGGAGGAGAGCCTCCTGCGGAAAGTTTCGTCCCCCCTGGAACAGGCGGCGGCTATGAGCCCCCGACTGGTGCGCGGCGTGATCCCGCGGCAGCTCGGGCGCTGTTGGCCGAGGCTGGGTTTCCTGGCGGGGTGGGATTTCCAGTGGTCCGTTACCTGTACAAGGGGGATTCCGACTTGGACCGTGACATTGCGGTGGAAATACAGGGGGTGTTGCAGCGGGAGCTCGGCATCAGAATGCTCCTTCAGCCTCAGGAATGGACGGTATATCTGGCGCTTCAGGGGGCGCTGGACTACGACCTTTGCCGTTCTAGCTGGGTGGCGGACTACAACGACCCCAACACCTTCTTAAATATGTTTGTGACGGGCGACGGCAACAACCGGACGGGGTGGGGCAATGCCGCCTATGATACGCTTATCGCGGCGGCGGCTGCCGAGCCGGAGACCGCCCGGCGGTTCGAGCATTTCAAAAAGGCGGAGAGGATCTTGGTGACAGACGAAGCTGTGGTGTGTCCCTTGTATTTTTACGTGGGAATCCAGTTTTACGACGCGACGCGTCTGGGTGGGCTTTCTCCCAATTTGTTGGACGAACATCCGCTGCGCTTCCTGCGTTGGAAACGCCCCTAGTGAATGGATCTTCTAACTTACATCGCAGTGCGGTTGGTTTGGCTGGTTTTGGGTTGTCTCCCTCTGCGACTGGTTGTTTTTTTGGGGCGCACTTTGGGAAAGCTGGGCTGGTATTGCGCGCCCGCCTACAGGGGTTTGGTGCGGCGTAACCTAGGGATTGCCTTTGGGGGCGAATTTAACCCAAAACAGAGGTCTGCGATTGGGAGGGAGCATTTCGCGAGGCTGGCGGGTAATTTTGCGGCGGGCGCCTGTCTTTCGGGCGTCAGTGTGGAGCGGTTGATGCGGCTGGTTGATGTTGAGGGCGTCGAGCATTTGCAAGGGCCTATGGCAGAGGGCAAGGGGGTGGTGATGTTTATCGGGCACTTGGGCAACTGGGAGCTGCTGGCGAGGCTTTCACCCCGGCTGTTTGGCCGCGCTTGCGGGACGGTCTATCAGCGCCTGAGCAATCCCTACGTTGACGCCTGGGTGCGCCGGCAACGGGAGGCGGAAGGACTGCTGCTTTTCGAGCGTAAGGAAGGATTTCACAGTGCGATGGATTTATTGCGCAAGGGTGGGGTGGTCGGAGTGCTGAGTGACCAGCACGCTGGCGACGGGGGGCTGTGGTGTCCCTTGTTTGGGCGACTGGCCTCCACCACCCCCCTTGTCGCTACGATGGCGCTGCGGACCGGTGCCGCCCTCATGGCGCTTGTGCTGCACACTCGCCCCGGCGGTCGGTGGCGACTGGTAGTGGAGCCGCTCATTCTTCCGGGACTCGCGCAGACAGCAGAGTTGACCTGCCAGCTCAACCGCAAGCTGGAGCAGTTGATCCGGTATGACCCAGCCGACTGGCTTTGGGCGCACAACCGCTGGAAAACACCCAAACCCCGTTTTTTGGCGATTGGCGGCAAGCGCGGTATTCAAGCCGAGGGCGTGCGCCAGTCGTTTCGCTTGATGGTGCGTTCCGTAAACTGGTTGGGCGACGCGGTGATGATGGCTCCTGCCGTGCGCGCCATGCGCCGCGGGCGACCGGATTTGGAGCTTACGGTGGTGTGTCAGGCGAAACTTGCAGGCTTCTGGCGTACGGTGTCCGAAGTTGACAAGGTGGTGGAATTGCCTTCGGGAGTGGGTATTTGGGGGGCAGCGGAGTTGATTCGGGCGGGAAACTATGACGGAGCAGTGTTGTTTTCAAACTCGCTTCGAACCGGCTTGGAGGTGTGGTTCGCTGGGGTCCCGGTCCGCGCAGGCTACCGTGGCCACTCTCGGGGAATGTTGCTGAACTTCATCTGTCCCGAGACGCCGCCCCCGACCCAGAGCGGTACGGTTCGGCACCAAGTTTACCATTACCTGGATTTGGCCTATTACCTTGGGGCACCTCAACTGGGGGAGGCGGATTGGGTGGCTGCACGCGCCTCACCGGCAGACGGAGGGACGAAAAGACCATGGCGTGTCGCGGTTTGCCCCGGGGCGGAATATGGCGCAGCCAAGCGGTGGCTGCCTGAGCGCTTTGCCCAGGTGATCCGGACTGTCTCCGAGAGTCACTCTGTGGAGTGGACTCTGGTTGGTGTGGCAAAGGACGCGCCGGTCGGGGCAGCCATTGAATCCGGACTGGCAGGGATACCGGGCGTGGGCGTGCGTAACCGGATTGGAGAGACGAGTCTGGGTGAGCTGGTCAAAGTGTTGCAAGAAAGCGATTTGCTTCTGACAAATGACACAGGCACGATGCATCTCGCCGCGTCCCTCGGCGTGCGGGTTGTGGCGGTATTTGGCTCAACCGATGCAGCGTTGACGGGGCCGTTGGGGGCTGGTCACCGCGTGTTGCAACATAGGGTGCCTTGCGGACCCTGCTTCCAGAGGGAGTGCCACCTTGACTTTGCATGTATGCGGGACGTGAGCGCTGATGCGGTTGCCTCCGCCGTGGAATCGCTTTTGGTTTCGGATGGTCTGGGAGAAAAAGGTTCTCCCGCGCCGCCCTGCTGATCTAA
>CAMCIN010000370.1 GCA_945874745.1 Akkermansia muciniphila | reverse complement strand
GAGCGATAGTACCAGTACCATTCCAGGTAATATTACTAGGAACCAATACTCAAGCGATCAACGACCGTGCGTCTGACATCCATTTCGAACCGTTTGAACACGACTTTAAGATCCGCTACCGGGTCGACGGGGCATTGTATGAAATGGCCCCGCCGCCAAGGCATCTGGCCACGACTATTATTTCCCGGGTCAAAGTCATGGCGAACCTCAACATCGCCGAGCGGCGCCTGCCTCAGGATGGCCGGATTCAGCGCGAAGTCGGCGGACGCCAGGTGGACATGCGTGTATCCACGCTTCCGACACAGTTTGGCGAGAGCGTGGTGCTCCGCGTTTTGGACCGTTCCAGCGTCAATTTGAGTTTGGAGGCGCTGGGGATGCCCAAAAACATCTACGACTACCTGCTTCGGACGATCGAACTGCCCAACGGAATTTTCATTGTGACCGGCCCAACGGGCTCGGGAAAGACGACGACCCTTTACGCGTGCCTCGACAAGATCAACACGATCGACGCAAAGGTACTCACCGCCGAGGATCCCGTGGAATTTGACATCGAGGGGATCATCCAGGTGCCCGTAAACGACGGGATCGGGTTGACCTTTGCCCGGGTGTTGCGGGCGTTTTTGCGGCAGGATCCCGACCGGATCATGGTCGGGGAGACGCGTGACGTGGAGACGGCTCAGATTGCAATTCAAGCAAGCCTTACGGGACATCTGGTGCTGACCACCCTGCACACCAACGACGCTCCGGGCGCGGTGACACGCTTGATCGACATGGGAGTCGAGCCGTTCATGATCTCCGCGGCGCTCGAAGGGGTGCTCGGACAGCGGCTGATCCGGAAGGTGTGTGCGCAGTGCCGGACGGCTTACGAGCCTACCGAGGCCGTGCTTTCTCAGCTTGGGCTTTCTCCCCATGAGATTGGGGACAGGCAGTTTTACTACGGCTCTGGGTGCGCGGCGTGTAACAGCACCGGGTACCGCGGGCGGAAGGGGATTTACGAACTGTTGGACGTCAACGAGCCGGTGCGGGAGTTGATCAACCAGCGGGCTCCGAGTGTCGTGCTCAAACAGAAGGCTATCGAGCTGGGGATGTCTACCTTGCGAGAGGATGGGCTGCGCTTGATTTTCGATGGCGAGACTTCCATCGAGGAAGTTTTAAAGTACACCTAAGGAGCCTCCTCGAGAAAGGCACGATCTCAATAACCACCCCCGGAATATGGCTAAATACGAATACGCGGCTCTCAACGCTCAGGGGCAGGAATCCCGCGGAGTCATTGATGCGGCCTCGACCAACGAGGCGGTTGCGACCCTTCGCAAATCTGGTTTTTTTCCTACCAGCGTGACAGAGGCGGGAAAGGGGGGCGGAACAGCCGTGGCGGTGGCGGTGAAGGCGGCCACACCTGTGGCCGTTGCGGGTACTCCAGTGGCGGTTGTGGGCAAGGCCAAGGCTAGGCCCAAGGGGGGGGGATCCAAACTGTTTGAGCGCAAAACCGTGGACGGGAAGGTGTTGATGATTTTCACGCGTCAGCTCGCTACACTGATCGACGCCGGTCTGCCCTTGCTCCGCGGGCTCGAGGTGCTCGGCAAGCAGGAGAAGGATCCGGTGCTCAAGAAGATCATCTTTTCCATTTCAGAATCGGTGCAAAGCGGAAGCACCTTTTCGGAGTCGCTCGGCCACAGTCCGCACGTGTTTTCCAAGTTGTTTGTCAACATGGTCAAGGCTGGGGAGCTGGGCGGGGTGCTCGAATTGGTGCTCAACCGGTTGGCGGAGTTTCAGGAAAAGGCTCAGAAGCTGCGGAACAAGGTAAAGTCGGCGATGACCTACCCGCTGGTAGTGCTCACCATTGCAATGCTCATCTTGGTGTTCCTGTTGGCGTTCATCGTGCCCAGCTTTGAAAAGCTGTTCAAGGACATGCTTGGGAACAAGCCGCTCCCCGATCTTACCCGCTTTATCATGGGTATCAGCGGGGCTTTGGTCGCGAACTGGTACATTGCGTTGGGCGCAGTGGTGGGCGCTGCCATGGGTTGGAAGGCGATCAACAACTCGCCGAAGGGCCGGGTGATGCTCGACAAGCTCGCGCTCCGCCTGCCCCTCTTCGGCGACCTCACCCGGAAAAGTTCCATCTCACGGTTCACCCGCACCCTTGGCACACTGGTGACCAGTGGCGTGCCCATTTTGCAGGCGCTCATTATCACCCGCGAAACAGCGGGAAACTCGATCATCGCGGATGCCGTCATGAAGGTGCACGACGCGGTGAAGGAAGGGGAGTCTATCGTCACTCCAATGGAGGGCAGCGGGGTCTTTCCTCCGATGGTTATCTCAATGGTCGATGTGGGCGAGGAAACAGGGCAGCTCCCGGACATGTTGCTCAAGATCGCCGATGTTTTCGACGATGAGGTCGACAACACGGTCGACGCGCTCACCTCCCTGCTCGAGCCGCTCATGATCGTCTTCCTTGCCGTGGTCGTCGGCACGATCGTCATTGCGCTGTTCCTGCCGATGGTGTCGCTGGTGCAGAACATGAGCAACCCCGGCGCTGGTGGCTAAAAACGAAGGCTGCCCCCTCTCGACGGGCGCTTTCTTCTCGGTTCTTCCGCCTTATGCAAAAAACTGTCCTCCGTACTCGTTCGGCCTTCACCTTGGTGGAGTTGCTGGTGGTTCTCGGCATCATGGGCGCGCTGATGGGGATGGCCCTCGGAGTGCAGCGCTATGCCATGACCAAGTCGGCCCGCAGCCGCGCCGAGGCTGAGATTGCCGGCCTTTCAGCGGCTGCCGAAGGGTTTAAAGCGGAACAAGCCACCTACCCCCGCTCGGGGGATACTGACACAATGGTTTCCATTGATAACGGGCAGCACAACTCGTTCCTGGCCGCGAATAAGGCGCTTTACGTGCTGCTTTCAGGCGATGGTAATTTGAACGGAAAGCCCGACGTTTCCGAGGGCATACTGAATGCAATGCCGGCCTACTTTGCATTCAAATCGGCTCTCCTGCGAATGGATGGTGGCGCTGTTTCCTATATTCGGGATCCGTGGGACTCGGGAGCGGAGGCTCGCCCTTATGGATACTCCACCAAACGTGCTGCAGCGTTGCAGGCTGGGACCGACGACCCGAGTGCCGGGTACAACATTACCTTTGATCTTTGG
>CAMCIN010000369.1 GCA_945874745.1 Akkermansia muciniphila | reverse complement strand
ATACAGGGTGAATCCAGTCGTGCGGGTAATCCGCAATTCAAAAATCTCTCCAATGTGGCGCGGCCCGCCTTCAAAAACGACAATCTTGTTCTGGGGCGTCCGGCCGGTGAGCCGCTCCGGGTTCGTTTTGCTTGGCCCTTCGCATAGGATCTGCAGCGTTTTTCCTACCAGTGCTTCATTTTTGGCGCGCGCGATCTCGTTGATGACGCCCAACAGCTCTTGGTTTCTGGCCTCTTTAACGCTCTCCGAGAGCTGCTCGCCCATGGTCGCTGCGGGCGTGTCGCGCCGGGGCGAGTAGCGGAAAATAAACGCGTTGTCGAACGCGACCGTCTCCGCGAGGGCCTTTGTTTGGGCAAAATCCTCCTCCGTTTCCCCTGGAAACCCCACAATGATGTCGGTGGTCAAGGCGATGTCTGGACGGGAGGCGCGCAGGGCCTCGGTCAGCGCGACATACTTTGCCGCCGTGTACCCGCGATGCATCTCCTTGAGAAGGCGGTCTGAACCGGATTGCAAAGGAAGATGGCAGTGGGGCATCAATTTGGGCAGCCGCGCAAAGGCTTCCACCAGGTCGGGGCGGTAGCCGATAGGATGCGGGGAGGTGAAGCGGATCCGGTCGATGCCGTCGACCCCGTGTACTGCCTCCAGCAGTTGCACGAAGGGGCTTTTTCCGTCCACTTTTTGGAATTCGTGTCTTCCGTACAGATTGACGATCTGCCCCAACAAAGTGACTTCGCGGACGCCGTTTTGGGCGAGTGTCCGCACTTCCTCGACAATTTCAGCGATCCCGCGGGAGCGCTCGCCGCCGCGAGTCGAAGGGACGATGCAGAAGGTGCAGCGCATGTTGCAGCCTTGCATGATGGACACAAACGCAGTGGCCTGGCGCGGCGCCAGCACGTGTTCTCTAATGGTTTCTTGCGAACCAGCTTCCTCCTCCACGTCTACAATGGCCTCCACGATGGAGAGGCGCGAGTCGTCCATAAGCGTTTCGCGCAGCCGCCGCCTGCTGTCGACCAGTTGGGCAACGTAGTCGGCAACCTTGTGAAACTTTTGGGTGCCCACGACAAGATCCACCTGGGGCATGTCCCGGACAAGTTCTGCGCCGCGACTTTGGGCCATGCAGCCCAGAAAACCAAAAACCAGCTCAGGCTTGCCGGCCCGCAAGCGGCTCAGCATCCCCATTTTTCCCAGCGCCTTCTGCTCCGCCATGTCGCGGACGCTACAGGTGTTGAGTAAAATAACATCGGCCTCCGCTTCGATGTCGGTGAGTTCATAACCGCGCGCGACCAAATCACGAGCCACCTGCTCAGAGTCGCGTTCGTTCATCTGGCAACCGTACGTTTTTAGCAGGACCTTGGGCATGGCAATCGTTGGCAAGCGTGTCACGCCCTGGGATGTATTTCCAGTTTTGAGTGCTATACTAAGCTTTGCGTCGCACAGGGAACCCCTAAAGCAGGTCTTCAAAACTGGAAAACAGTAAACAAGGGGGCTAGGCTGGGTGGTTCATGGAACCAGCCCCATTGTTTGCGACAGCCTTCTTTGGCTTCGAGCTTCACCCTTTTGAACTGAACACTTGGAAGGTGATCGGCCTTTCAGGAAGCGTCGTCTTCGGTCTGCGCTTCATCCTTCAGGGCATTGCATCTGAAAGAGCCAAAAAAAGCGTGATCCCCTTTGGCTTCTGGGAATGCAGCCTGTTGGGGTGCCTGTTGAGCCTTTCTTATTTTGCCATTTACCGGAAGGATTCGGTCGGGATCATTCAAAACCTGCTCCCCCTCCCCATCTACATCCGTAATCTTTATTTCCGTTACCGGGACAGGGCCGGCGAAAAGTAACAGTACGGCCCGCAGCGTTCCTTCCTCTCTCACCTGCTTTACCCTTGAACGCCCCTTCTCCTTTGCTCCAGATCGCCCAGCGCCTTCATGTTCCGCCCGGTCGTACCGTGCCGGTTGCGCTTGGGTTGCTGGGAGTGGGTCTCCTCGCGGAGTTGGGCGTTTTGGGGTATGCCTGCCTGCGGACTCAGCTGAGGGCCCCCGAAACCACCCAGACAGCCCCCTCCAGCTCCCATGCTCCCGAGCCCAGCCTTCTGATTGAGCCGCGGCTGGAGGCACCGGAAATCCGCTCCGCTTGGCAGGAACTGGTGGAGCGTTCCAGGGCCGCAGCAGCAAAGGGGGAAACCGACGCTGCGATCAGTCTTCTTGAGGACGCAGAAGCACAGGTACCGCAGCAGCCCGCGGCACTTGCTGAAATTGCTGTCCAACTTGAAAAGTGCTCGGCTCCTGCCCGGGCGGTAAAACTGTGGGAACGGATCCACCAATTTGGGATTTCCGCAGGTGTCTATTATTCCGCTGCCGACGCGAAGCTGAGCCTTTTGTATGCCCGTGCGGTAGAGTCTGGCGCCGCTGAGAGTGTTCTTGGGCTGGGCAAAAACGGTCCCCTCCGGTTTGGCAAACTCGCCTCAAAGGAGTTGGCCCACAGCACGGGGGCGAGGAGGCTTTTTTCACTCAGTGTCCCCTTACAGAAGACGGCCGAACAGGAAATCAAGGTGAAGGACGTGTCGATTCAGGTCCTTTTTTATGACCAGATCAACGGCCACACCTTGGAGCGGACCAACGCCACAAGGAACTGGAAATGGTCCTCCGCTCCGGTGGACTGGCTCGACGAAAACGTCGAAACTTTAGAGATCGAGTACAGGCAAGGGGCCCCACTCAAGCCCACGGCGGAAGAGCGCCGCTACTTTGGTTATGTCGCGAGTCTCTACTATCAGGACAAACTCGTGGACAGCAAATCGGAGCCTCCCCGCCTTGGCCAGCAGTACCCTCCCCCGCGCATTCTCTCGAAGGAAGTTGCCCCATGAGAGTCCTGCTCGTCGATCCCGAGGGAGACCTTCTGCCCGGACTTCAAGGGCCTCTGCTTGGGGTGCCCGGTGTGGAATTGTATTGTGCACCGGACGGAACGACCGCCATCCAGCACGCCACTTTTTTGGGAGGTGTGGACATCCTACTCACCGAAGTCTTTTTGCAAGGGCTCGATGGCTTTGCGCTCCGTGACACGCTCCGGCTTTCCATTCCAGCGCTGAGGACCATTTTTTTAACCCGGCATGATCTGGGAACCTATGCCGAGGCGGTGCAGGACACCCCCGTCCTGCCGATCCCCTTTCTGCCGGAGCAACTCCTGCCCC
>CAMCIN010000368.1 GCA_945874745.1 Akkermansia muciniphila | reverse complement strand
GTGTTTTACATTGGTGTAGCCCAGCTTGGTGGCGGCATTCGCTGCGCGCGTGTAGGCATTGCAGGAAGGCCCGCCACAGTAGGCGACAATCAGGGCGTCCTTATCCTTGGGCAAGGCGGAGCTCAGGTCTCCCTGAACCGAGGCGAAGTTCACGGCCGTGGGGATGTGACCATTCT
Source organism: Akkermansia muciniphila (assembly GCA_945874745.1). Taxonomy (GTDB): domain Bacteria; phylum Verrucomicrobiota; class Verrucomicrobiia; order Chthoniobacterales; family Chthoniobacteraceae; genus Chth-196. Next base: position 2,999 of record CAMCIN010000368.1, on the reverse strand, counting down.
TGAAGGATTCCCCTCCGTTGACATCAATGACGGTCACCTTCTTTTCGGCAATCGCCTTCTTCAACTCGGCAATGCTGATATCGGGAAACTCGGCGGCAAGCATCGCAATCGGAGCGGCCACAAGAGCGAATAGGGTCACAAGGAATTTCTTCATAATTGAACGGATTTGGGTGTTTGGGGTGGTTATTTGCTGGGGAAACCAGCACACACTAACGTGCTCAGTTCCCCGCTAAGATCGACCTTTTTTTTGCAAACATATTAGCCTGCAAACCGCCATGAGGTAAGCCACGCTTCCCTGTAGAAGCCATGGAACACTGCGTCCTCCAGATCAAAGCTGTCCCCAACTCCGCAAAGGACGAAATTAAGGGTTGGCTGGGGGACAGCCTTAAAGTGAGGATCCAAGCGCCCCCTACCGATGGAAAGGCCAACGAGCGCCTTTGCGCCTTTATTGCGGAGGAACTGTCCCTTCCCAAAGGCGCGGTCACTCTGGTCTTGGGCGCTTCCGCCAGACAGAAACGCCTGTCGATTCAGGGCCTTTCCGAGGAGCAGGTCATGCTGCGTTTTGTCTAGTCAATTCCCAGTTTGCTGCGTCCTGCTGGCGAGATGCGTTCCGGACCCCAAGGCGGGTCCCACACGAGGTGGACATCCGCCTCCGCCACGCCGGGAAGCACGCTCAACCTTTGTCGGGCGTCTGCGGCGAGGGAGGGCCCCATGCCGCAGCCCGGTGCCGTCAAAGTCATTTCCACGGTCACCTTCCGCGCGTCCCCTCCAGCAAGGGGCTCGGCTCGCAAATTGTACACCAACCCCAGATCCACAATATTGACGGGGATCTCCGGATCGTACACCTCCCGAAGCGCCCCCCAAAGCAGCTCCTCGGAAAAGGGGCCGGCAACAACCTGCACCTGCTCAACGGCGTCCTTCCCCAGCGCATCGGCGTCGGCCGCGCCAATACGGTAAAGGCCCCCGGGAGAGGCATGCACGGTGAAAGTCCCCCCCAAAGACTGAGTGATACTCACTGGAGTCCCCTCAGGCAGGTGCACCAGCTGGCCGCTGGGGATCTGGGTGGCTTCCACGTTGCGCTTCAACACAATAAAATCATCCATAAATTCATTACGCTCAATTCCCCGCAGATGCGGCCAACGGCAGGCTTTGGGAAAACCCCGGGCAGCCTCCCTGCTCGCCTTCGCCTATTCCTCCTCGCGGGTCACGCGCCAGCGCGTCTCCGGGTAGAGGTTGATCTCGTCAGAGTTGATATCAAACCCACACGACTCCAGCAGGAACGCCACCCCCTCCTTGGAGTGCATCGTCTCCCGCAGGCTTCTGGCAAACAATTCCACGTACTCCTTGTAACTGTCCAAGGCGAGCGAGCCGTCGGACACGAACTTCGCCAATTCCGCGTCATGGCTGTCGATGAGATCCATCAAGGCCTTGCGCAAGCGCAGCCGCATCACGGGATCCACCACAAGGCGGAAGGGATTGGCAGAGGGATCTGAGGGCACGGGGTCCCTCGAGATTTCAAATGGCAGGGTGGCTAGGTTGTAGGTGGAAAGGGCGTCGTCTTCCATGAGGTGGCTCCGATGGACTCTACCTTATCCCGAGCTAGCCCGTCTGCAAGCGGAGCGGAGCCCCAGAGTGTAATTCCCCGCGCAGAGGACGGTTTACGGCCGCATCAACCCATGTTCGGGAAAGACAACAAGCGGGGTGTTCCAAACAAAGTCCCCGAAAAACCTTTTACCAAAAGCCACGGCCGCAGATTCCGTCACCGATGAGGAAATACAGGATTCAGCCTCTGTGAAGCACTGCCCGCTCCATGGGGTGCCAGCCGCAACCCACCCGCAAGGAGCTGCTCACCCTAGAGGGTGAAAGCCGGCAGGCGCACGATCGCTCCGCCCTTGAGCGCCGACTGATGCGCACAAAGGCCCACGCAGGTCCAATTTGCGGACTGTTTCGCATTCGGGAACGGCTCGCGGTCCTCCACCAGCGAGCTGACGAATTCGTGCACCAGATGCGGGTGGGAGCCGCCGTGCCCGGCCCCCTGGGTGAAGGACAGGTGCTTTTTCTTGCCTGCGCCGTAGACTCCGCCGGTTGTGAATGGGCGAATCGCCTTGGGCAGGCGCTTGGCGTAGTCAGGCGCGGTGACCTTTTTGGGAATCCTGGGCTCAGGCAGCTTGGCGCGGTGCAGCACCAAGGGCTCGTGCTCGATCAGCGGCCACTCCACAGAGGCTTTGTCCCCGTAGACGTCAATGCTTTCCCGGTATTGCCGGGCCGTGTCAAAGAGGCTCCGGATGATCCGGGCTGAGAGGTCGGTACCGTGGAACTTGATGTGGGCTGTCTCGACGGCAAAGGGGGAGCCGTAGTGGTTCTGCAACTCCTTGCGGATGGTCCCCGAGCCGAAGCAACTTACGTACTCCGCTGGCGCACCCGCCAAACCGCTGACTGGTCCGACGCAATGGGTGGCGTACCACATCGGGGGCAAGCCCGGCCAGTAATTGGGCCAGCCGTCCATGTCCTGTTGGTGACTTGCCTGTAAAAATTGGAGTTTCCCCAGCTCCCCCTTGTCGAGCAGCTCCTTCATGAAGATGTACTCGCGGGCGTACACAACCGTCTCGGCCATCGTGTATTTGAGGCCCGTCTTGCGCACGAGCTCCACGATCTGTTTGCACTCCTCGATCGTGGTGGCCATCGGCACGGTGCAGCTGACGTGCTTGCCCGCCTTAAGCGCGGCGATGCTCATCCAACCGTGGTCGGGAATAGGTGAGTTGATGTGCACCGCGTCCACGTTCGGATCTTTGAGCACGTCCGCGAACTCTGTGTAACGTTTCGCCACGCCGAAGTAGTCGCCCACGGCATTGAGCTTGTCCGTGTTGCGCTGGCAGATGGCGTAGCAGTGGGTGTGCGGATGCTTCTGCCAGATGGGGATGAACTCGGATCCGAAACCGAGACCGACGACGGCGATGTTGAACTTTTTGCTCATAGGTTTGATTGTTTTGCGGAGTGCA
>CAMCIN010000367.1 GCA_945874745.1 Akkermansia muciniphila | reverse complement strand
GCCGCCTTTCTCGGGCTTGCGGGATGCCCCGGTGCCTAAGGATTTAGTTTTCTAGCGTATCTCTTGGAGCGCGGGGAAATCCTGGCGCCACTGTCGCGCTGTTTCCGCTTCGATACGCGCGGAGAGCACCTGTTCGCCCTCTCCGGCGTCCGCGATGATGTGGCCGTGCGGACTGACCACCACGCTGCGGCCGTTGTGGAGGAAGTTTGGGTCCGCGCCCGTGCGGTTGACGCCGATGACAAAGGCAAGGTTCTCGATCGCCCTCGCCTGCAGGAGGGTCAGCCAGTGGTGGTGGCGCTTCACAGGCCAGCTGGCGATGACCACCATCAGGTCGGCCCCCATTTTCACCGCGGTGCGAAAGTGTTCGGGAAAACGCAGGTCGTAGCAAACGAAGGGGGCCACGGTGAACTGGCCCAGGGCAAATGTGCACACGCGGCTGCCCGGATCGTGGCACTCGCCCTCGGCACCCAGCAGGAACGGTTGGATCTTGGAGTAGCGCGCCGCCTCGTTTCCCGAGGCATCAAACGTGACGCTCTGGTTGAACCCCTTACCGCCGGGGGCGGGGGACACGACGCCGCCCATGACGGTGCTCCGGTATTCGAGCGCCAGTTCGCGCAGGAAGGACTCGTCTTCGCGTGCGTCCGTCTGGCAGGTAACCGACAGGTTGGTACTGAAACCGGTGGAGAACATTTCCGGCAGCACGATGAGCGAGTCTTTGCCAGGCTTCGCCGCGGCCAAAAGGCGGCGCGCGCGCTCGTGTGAGGCGGCCCGGTTTTCCCAGACGGAATCAAGCTGGCAGAGGTGGACATCCATGGCGGGGAGTGTGGCGGCCCGCTGGGGGGAGTGCCAATTCAGATTGGGCGTGGTGGCCGGACGCTGCGCAAGGGCAGCCTCCATCGAAGGGGTGGTGTCGTGGAGTTTCAGCGAAGCGGCGCTCCGTCCGTGGACGCGCCGGGGCGCGTCAACTCCACGCGTACGGAGCCTGAGTGCAATGCGGCTCCGCCCGCGGTGTCGGTTTGGGCGAAGACTTCCAGCGGGAGGTTGAAGGGGCCCGCGCCCTCGGCGAGGTGGATGCGGAGGGTCGCCTCGTTTTGATCGCCCGCAACGGCCAGCGCCTCGGCGTGGACCCCCTTGATGTGGGGCGGGGTTTTCAGGGAGATGCGCACCGGCACTCCCTTGAGGGAATCGTGCCTCCGAATCTGCACCGGCACCGCCACCTCCCGGGAGTCGACCGGCAGGGAGTTGTGCGCGGTGCTGAGGCTCAGGAGGCTGCTGGTGACCACGGAGATGATCTGCTCGTCGGGGGCCGAGGAGGTGTAGGTGAGGGTGTGTGTGCTGCCGTCGAAGTCCCGGAAGTTGCCGGAAACCATGATTTGGGCGCGGCTGGTCCAGCCCAGTTGCACCTCGGTCGGGTATTGGATGGTGAAGTCAAAGGAGGAGGCGTCGGGTGCGAGTGAGCGTGGCTCGGCCTGAACGCGCTGGAGGCACCGGATTTGTTTGTCTGAGAGCGCCACGGTCAGCGGGCCGCTGAAGCCGCCCCGTTCCAGTCTGTAGCTGCGCGTGAGGGTGGTGCCCGCCGGTTGGTCGTTGTTGACCAGGTAGTCCCCGAAAAACTGGAAGGGGACTCTCGGCACAAGGGCCAGCAGGACTGCGTCCTCCCTCGCCTTCTGCACAGCGAAGGGGGCGCCCGGAACCGTCGCGGTACGGACCAGCACCGCGGGGCCCTCCCCTAGGGTTCCCTTGATTTTGAGAAAATGTGCAGAGAGCGGCGTTTTGGGCGGAATACTGAAGCGCAGCTCAGCAGTTTTGGCTTTTGCCGGGATGGTTTTGGGCTCGAAGTCCGACCCCTCGGGGAGGCCTTCAATCTCCAGGGCGATGGGCCCCGACACCCCCACGGCAGAGACCACCTCCAGCTTGAGTCCGGGAGGCTTTGGAGCCGGCTTTGCCGCGGGCTCCACTGCCGGGGCGCCGGCTTCCTCGCTGCGGATGGCGTTGTAGAAATCGGCCGCCAGTCTGAGTTGAAAGTCGGCGGGGCCGCCGACGGTCGCCCGGAGCCTGTACCCAAAGGCCGGCCCGGAGCGGCGTGCAAAACGGTCCTGAATCCGGACCACGTACTCGCCGGTCTTTGGCACAGCAAAGGACAGTGCCGAGTCCGGGGAGCCCTCGGTGGCATCGTCGTTTTTGGCAACCTCCCGGCCCTCGGCGTCCAACAGGGTGAGCACGGAGTCGAGGCGGCTGCCCAGCACCGCCGCGAGCACTTCGAGCTGGAGGGAGGCGCCGGCCTCCAGTTGGAGCCGCCAGTCATGGGCTTCCGCGGGGGCGGAAATGCAGCCGTTAAAGATGCACGGAAGCGGGCAGGCTTCCAAGGGTTGCGCGCCGGGGGCCCCGCCATAGGGGCGCACCCGTTCGGGCAGGTCCGAGACGTGGAAGGCAAACGGGGAGGAGGGCAGCTGCTGCCCTTTGCTCGCTTCCCCGGCGGGCGCGCGCAGTACATGGATCCCCGGGTTGGAGGGGAGCGAAAGGAGCCGTGTTTCTGGGTTGCCGTCCCCCAGAGAATGGAGGGCAACTTCGGCCTGTGCGCCTGCACGGCCGCCCAGGGGGAAGACGCTCTGGACAGGACGGCCCGCGAAAACCGAAAGCCGGTATACAAACTGTTGCCCGCCGCCGAAGCCCGCGTCTCGGACCCGGATGGTGTAGGTTCCCGAGTGTGGCGCGGTGAAGCAAAGGACCGGGTCCCCATCCTGCGAGGTGGATTGGTGCAGTTCGCGGACCTTCCCCTCCCCGGGGGGGAGCAGTTCCAGGACCCCCTGAAGCGGGGAACCGAGCGAACGTGCGGCCAGTTCGCAGGTGAGCGTCTCGCCTTGTTGCGCGGAAAAGGACCAGCCGTCCGAGTCCTCTCTGGGGAAGATGCGGCCGTTGATGGTGACCGGAAGCCGGACCGCCGTCGGGCTCTGGGGGCCTTCGAGTTCTTGCTCAAGGAGCTCGGGAAGGTCCCCAACGACGAACTTCATACTGGGGGTGACGCCCTGGGAGGTCGCACAGCGCCAAAGATGCGGCCCCAGCGGAGCGTCGGTCGGTACGCTGATCCGCGCGGCGTAGTCCTTTGGGTAGTCTTCCCTGTTTTGGGAGGCAGGCTTGAGGATCAGGGGGCCGTGGAAAAAGAGGGTCTGCATTTCTGCCAGCTGTGGGTGGGCGTG
>CAMCIN010000366.1 GCA_945874745.1 Akkermansia muciniphila | reverse complement strand
GGAAATCCGACCCGGCCCCTTTGTGATCAAATTCGTATGCTGGTCTTCCAGCGACTTCAGCCCGCCAATGCCCGAGCCGATAATCACCCCAAACCGCTCGGGATCCCCCCCCGGTCCATCCAGTCCAGCGTCGGCCATTGCCAGTTTGGCAGCAGCCATTGCCAGTTGGGCGTAGCGGTCGGCGCGCCGCGCGTCCTTAGGCACGTTAAACCAGACGGCCGGATCAAACCCCTTTACCTCGCCGCCAATCTGGCAGTCGTAGCCGGTAACATCAAAAAGGGTGACCCTCCCAATGCCGCTCCGGCCGTGGGTAAGGTTGTCCCAAAAGGTGCGGAGATCCGAACCCACGGGACTCACGGTCCCCATTCCTGTGATCACTACTCTGCGGGAAGAACTCATATGGCGTGTCAGACCGTTTAACGTCCTTGTCATGGGGGTTTGATGCAAACCCAAAGTGCCGTTTCGACACGGAAGCAGGCAATTTACCCATCCCCGGGCCGATCTTTGTCCAAAAGAATGGGCCAAGGATTAAGGATGTTTCTAATTTACACAAGCAGGGTGGGGGATCTTTTTAAGTGTTTGATCTGTCAAGTTTGACTCAGCGGTTTTGCCCCAACATGTTTGAAGCGACCGTCCACAGTTTGTGTCCTGCTGGCTCTTTCGAATCCGTTTTATGCACCTTTTTTTACGTCTCGTCCTTTTTCTTTGTTTTGCCGCCCCACAAGCTTTTGGGGGGCGTGATCTCCTCAACGTTTCTTACGACCCAACCCGCGAGTTTTACTCTGATTTCAATGCCGCCTTCGTCCAGCATTGGAAGGCAAAAACAGGCGAGAGCGTGAGCATCAAGCAGTCCCACAGCGGCTCCGGAAAGCAGGCCCGCTCGGTGATCGACGGCCTTCGCGCCGATGTCGTCACCCTCGCTCTGGGTGCCGACATTGACGCCCTCAGCCAGCAGGCCAGCCTGCTGCCTGCCGACTGGGCCAAGCGGCTTCCCGACAACAGCGCTCCCTACACCTCCACAATCGTCTTTCTGGTGCGCAAGGGAAACCCGAAGGGCATCAAGGATTGGAACGACTTGGTAAAACCTGGTGTACAGGTGATCACCCCCAATCCGAAGACCTCGGGTGGGGCACGCTGGAACTACCTTGCCGCCTGGCTTTACGCCGAAAAAACCTTTGGCAAGGACAGCGCCTCCCTGCTGGATTTCGTCACGCGGTTATACAAGAACGTCCCGGTCCTTGACAGCGGTGCTCGCGGCTCGACGACCACCTTTGTGCAGCGCCAGATAGGAGACGTGCTGCTCACCTGGGAGAACGAGGCATTTTTGGCGCTCAAGGAGTTTGGCGCCGACAAGGTCGAGTTGGTCGCGCCCTCGGTGAGCATCCTTGCCGAACCTCCGGTTGCGGTGGTGGACAAATACGTGAAGCTCAAGAAGACCGGGGATCTTGCAGAGGCCTACCTGACCTACCTGTACAGCGAAGAGGGGCAGGATCTTGCGGGCAAGCACTTTTACCGCCCCCGTGCCGAGGCGGCGTGGAGCAAGCACGGCCCCCAATTTCCCCGCATAGCCACTTTGGTGAGTATTGACTCGGCATTTGGAGGTTGGGCAAAAGCGCACAAGGTGCATTTCTCCGACGGCGGCTATTTTGACCGGATCTACCGGCCTTAAAATGCCTCAGCTAATGAGTGTCATCGTTTAGGGAGCGGCGTTGAGTCAAGGGAAGGGTATTTTTCGAGTGCCTGAGTGAAAAGGAATCGGAAAGGAGTGTTGAGATCGGGGGTTGATAGGAAGTGGCCTTCCGTATTGAGTGTGCGGCGGCTTGTCTCTTTTGGGAGCGGGCAAGGGAATGAGGGCCTTGAGCCGGTGTGGCGAAATGGCAGACGCAACGGACTTAAAATCCGTTGGGGAGCAATCCCCGTGTGGGTTCGAGTCCCACCACCGGTACTTTTCATTGAAAATCAGGCACTTAACCCATTTGGACTCCCTGAAAACGCCCCAAGCTTCAACAAAAGCTTCAACGCTTCCCCCCATGTCTCCTTAGTTCTCAACGCGTCTCACCATGCCATTGAGAGGGGTGATGGGGCGCGCTCTTTGCCCGCAGTGGCGATGGTGATTCCTCAGCTTGAGGGCATCCCGCGATGTTCCTTCCAGGCGTAACGCACTGCTGCGATCCGCTCCCACAAGAGGTGGTGTGTCTCTGGGAGCGAGTCCGGAAGCGCCATACGGTGGGCGCATTCGCGATGGGCTGGACTGCCCGAGATGTACGCCGCGCGCGCGCGTACTGCGAAATCCTTCTTCCGTAGGGGAGCGCTCCCTGCGCCGAGGCAGAGCGGATTGGCTTCCCTGCAGGCCAATCTCGGAGACGAATGCGGTAAGTGAACCAGCCAGCGACCTCTTCCAGAGACGCCCTGAGGCAAACTTGATGAAATCGCAGAGTGGAAATGTACGAATTTTACAAATTTTGCCACCCAATGAGCCCCCCAGCGTGCCGCGCCCGAGCTACCCCGATCCATAACAGCGCGACGGTGGCACGCACGGGCGGGCGCGAAAAAAGCGATCTCCCGGCGGTTGGTTCGGAACCGGACACCTCGGACGCTCCCTTGCAAGCCTCGCAACATCCCAGTCCCTTTAGCCCGAGAGAGCAGAGCGGCCAGACCTCCCTGATCAGAACGTCGCCAGCGAGGCCTCCTCGCATTCCTTGTAAATCAACCAAAGCGCGGATAATATGCAAGGATGATAGCCCGCTCGATTCTCGCTGACTTGCAGCGTGCACTAGCCCGCCAGCCGGCCGCCGCCCTTCTTGGGCCCCGGCAAGTTGGGAAAACCACTCTCGCCCGGCAACTCGCTCAATCCTTCGATGGTCTCTACCTTGATCTGGAAAACTTCAGGGACCGCGAAAAGCTGACTGATCCCCAGCTTTTTCTCGCTGCTCATGAAAACCGGTTGGTCGTTTTTGACGAGGTTCAACGCTCTCCCGGCCTCTTTGAAGCGCTTCGGGGAATCATCGACGAGGGCCGGGCCAAGGGGCTGAAGACCGGCCGCTTTCTGCTTCTTGGCTCCGCATCGTTGGAACTCCTTCGGCAAAGCGGAGAAACTCTCGCAGGACGGATTGCATTTCTTGAGATGACTCCCTTGCACGCATTGGAGGTGCCGGAAGACCCCCTTGAGTCTCTGTGGACAAGGGGCGGCTTCCCGGAAAGTTAC
>CAMCIN010000365.1 GCA_945874745.1 Akkermansia muciniphila | reverse complement strand
CATTTGACCATGCCGATGGGATTTGAGTTCGCCCCAAAATCTGTTGGCGGTGGGCTTTATGTCTGCCAAAGCACTCAACTCATTCATTTGCCTGATCGAGACAATAACGACAACGCCGACGGCAGTGCGGTTGTCTTGAGCGGGTTCGGAACAGGCGATACACACCAGGACGCCAATTCGTTACGGTGGGGGCCGGATGGCTGTCTTTGGTTCACCCAAGGCTATCACATCTGGTCCTATGTGGAGACGCCGTACGGGCTCTCCGAGCTGAATCGAAGCGGTGTCTGGCGGTTCAATCCGCGGACGCAGCGTTTGGACTCCTTTTTGAACGAGAGTACGGCTGGCTATAATTGCTGGGGCACGGCTTGGGACGATTTTGGTCAAACTTTTCACGGGAGTGGGGCGGATACCCAACTCTGGCACACGACACCGGCGCTTATCCCGACGCTGCATCCCCTCAAACTCCCGACTAATTTGGCGGGTTCAAAGGGCAAAAGTATGGAGCCGGAGTTCCTCGAGAGCAGCCATCTACCGGAGGATCTAAAGGGCGTTCTTCTTAAGAGTACGTTTTATACCAGTCAGATTCAGCTCTACCGCCTACGGGACGATGGATCCACTTTCGCCAGCGAGGAGCTGGGGGACCTCCTTTCCGGTGGCAACGAGTTTCGGCCTGTAGAAACCCGCGTCGGACCTGACGGTGCCCTTTATGTGTGTGATTGGCTCAATCCGATTATTGGTCACTACCAGGCAAGCTATCGCGATCCGCGCCGTGATCTTTCCCATGGACGTATTTGGCGGGTCACCGCGAAGCAGCGGGCGTTGGTGAAAAAACCTGCCCTCGGTGGAATGGATGCCGCGCAGCTTGTAGCGCGTCTGGGTTCTGACGAGCGCTGGGAACGGGATAACGCCAAATTCGCGCTTTACCGTATGGACCAGGCCGCTGTCCGTCCTGCCGTGGAGGCTGCATTGGCCAAAACGGGCGCGAAAGACGAGATGCGTCTATTGTACGAGCTGAGTGGGGTTCTTGCGGCTCATGAGTTAAGTAATGTTGCTGTGATCGAGCGTCTTATGGGGTCTGTTGATTTCAGGGCGCGAGCATGGGGCGCTCACCTGCTCGGGGTCGGGGTAAATCAAATTCAAGACCCGCTTCCGTTACTCCAGAAGGCAGTGTTGGACGAACATCCGCGGGTTCGGCTGGAGGGTGTGGTTGCCTGCGCTTGGATGCCTGCGAAAATTGCAGCAGAGGCCGTCAAGACGGCCACTCTTGTCATGGATAAGCCCACTGACAAAGCCATCGAATATGCCCTGACCCAAGCCATCTACGCACTCGCGCCTTACTGGCGTCCAGCTGTCGCCCAAGGACGATTGGATTTTGGAAACCGAGTCCATGCCCTAGTTCGGCTCATCACAACTGTTGGTGATCGTGCGATGAATCCCCGTGTGCGTGAAGAGATTATGTCAGGCAAGCTTTCTACCGCGATGCGGGACAGCCTTCTTGCCGTCCTGATTGAAAATGGTACGGCCGAGGATGCGGAATTTGCGATTGGACAGGCGCCTGAGTCGAGAGTCGTGTTGGATTCGTTAGTTCGCTTGTTAAGCCGCAAATTCGATCGCCCGGATGAGGATGCCGCGTATGGCAAGCTGATGGGGCAACTCTTCCAGAGCACGCATTCGATCGCCCGGATTGCCGCCCTTAAGATTGTCGGATCCAACGGTAAGCATTACGGCGCTAGTGTCCGGATTTCAGCAATACTGGCTGATTCATCGACAGGGGGTGCGGAGCGGCAGGCTGCGATTGCGGCGATTGCGAAGGTTCGAGGGAAAGACGCGCTGCCTGAGTTGCTTGTTTTCCTGAATTCCTCGGATGAAGGCCTTTGCGCGGCCGCTTTAGCTGCCTTGGCGCCGCTTGATAGCAAAATTGTGGCGACCCGATCCGCTCAACTCCTTGAGCGTGCCCAAAAGCCGAAAGAGGTTGGTGCGTTTTTACAGCCGTTACTGACGCAGAAAAATGGGGCGTCGGCGCTGGCGTCGGCTATCAATGAGGTCAAATTGTCGCCTGAAGCGGCTAGGTTGGCTTTGCAATGGATGTCCGAGAATGGGCGGGATGATTTGTCGCTCCGAGATGCTCTGAATACCGCTGCAGGAGTGACGTCGAGTGGGCCTGTCTACAGCGAGGAATTGATTAAGCGGCTTGTTTCAGAAACTTTCGCAAAAGGAGATGCCAAACAGGGCGAGGGTATTTTTAAGGCCGCTCAAGCTACCTGTGTGGCCTGCCACAAAGTGGGCGGTCAGGGCGGGATCCTCGGGCCCGATCTGAGTGCGATCGGCCAGGCCCTTACGCCAGAGTTTATTGTGGAATCTGTTCTCTGGCCGAAACGGCAGGTTAAGGAGGGGTTTATGCTAACGCAAATCACCCTTAAGAACGGTCAGAGTTATCAGGGGTACAAGGCTTCGGAGAGCTCGGATTCCGTGGTTCTGAAGGATGTGACGGGGAATCCCGGGCAACCCATCTCGAAAGCCGCGATTAGCTCCAGTACGGACACCGGCACGCTAATGCCGGATGGATTGACTGGATGGATGAAAGAGCAGCAGCTCCTTGACCTGTTTCGTTACCTTTTCCAGCTCGGAAAGTAAGTTTAGGGAGGACGGCCGGAAGATGCGGCTGTCCTTAAAGATACGATATTGAGACAGGCCCTTAACCAACGCGATGTCGTTGGTTAAGGGCTGTGGAATTAGGTCTGACTATTTAGCGGTCGGGGCGAACTCAAGGTAAGTGTAGCCCTTGAGTGCTTTTTCGTAACTGGCAAGCAAGCGCATGGCCTCGTTGGGCTTGAGGCGATCCGTTTTGATTGCGATATCCACCTGCGTTTTCACTAGGCGAACGAGTTCGGTTTGATCCCACTGAACCATCTTGAGCACTTCTCCAATGGTGGAGCCTTCCAGAGTCTCTTCGATGTACCAGCCGCTTTCTTCGTCGTTATCGAGGAAAACATGAGCTTCGTTCACACGTCCGAAAAGGTTGTGTAAATCACCCATAATATCCTGATATGCACCCATTAGGAAGAATGCAATGTGGTATGGTTCCCCGGCGCGCAGCTGATGCAGGGGGAGGGTTTCCTTCACATCCTGAAGATCGACGAACTTCGAGATTTTACCGTCCGAGTCACAAGTGATGTCTACCAGGGTTGCGTTCCGTTCAGGGCGCTCGTCGAGGCGATCCACTGGCATGACGGGGAAG
>CAMCIN010000364.1 GCA_945874745.1 Akkermansia muciniphila | reverse complement strand
GAGTGGAGCGGGAGTTACGTAAGCGGCGGGGCGAGGCGTTCGCTGATTGGGTGCGTGCTGGATCTGCCTGCGAGCCGGGGGCGCGGCTGGTTTGAGAGCGGGAGTGCGGCGGGCCGCTGGGAGTTGCGACTGGGGCAATAGGGGGGCGCGGGCGGAGGGAAAGGCGGGCAGCGATTTGTGGTTTTACAACGGCGCGGGTTGTCTGGCTGCACGCGCTGTGACATAGTGAATCTATGAACACGAGCGTGAACGTTCTACGCGGCGAACAGCAGCATTCCTCAGTCCATTACTGGTATTTGGCTGCGCTTGTGGTGTCGCTGGCAATCCATGGCTGGGGGTATGTGTGGTCCAAATCGCTCCCGATTCAGGGCCTCAGCGAGTCTTCCGCGCCGGCGCTGCTGCCACCAAAGTTTGTGGTGCGGCAGGTGCAGTTTGACCCGAAGTCTTTGCAGGATGCGCCCGAGCCGGCGCCCGCTGCCAAGAAGGAGCCGCCCTCGCCCGACAAGCTCGTTTTTTCAGATGCCAAACCCCAGGCGTTGGACGTGAAGCTGGACGTCAAGCCGGTGGATCTCTCCAAAAAACTGGTGGAGGACAAGCCGAAGGCCCTGGCGGAAACGGTGGCAATGGCCCAGTTGCCGCAGTCGACGGCGGGTGCGCTCGACAGCGAGCTTTCCGCTCTGGCGGGGACCTTCCTGAAAGCGCCGGCGGTCTCAAACGCGCAGCCGGTTTTGGCGATGACCCAGCAGTTGGCCAAGGGGGCGTCGAAGATGGGCAGCGGTTCTGGAGTGGGGGACAGCGGCGTCCCGGGAAGACAGTCGATCGAGGATGCGCTCGCCAACATCGGACAGGTGCCCACGCGCGAAAGTCCGGTCGCCATTCCGGGGAACGCGCTGTTTGGACACGACAGCTCGGAGCTCGGGCCGGAGTCGATTCCGATGCTTGAAAAGATCGCTGATTTACGGCGGCGTTTTCCGGACTACATCATGGGGATCATCGGCCACACCGACAGCACCGGCTCGCCGGACTACAATATGCGCTTGAGCCAGCGCCGGGCGGATGCCGTCAAGGAGTGGCTGGTGCGCCGGTACAATATGAACCCGGCCAAACTTGAGACGATGGGCCGGGGGTCGCAGGAGCTTCTGGTATCCGGCGGCAACGTGGAGGACCAGGCCCCCAACCGGCGTGTGGAGGTATTGTTGCGTCCGAGCGGCCCGGCCCAAGGGGCGCGTCCTGCGAAAAAGGCAAACTGAGGCGGGGGAGGGATCCGCAGATTTCGCAGATGCCGCAGAGGGGAGGAGAGCAGAGGAAAATCTGTGGACATCTTTTGAATCTGTGGATTCCTCCCCGCTTGGCTGTGAGTTGGGGAACCCTCACCGGCGCAGGAAGATAAGAGTGGGATCCGCAGATTTCGCAGATGCCGCAGAGGGGAGGAGAGCAGAGCAAAATCTGCGGACATCTTTTGAATCTGTGGATTCCTCCCCGTCCCCTTCGCGCGAAGAGGATCCTGATCAGAGGCGACTTTTGACGTTGTATCGAGAGGGCGCGGCGGCAGATTTAGGTGCCGGTGTTTCGTAAACCTTCCTCTCCCCATGAAAATCCTCCCCTTCGCAGCAAGCGCGGCCGCTCTTGTCTTGTTTCCCTCCCTTCTTCCAGCGGCAGACTGGATGCAGTGGCGCGGCCCGAGCTTTAACGGGTCCTCCAGCGAAAAGGGCCTGCCAGTGAAATTCGGTCCCGAAGACGGAGTAGCCTGGTCGGTGCCAATGGTTGGCGCGAGCGCCTCGACCCCGATTGTCGCCGGGGACCGCGTTTTTCTTTCTGCGGCCGATACGGAGGCACAGGCACTCCACGCCCTCTGCCTCGACAGGCTCACGGGCAAGACCCTCTGGCAACACAAGGTGGCCGACGGGAGCAAGCGTGACGACCGGAGCAACTACGCTTCCCCGTCGCCAGTGACCGATGGAAAGACGGTGGTGTTCTTTTTCGGGAACGGCGACCTGCTGGCCTATGATGTGGAGGGCAAGCAGTTGTGGAATAGGAATATACAGAAGGATTATGGGGACTTTGCCTTCCAGTGGACGTTCTCCGCAAGCCCGCTGCTTTTCGAGGGGCGGTTGTACATTCAGGTGCTTCAGCGGGACCAGCCCGTGCACGACAAGGGCAAGGTGGGAGGGGAGTCCTACCTGCTCTGCCTGGATCTGGCCGGCAAAACTCTGTGGCGCCACGTGCGTCCGACCGAGGCGCAGGCCGAGTCGCGGGAGGCCTTTAGCACGCCCGTTCCCCACCAAGTGAACGGGAAATGGCAGCTGCTCCTCGCCGGGGGCGATATGCTCAGCGGCCACGACCCGGCCACGGGTGACGAACTGTGGCGTTGGGGCACTTGGAATCCGACCCGGATCGGGCACTGGCGCTTGGTGCCCTCGCCGGTCGCCGGAGCGGGCGTAGTGCTCGCCTGCGCCCCGAAGAAGGCGCCCGTCTTTGCGGTCAAGCCGGGCAAGGGAACGCTCGATGACAAGGCGCTGGCTTGGAGCAGTACCGACCGTGCGGTGACGTCAGACGTGCCCACTCCGGCTTTCGCCGAAGGCGACTTCTTTGTTCTCTCGGATCTTTCAAAGGCCCTGTCGCGCGTGTCGCCTGACGGCAGCCTCAAGTGGACGCTCGAAACGCCGGGCCGTATCAAATACGAAGCCTCTCCCTTGGTGGCCGACGGCAAGGTCTACATTGTGAACTTCAACGGCGACGTGGTGGTGGTGGACGCTGCGGACGGCAAGATCCTGCACCAGGCCGCGTTTGGTTCGGGCGCGGACAAGGTGGTCCGGGCGATGATGGTCGCGGCCGGCGGCCAGCTGTTTCTGCGCACCGACACCCGCCTCTTTTGCATCGGCAAGAGGTCCTAGGACGTTTTTCAGGGAACTATCCGCAGATGCCGCAGATGCCACAGATTTAACGGAGGAAGAAAAAAAGAGGGAAGTAGAGGAGCCCCTCAAGAAGATCTGCGAACCTCTGCGTCCTTTGTGGAGACCTTCGACCCAAATGCAACTGCCACGGTCGGTTGGCTTTTTTGCTCTCACTCCCCACTTTTTATGCCCCGTTTTATGTCTTCACGTTTTGTGGTCCGCCTGCTTTATGTCGTTTTGTTTGGGTTTTTCTCGTGCCGCGGCATGGCCGCACCGCCGAACGTGGTGCTGATTCTTTCCGACGACCAGGCGTGGGGGGACTATGGTTTCATGGGGCATCCCACCATTCAGACGCCCCATCT
>CAMCIN010000363.1 GCA_945874745.1 Akkermansia muciniphila | reverse complement strand
AGTACCGCAACCAGCGGGTGGTCCTCATCATTCCGGACTCCACCCGCACCTGTCCCGTCGGACTGCTCTTCCAGACTATTTACGCGCACCTTCGGGGGGGGGTGCGTGGTCTGGACGTGATGATCGCCCTGGGCACACACCAGCCGATGTCCGAGGAGGCCATCTGCGAGCGGCTCGACATCTCCTTGGACCAGCGCCGAAGCGATTACGCCGCCGTTGGGTTCATCAACCACGAATGGGACAATCCGGCTGCCCTCCAAAAGATCGGCGTGATCTCCGAGTCTGAGATTTCGGAACTGAGCGGCGGTCTTTTCGCGATGGATGTCCCTGTCGAAATCAACTCCAAGGTGCTTGGTTACGACCGGATTCTCATCTGCGGGCCCGTGTTCCCGCATGAAGTCGTCGGTTTTTCGGGGGGGAACAAGTACCTGTTCCCAGGTGTCTCGGGCCCGGAAATCCTCAACTTCTTTCACTGGCTCGGCGCGGTTGTTACCAACCCGATGATCATTGGCAACAAGTGGACGCCTGTGCGAAAGGTGGTTGACCGGGCAGCCGCCCTCGTTCCCATCCCGAAGACCTGCCTGGCGATGGTCGTCGACCACGGCCACCTCGCGGGCCTCTTTTGTGGCTCTCCGGAAGCTGCGTGGGATGCCGCCAGCGAACTCTCGAAGCAGCTGCACATCGAGTACAAGGAGAAGCCCTTCCACACGGTGCTCTCCTGTGCACCCCCGATGTATGACGAGCTCTGGGTCGGCGGGAAATGCATGTATAAGCTCGAGCCCATCGTCGCGGACGGCGGAGAACTCATCATCTACGCGCCCCACATCCACGAAATTTCCCTCACCCACGGGAAGTTAATCCGCCACATCGGCTACCACTGCAGGGACTATTTTCTGAAGCAGTGGGACCGGTTCAAGGACCTTTCTTGGGGCGTGATCGCCCACTCCACGCATGTCCGCGGCATTGGGACCTACGAAAACGGGATCGAGCAGTGCCGGGTCAAGGTCACGCTAGCCACGGGTATCCCTGAAGACGTTTGTCGCTCCGTCAGCTTAGGCTACAGAGATCCGCGGTCCATCAGTTTGGCAGACTTTCAGGACAGGGAAGAGGAGGGTATACTCCACGTGCCAAAGGCGGGGGAAATGCTCTTTCACCTGCGCCAGCGCCCGGCTTGGGCCCGCGAAATGTAGTCCGACAGCAGGGGAAGCAACTCACTTAAGCGCCCTGATCTAGGCGTCAGGGCAAACCCTGAAAACTCCAGGGCGCGCCCCTTTTTTCTCTGTGCCACGCTAGCAAACCTGAGGATGTGACGCCTCTCCTGCCTGCTCCTCCCACTTGCAGCGCTGCTGGGCGCATGTACTGGTAGGCATGGATTCGCACATCACTTTATCCGGCAAAATCGTCGTTGGCTCCCATGGACTTGGTGTTCCAGACGCGGACCTTGTCCAGCGCCGCGCGTGGGAGGTGGCCCAGATTCAGGAGCACGACGCGCCCACCTCCGCCGATTGGGATGAGGCACGAAGGGAACTCCATGGCCGTTCGTTGCCCACGGAGTTTCCCTCCGAGGTGGGGGAGTCCCTTCGCCCGTTTTCTGCGAGGGGACTCAATTGGGCTATCTCCAGAGACGAAGTGACGCTTGGCGAGGAGCTTGTGCGTGAGGGCATGGAGGAGGCCGAGCACGAGCGAATGCTGTTGGCCCGTCAAGAGGCCCAGACGGAGTAGCAGCACGCACAGGGGAGACAGAGAAAGACTCCACTCGCTCCAGAGCATCGGCTATAAATCACCCCGAAGGCGCTCCCGCCGGAGCCTTTCCTCACTGCCTCCGCTCCCAAATCTCCCGTGGCTCAGAATTACTTCCAAAATACCGCAGAAACGCCAGACCCAAGCTTCGAAGTTTCCCTGCGGCCTCCGCTCTTCAGTGAGTTTGCCGGCCAGCAAAAGGTGTGCAACCGCCTCGAGCTCATGGTTCAGGCCGCCCGCCAGAGGGAGGATGTGCTCGACCACATCCTCCTCAGTGGCCCCCCAGGGTTGGGAAAGACAACACTCGCCTACATTCTTGCCAACGCAATGGGCGGCAAAATAAAGAGCACCAGCGGGCCGACCATTGAAAAAGCGGGTGATCTCGCTGGGCTACTCACCACACTCGAAAAGGGTGACCTTCTCTTCATAGACGAAATCCACAGGCTTCAGCCCGCCATCGAGGAGTATCTTTATCCTGCAATGGAGGACTTTAAGCTGGATATCATCATTGATCAGGGCCCCAGCGCCCGCTCGGTGCGGCTGAATCTTCCAAAGTTCACACTGGTAGGGGCAACCACTAGGGCGGGGATGATTTCCTCCCCGCTTAGAAGCCGCTTCGGCATGAACTGCCGTTTGGACTACTATACAGCGGAGGAGCTTCAATCGATCCTGCTCAGAAGCTCGGGCCTCATCGGCGTTGAGATCGACCAAATGGGGGCGCTTGAAGTGGCCGCCCGGGCACGGGGTACCCCCCGTGTTGCAAACAACCTGCTCCGCTGGGTGCGCGACTTTGCCCAGGTCCGTGCCAACAACGTTGTGACTCAACCAGTTGCTGACGAGGCTCTTTCGATGCTTGATATCGACAGGGACGGCTTCGACGAGATGGATAAGCGCATCCTCGAAGCCCTCATCCATCGGTTTGAGGGAGGGCCGGTCGGGTTAAATTCCCTCGCGGTGGCAATCGGAGAGGACGCGGGCACCATTGAAGACGTAAACGAGCCTTACCTCATCATGCAGGGCTACTTAAAGCGGACGCCACAGGGAAGGGTGGCCATGGCGCCTGCCTACCGGAAGCTTGGGATGAGGGAACCAAGCAGATCAGGAGATCTTCTTTGATGGGTGTACCGGAGCAGTGCCAGTCATTTCGTAAGGAGCACTGGCCTAATTTCTTAATCCCACGTGGGATGGGCGGGGAAAGCCCCCTAGGGGGGCGCTGGAGGACCTTTTGTGATCTTTTTATCAAAAAGGTATTGCGAGTTTCTGCTGATGGGTTACGTTCTCCCTCCCGTCACAGAAAAGGTGGTACTGCTCACCGAGGTGAGTGGGCCGAAAGCCAGCAGACGCAAGCCACTTAGGTGGTGAGCACCGAGGGCCTTGGGGGAATGTTTTTGTTCTTTGAAAGACTGGTTCCGAATTTGTTCCTCATGGGAGGCGACAACGGAATGGCTGATTAAAATAGACAGATTAAGACAAGTGTTTTTGAGCAGTGATTCTGCTGTGAGTAAGTGCAGGACCTCAAAAACTGAATTGTGCG
>CAMCIN010000362.1 GCA_945874745.1 Akkermansia muciniphila | reverse complement strand
ATCTACGCCACGAACTACAATATTAAGGAGAAAAGTGGTGCGGGTGCGAATGGTGTGATTGACGCAACGGACGCCCAGCTGATGTATCCTCAGGGACACGGGGATGCATACGGCCACTATTTAACGGCGCTCAAGTGCTACTACAAGCTGCTCACCAAGGAGAAGTTTGACTGGATCCCCCAAGTGGAGACCGCATCGGTGCTGGGCCAGTCGGTTGAAGTGGACTACCGTGATGAGCGGAAGTTTGCTGGCGCTGCCGTAGCGTTTGCAAAGGCGGGCTACATGGCGGTAAATCTCACTGCTAGGTCTGCCTTCCAGGAGGGGGATCAGACCGGGTGGTCTCACTATGACGACGAATCCACCGGCTCCAGCGGCCGGGTGAGGTATTGGGGGTCAGACGATTGGGCGGCGCGCGCCTATCAGGGAAGCTTTTTCAACTGGGTCAACGCAAATGCGATGATTCCTGTGGAGGATGCCACGAGTGAGGGTCTGGCAAAGATAGACCGCAGCACCGTTCCGGAATTGAAGCAGCTTGCAACGTGGGGTGGGGCTATTTCGACTCTTTCGAGCGGCTTGCAGGGGCACCTGAATCCTTTGGGACTGGCCAATGACTCGATGACTTTTGATATTTCAGCCAGTGAGCTCGCCGCCGGGAAGAGTCATTTTGAGCAGCTCTATGATCGCGCAGTGAGAGCAGCCTTAAATGCGAAGGTAGCGTTCACGGGTGCGAGTGCGATGAACACCTCGTTGCGCGAACAGGAGGATTCCCTCGATTCGTACAATTACACCCTTTCCCAGCAGGAGAAGGCCTACGAGTACCAACTGTTGAGCATATTCGGCTCTCCTTATCCGGGGGATGTCGGGCCGGGCAAGCTTTACGCCCAGGGGTATGCGGGGCCCGACTTGTACCACGGGTTCTTTTTGGACAAGCCTTCTGATTTGATTGATACCAGCGGTGACATCGTGAGCATGGAGTATAGGGAGCCACACGACTTTTTGGATTACGGAAATGTCGCCACTTGGGATGTGTCGGCTGGCACGATCAATGGCCGGACCATTTACGGTGGTTCTCTCAACTGGGATATAAAGAACATTTGGGACAGGGTCACAGGCGGCAGTCAGTATACGACGCGGACGTTCTCCGTCTCAAAGTTCAATCAGGGACAGTTTGTTTCTGCCAGTATGGGCAAGCGGCGGCAGGTGGGAAAACTTCAGTCCGCCCTTCTTGATGTGTACCATGCCCACGTGAATATGCTCAACGCCGTGAGCACGTTTACCGGCTACAAGCGGCAGTTTCAGCGGGATTATGAGTTGTACACGGAGGTTACCTCTGAGTTGGCGGGCGCCAATCGGCAATCCTTGGAAAATTTGCGGTTAGCAACGGAAAAGGCTGAGCAGTATGTGGGACTCGAGGTTGGTGCGAGTTTTGTGGATGTATTAGCAGAGTATTACAAAAACGCCCTTGATGCTTTTTCAGAGATACCTCCCGTAGTCAACGGCACCGCGAATGACTTCTCTTCTTCGTTGAGATCGAACCTCAAATTTGGCGGATCGCAGGGCAAGTATAATTTGAGTCTGGTTGCGCTCGGTCTTCAGACAAAGGCTCTCTATGCCCGTGAGTCCGCAGGCACCCTTCGAGACAACGCTGCCTCCGTGTTGACGACAGCTCAAACTTCCACCGGGAATAAAATCTACGCGGCAGAGTTCGGCCATCTGTACGACACGTTGTCGAGTTCGGTGTTTGATATGGCTTTGCGTATTTCCGAATTGCAGAAAGCAAGGGAGAGGGTGTCGGAAGTCTACGCGGAGGCCTCACGGGTGGTTGCGGAACGTACCGATTTTCGCACGAGGGCTGCTGCTGTGATCCAAGGCTATCGGACCAGGGATGTGGTTTTCCGGGATTTGCGCAATGAACAACTCGTCCAGTTTGGTGCGCTTTTCAATCTCGCGCAGATTTACACCTATTGCGCTGCCAAGGCGTATGACTATGAGACCGGCTTGATCAGTTCCTCGGCGGGGCAGTCCTTCACGCGGTCGATTATTACGAACTGGTGTTTGGGAGCCTTCTCTGGCTCGGACCCTGTGAGTACGAGCGTTGGGGATTCCGGGTTGGCCGGTGTATTGGCGGCCCTTCGGGACGACTGGGCGGTGGTGAAGGGGCGCTCTGGGTTGAACAATCCGGACCGAAACGGAACGCTGTTTTCGCTGCGGCAGGAACTGTTCCGGATCCGGACCGATCAGGCGACGGAGGACGACGACACCCGCTGGAAGGAAGTGTTGCAGCAGCGGATCATGAGCAACGTGCTAAACGATCCCGACGTCGTTTCTTATTGCGCCAATATCGGCAAGGCATCCGGTGGTGTTGTCCCGGGGATCGTCATCCCGTTTGGGACGACGATTGAACAGGGGCAGAATTTCTTCGGCTGGCCCTATGCGGCGGGGGACCACAACTTTTCCCAGTCCACCTTCGCCACGAAGATTCTCTCGGCCGGGGTGGTGTTAAAGGGATACGTTGGGATGGACGGCTTTGATAGCACGTCCCCCCTCACGAGCGGGGGCTCCGGGCCCCTCAGTTCTGGGTCCTATGCGCTTGGGGCGACTCCGTATGTATACCTGATTCCCGCCGGTGTGGACTGGATGCGCGCCTCGCCGTTGGCGGACTCAAATGCGCTGCGTTCCTGGCGGGTGAGGGATCAGGCGCTGCCCCTACCCATCAATATCGGAGCCTCGAACTACTCGGGATTGTCGGTCTTCACTCCACAGGGCACGCTGAACGAACAGTTGTGGATCCAGCGGAAGCACCAGGCCTTCCGTGCCGTGGATGCTACCAATTATTTCTACGGCACCGTTCCCGCGGAGTTTACCAGTTCGCGGTTGGTGGGCCGTTCGGTGTGGAACAGCCGGTGGAAGTTGGTGATTCCCGCCTACTCGCTGCTCAACGACGAACAGACAGGGCTGGACAACTTCGTCAAGAGCGTGAGCGACATTAAGCTGTTCCTGCGCACGTACTCAAACAGCGGGAACTAACGGCGCCCAGGGAGCGCCTTTGGAGGAGTCGACAAAAGATAGGAGTGGCGCTCGACTGCATGACCGCAGTGCCACTCCACTGGTTGCTGGATCTGCGGATTTCAGACACAGCAGATCAGAGGGGACCTTCAGGCGGAGCTGTGAAAACTGCCTGGAAGAAATGGCTCGAAAACGTGGAGGGCGATCTCCGCAGCGAACCCGAGAGGATCCGTGCGTTTTACGAGATGAAATCCCACCGCCTTGAACCCGTG
>CAMCIN010000361.1 GCA_945874745.1 Akkermansia muciniphila | reverse complement strand
GCCGTCTTCGCCCCCCAGCGGACGTTGTTGCTGCGCTCCTTTCACAGAAGCCTGCTCGCTCTGGCGCAGGTGTTCCACCCCCTCATCGGCCCGCTGCTGGAGCCTCTCGAGTCGCACTGGTTTTTTCCCAACCCGCTGCTCGGCCCCGATGCGGTCCACCTTCTGGAGGCCCTCCTTCAGGAGCCCGAGCACAGGGGCTGCCCCCCCTCGCTCGCCCTAAGCGGCCTGCAATGGGGCTCGCCCCAGTTCCGGCAGCTCACGCTTCTGCTCAAACGCCGGTACGAGGTCGGCTTCCTCGAGCCGACCCTTTTCCGCTCCGCCTCGCTCGAGGGGGGGGCGGACGGTTTTCTTTCCCGCCGCTCCGGAAAGTTCCGCGGCAACCTGCGCAAGGCGCTCCAGAAGGCGCAGGCCGCCGGCATCGAATTTGTGCGCTGTGCGCCGTCCCTCTCGGACGAGGAGGCGGCGGCCGTTTACGCACGGATGCTCGCCGTCGAGGAGTCCAGTTGGAAGGGGCTGGAACACTGCGGAATTTCGCAGGAGCCCTTCCGCTCGTTCTACGGGGAGGTATTCCGGCGGATGTGCCGCAACGGCGCGGCGCGGGCGATCTTTGCGACCCGGGACGGCGAGGATGTGGGCTTCGTGATGGGCGGCGTCGACGGCATCCACTATCGCGGACAGCAGTTCAGCTACAAGGCGGAGCTGGGGCAGCTGTCCATCGGCAACCTGCTGCAGTGGCGCCAGATTGAATGGCTGTGCGAGGAGGGGCTGGCGCGCTACGACATGGGGTCGGTCCTCGAGTACAAGCTCCACTGGACCGAATTGGAGCTCAAAAGCCACACGCTTGTCTGGCGCCCCAACCGGTAGGGGTGGGTGAGGCGTGGGTGCGTCGCGGACCCCGCGTAGAGATGACCGGGGCCTTTTCTTCGCTCCCGCCTATTTGGCGCGCCCCTCTTGGATCGTCGCCAGCATCAGCAAGCCCACCGAAACGCAGATACAACTGTCCGCCACGTTGAAGGCCGGCCACGGGGCGAAGGGCCAGAAGCCGAAGTCAAACAGCAGGAAGTCCACCACGTACCCGTGGAGCAGCCGGTCGGTCAGGTTGCCGAGGATTCCGGGAAGGAGCAGCACGATAGCCACAAGGTTGAGCCGGCCGGGAAACAGGTTCCGCCGCAGCGCCCAAGCCAGCCCGCACACCGCTGCAATCGACAGGCCGATGAAAAACCGGTTGCTGTCGTGCATGATCCCAAAAGCCGCCCCCGTGTTGCTGAAGTGCACCCACTCAAACGTCTCGCCCCACACCGGAATGTGCCCGCCCAGCGGCACATGCTGCGGCAGCACAGGCCAGCCGGGACGCCCCAGATCGAGGCCCGCAGTCCAGAGCTTGGTCACCTGATCCAGTGCGTACAAAAACAACACCAGCGCGGCGCCCGCAAACCAAGTGCCGGTGCAGCATTTGGGAGCGGCGACCGGAGGGGGCGCCGCCGGGGCGCCTGCGTTTTCCGCGGGAGCCGTGCTCATAGGGCGGGATTAGTCAGGACGTCCTCACACCGGTCGCAAAGCTCGGAGTGCAGGGCGGAACGCCCCACGGAGGGCTTGTGCCGCCAGCAACGGGAGCAGCGCTTGTCCGGGTTGGCCCGAACCTGCGCAGCCGTCTTCTCGCCCTTGCGGAGGACGAGGTGACTCAACAGCAGCACCTCCTCCAATTCCTCTTCCCTGCCTACGGTTCCGGCGAGCAGCGCTTCGTCGGCGACCTCGATTTCCACCGTGGCCTCCTGGGCGTTGCCCACGAGCTTCTCCTTGCGCGCCGGCTCCATGGCCTGCGCCAGGACCGAACGCAGTTCGAGCCACTGCTCAAAGTGTGCCTCCACCGCCTTGTCGCGGAGCGTCGGATCCGCTTTCGGGAAAACCGCGGTGTGCACCGAACTGGCGTGCCCGGCAAACTCCCAAGCTTCGTCGGCGGTGTACGTCAGAATCGGGGCAAGCAAACGGCACACCGCGTCGAAGGCGCGCGCCATCACCACCTGCGTCGCCCGCCGCCGGGGGGCACCGGCGCGCTCGCAGTAGAGGCGGTTCTTGGTCATGTCCACGTACAAGGCGGACAGGTCCACGGTGCAGAACTGGTTGAGCGTCTGGAACACCTTGCGGAAATCGAATGCCTGGTAGGCGTCCGTGCAGGTTTCGATCACCGCCTGAAGCCGGCTCAGCAGCCAGCGGTCCAGCAGCGTGGCGCCTTCCAGCGAATCATACCCCTTGGGTAGGTCGTGCAGGTTGGCCAGCAGGATGCGCAGCACGTTCCGGAACTGCCGGTAGGCGTCCGTGAGCAGCGCGAAGGATTCCTCGGAGAAGGGTACCTCGTGGGTGAACTCCACGCTGGAGGCCCACAGGCGGACGACGTCCGCGCCGTACTTGTCCACAAAGTGGGCGGCGTCCATCGGCTTCGCGTAGGTGCCCTGGGCGGATTTGGACACCTTCTTGCGCGTGTCCTTGTCGACGACAAAGCCGTGGGTGATGACGGTCTTGTAGGGCGCCTCGCCGCAGAGCGCCACGGAGGTGAGCAGCGAGGACTGAAACCAGCCGCGGTGCTGGTCGGTCGCCTCGATGTAGACGTCGGCGGGGAAGCGCAGTTCGGGATGGCGGCGCAGGACGGCTAGATGGGAGACGCCCGAATCGATCCAGACGTCGAGGGTGTCGAGCCGGCGGGTCGCACCGGCGGGCAGTCCGAGCTGGCCGACCCACCAGGAGTCCTCCTGTTCAAACCAGGCGTTCGTGCCGTGGGAGGCGGTGATATCGGCCACCTTGCGGGCGACCGCGGCATCCAGGATGGGTTCGCCATTTTCAAGGTAGAAGACGGGCACCGGCACCCCCCAGGTGCGCTGTCTGGAGATGCACCAGTCCGCGCGCGCCTCTACCGTTCCCGCCATGCGGTTGCGCCCCCAAAGCGGGAGCCATTCGACCCCGTCAATCGCCTTGAGCGCGTCGGCGCGGATGGCGTCCACGCGGATGAACCACTGCTCGACGGCGCGGAAAATGATGGGCGTCTTGGAGCGCCAGCAGTGCGGGTAGCTGTGCTGGTAGGATTGTTCTCCGAGGAGGGCGCCCAGTTCGACGAGTCGTTCAATCACCTTGCGGTTCGCGTCGAACACCAGCAGGCCCTCCCATTCGGGAACGCCCACCTCGTCGGTAAACCGCCCCTGTTCGTCGACGGGCGACAAAATGGGCAGTCCGTGCTGTACCCCGGCGGAATAGTCGTCCGCGCCGTGGCCCGGAGCGGTGTGGACCTGGCCGGTGCCGGTGTCCATGGTGACGTATTCGGCGGTGATGACCTT
>CAMCIN010000360.1 GCA_945874745.1 Akkermansia muciniphila | reverse complement strand
CGCCACGGTTGTTTTTAATCCTGCCGAGGGATCAGCTCCCCCGCTTCCCCCCATCGGGCTCGTCGCCGCAACCCCAGCGCCAACTCCGGCAACACCAGCCAACGCGAAGCAAATTACGCACATTCTCATGCTGGTATTTTCTTCCTCGGTTCGGTGGAAACAAGTTTTGTGGTTTTTTTAATCAGAGGCAACAGAATCGGCTCCCCAGAAGTAGTCACACCCATCGCCACCCGTCGCCGCCCAGGTAATGTCGGAATCTCAAACGCCAAGCTCAGGGCTAATAGAAAAACCGCTGGGGCTAGCGCCCACTGAAATCTTTCCGCCTGCCGCGCCTCTCTTGTTTTGGCAAAATCTCCCGTCTTCCCCTGCTGCACCGTCTCGCTCAACAGCTCGGCCAGGTCCACCCAGTTGGCCGCCTCCCGGTAGGCTCCGCCTGTCTCCCGCGCCAACTCCTCGAGCGTGGCAGGCTCAAGCCGGGTCAAAACCGCCGCTCCCCGCCCATCCTTGACCACCCCGCCCTGCGGATCAGAAAGAAGGGATCCCGCCGCCGTCCCTACTCCCAAGGAAATAATCTTTACCCCTTTCTTTTTCAACTCCTCCAGTCCTGCTCGCCACTCTGGGTCATGGGCTTCCCCGTCGCTCAGCACAATAAGGAAACGATCCGCTGCCGTGCTCTGGCCAAACGCTTCCCCCGCCACCCGCAACATCCCCGTGAAATCCGTCCCGGCTTGCGGAAGAAAAGAGGGATCGAGACCAGGCAAAATATCCCGAAGCACCTCGTAGTCGGAACTTAAGGGGAACGCCGTCATGGTCTCCAACAGGGTTGCTTTCTCGTCCAGCCAGCCTTGGGCTGCAGCGGCCTTGAGCATGGAGTATTCGCCGCTGACTTGGTACGCGATGGTTGGGACGCCAAACCGCTCCTTCACTCTCCAGATAATATCCAGATATGCTAGCCCGGGTTTGACGATAACCATGTCCGCCCCCTCCTCCAAATCCAGAGCAACCTCGCGCAGGGCCTCGTTTCCATTGGCAGCATCCATCTGGTAGCCCCTCCGGTCGCCGGCGCTGGGAGTGCTTTCTGCCGCATCCCGAAAGGGCCCGTAAAAGGCGGATGCAAACTTGGCCGCGTAACTTAAAATTGGGGTGTGTTCGAAGCCTGCTGCATCCAGGGCAGACCTCATGGCCCCAATCCGTCCGTCCATCATGTCGGAGGGGGCCACGATGTCGGCTCCGGCTTTTGCGTGGGAAACGGCGGTGCGCGCAAGCAGCGCGACAGAGGCGTCGTTGAGGACGTGGGCGTGCCCGCCTTCAAAACGGGTCACCCCGCAATGGCCGTGGCTCATGAATTCGCAAAGGCAAACATCGGTAATTACCAAAAGCCCGGGAACCGCCGCTTTGAGCGCACGCACTGCGCTTTGGACCACGCCGTCCTCCGCGTAAGCTTGGGAAGCCTCGGAATCCTTGGTCTTCGGAATGCCAAAGAGCAGAACCGCCGGAATTCCTTCACTGTAGGCTGCCTTGGCTTCCTCGACGAGGGCGGCCTCCGTCAACTGGGAAACCCCGGGCATGCTCGCCACCGGTACCGGCGATCCCAGTTTCTCGCTTACAAACAAAGGCAGAATGAAATCACTGGGGAGGAGGACCGTTTCGCGCACCAAGGCGCGAAGGGCCGCAGACGTGCGTAAGCGGCGGGGACGCTGGGTCAGGGACAGGGCGGACATGGGGCAGGTGGAGAAAGCAAGGGGCCGAGGTTGCGCTGTGTCTTTAGTTTGGGGATTTGAAGCCTTCGGGACGGGAGGAAAGTTTCGCGCGCTCTGGAGAATTGCGCTCATTGAGCTCTCCCTCGCTGACGCGAATTCCCCCTGAGATTGCCAGCTTACCGTCGGGTTGACGCGAGAGGCTGGGGCGACCGGCTCTAGGAGTTTTGGAACGGTAGACGGCTTGTCCGGAACGCCCGGTGGCAATGTCGACCTGGGAGAGGATGTAGGTGTCGTCACTCGCTGCATGGAGGACATACAAGTTGTTGTCCCTGTCGATCTGCATTTGGGGGGCCACGGCTGCGAGCATGCGCCCCAAGAAGTAGGGCGGGTAATGCATTCCGTCCTCCTGGTTTTCAAGTTTCGCGTACAGAAACATTCCCTCCTTGCGTTGCAGGGACAACACCGAGAAAAGCCGGGGCGCCCCGGCGTTTTGTTTGCCCTCGGGCACGCCGACGGTGGTGCTCCAGATCTTGTGGCCCGGATCCATGTTAAAGAAGGCGGCCGGAGTGACAAACTGTGTCCGCGAGGCGCCGTAGCTGAGGGAGACCTTTGCCCTATACTGCCCCGTGGTGGGCAGCTCGAAAAATTCGTGCAAAGGGATGGTACGAGAGACGGTTTCGCCAGCCGGAATGAACAGCGGAGGAATCACCGGTGGATTGGCGCGATAGCTGGGTGTCTGGCCTCGCATCGCATTGACTTGCACGAGACACCAGCTTTCCTCGGTGACGCCGCCTTTGAGGGTGATGTCGCGGCCCGCCAGATTGGTGATGGTGAGCGTCACCACGACTTGCTCGCTGGCAAGGTAGGTCTCGTGCGGAAACTTGAGCGTGGCGTTGATCTGCGCATTGGAAACGCCCGCCCAGGCCAGCCAGACGAGCACGAAAAAGGGCAGAAACAAAGGGGGTTGGGTGCGCATGGGGGGTTAGGGGCGGGAGAGTTTGCGGGCCACTGTGCGGAAACCAAGCGATGGGGAACGGGTGTCGGGCGGCAGCGGGCTTGCCGCATCCAAGGTCAGGAGGGGCGCATTAAAATGACCTCCCTTGGCCACCGCGTTTTGGTTTTCTTTCAGCGTACTGGTCCACTCGGAGACATTTCCAGAGAGGCCACGGACTCCAAAAGCACTCGCGTCCTGCAAGGCATCCACTGCCACAGTGCCCGGCACCTCACCGGGGCGGGGGAGGCGCTTAACGTTGCTCCGGTCCGGATCCGGCTCGTCTCCCCAAGGAAACAACAGCCCGCGGGGGCCCCGGCCTGCCGCCTCCCACTCATCTTCGGTGGGCAAATCGCGTCCTGCCCAGTGCGCAAAAGCAAATGCATCCCACCAGGAAACCTCGGTCACGGGCAATTCCCAACGGGGATCATCCAGCTCGACCCTATGCCGGGCTACCTCGGGAAAAAGGTCGCTCCAATACGGAGGCGTGTGGGAGTGCCGGGCGGGTTGGTCCGGGTGGTCGAAGCTGTTCGCCTCCGAAGGGTGGGAGCGTTGCCACTCCAAAAAACGGCCGTACTGCCTGTTTGAGACCTCGGAAACATCAATTGAAAAGCTTTCAAGCGCCGCGCGTCTTCCGCTTCCCACCAAATACTGCCCCTTGGG
>CAMCIN010000359.1 GCA_945874745.1 Akkermansia muciniphila | reverse complement strand
GCGGCGCGCTCCCTGCGCGCGGCGGCCGCCACGGTCCGGGAGGATGGTTCCGTGCTGGTGGCTGCGTCCGAGAAGGGGGCCGACAAGTATTCCGTGGATCTGCCGCTGGGCGAGGGGGCGTGGAGCGCGCTGAAACTTGAAACGGTCGCCGATGCGAAGCTGCCGGGGGGCGGGGCAGGTCATGGGGCAAACGGGGCGTTTGTACTCGACGCGGTGCGCGCCACCCTCATCCCGGGGGGGGTGCCCGGCAGGAGCGCGCGGTTTGTGCGGGTGGAGCTCACCGGTGTGACCCGGCCGTTGCAGGTGGCGGAGTTGGAGGTTTTCGCCGGTGGCAAAAATGTCGCGTCCTCGGCAAACGTGGTTGCGAGCGAGGCTAACGGCGAGGCGGTGGCGGCCCGGGCGGTGGACGGCAAAAGCAGCGGAGAGGAAACGGCCCTGATTACCCGTGGAGTAAAGCCGGGCGAGTTTCTGGAAGTGGACCTGGGAAGTGCGCAGCGGCTCGAAAAGATTCGTGTGACGGTCCCCACCGCGGGCGGGTATTACTTGGGCGGGTTCAAGGTGGTGCTGCTGGACGCAAACAAGAAGGCCGTGTGGACGCAGGTCGAGGGCGATCTGCGGGAGGCCTCCAAGGAATTTGAGCCGCAGGAGGGGGCGGAGGTGAAGTTTGGAGCGGTTTACGCGACGGCCGCGGCTGGCGCGTTTGAATTGAACGCGGTGGCGGGCCTCAAACCGAAGGATCCCGCGAATCGAAACAAAGGCTGGAACGTGGCCAACAGCGTAAAGCCGCAGGGGCTCACTCTCGTGCTCGAAAAGCCGTTGCAAGCCAAGGCGGGCGATGTGTTGCGCGTGGAACTGGACCAGCAGACGCGCAAGAAGGAACAGCACCTCGCCTCCTTTTCCCTCAAGCTGACCGCGGACGCGGGTGTCGAACTGGCGGCGTCCATTCCGGCAAATCTGACGGCCCTGGCCGCGCTTGCGGTGGAGAAGCGGACCGCCCAGCAGTCGGCCCAGTGGGAGGATTATTATGTGCGCAACCACGCGCCCGAGGCCAGCGCGGAGCGTGCTTTGCTGGCGGCGTCCAAGAAAGAGCTGGAGGTGATGAAGCCCAACACCGTGCCCATCCTGCGTGAATTGGCGACCGACAAGCACCGGACCACCAAGGTGCAGCTGCGCGGCAATTTTCAAAATCTGGGGGACGAGGTGCAGCCGGGGGTGCCCTCGGTGCTGCCCGCGCTCTCGGCTGTGGATGGGGCGAAGCCCAACCGGCTCGACATGGCCAAGTGGATTGTGAGTCCGGAGAATCCGCTGACGGCACGCGTGCTGGTCAACCGGTTCTGGGAGGTGATTTTTGGAGTGGGCATCGTGCGTACCAGCGAGGAGTTCGGGGCGCAGGGAGAGATGCCGGTCCACCCTGATTTGCTGGACTGGCTGGCGACGGAGTTCGTCCGCACCGGCTGGGACACGAAGGGTTTTCTCAAGCTGTTGGTCACCTCGGCTGCCTACCAGCAGTCCTCGGTCGTGACGCCGGAGACGCAGGAAAAAGACCCGGAAAACCGGTTTCTGGCCAGGGGCCCCCGGTTTCGGAGCTCGGCTGAGGTGCTGCGGGATCAGGCGCTGTTTGTGAGCGGGATTCTGAGTCCGAAGCTCTACGGGAAGCCGGTGCGCCCGCCCAAGCCGGACATGGGCCTTTCCACGGCGTTCGGCCGGGGCAACGACTGGGTCACCAGCACGGGGGAGGACCGGTTCCGGCGGGCGCTCTACACCGAGATCCGGCGGAACAGTCCTTACCCAAGTTTCGCCACCTTTGACGCCCCCAACCGCGAGGTTTGCACCCTGCGGCGCGGGCGCACCAACACCCCCTTGCAGGCCCTGGTGACGCTCAACGACCCCGCCTTCATCGAGGCGGCCCAGGCGCTGGCCCGGCGGGTTTTTGCCGAGGCTGGCACCGACCGCGACCAGCGCATCCGACACGCCTTCCGTCTCGTGCTGGCCCGGGTGCCCTCGGAGCTCGAACTGCGCCGGCTCGGACAGCTGCTCGAGGAGTCCCGGCAGAACTTTGCTGCCGACAAGGAGCGCGCCCTCAAGATGGCGGTGGACCCGATCGGTCCGCTGCCCCCTGGGGCGGATCCTGTTGAACTCGCCTCCTGGACCGCCTTTTCCAACGTGTTGCTCAACCTCGATGAGTCGCTGATGCGCCGCTAGATTCCCCTTCTTCCTGTTTTTATGAACCTCGATCCCTCTCTTCCTCTGCAGCGGTTGGAGCACCAGACCCGCCGTAACTTTTTGCGCAACACCAGCCAGTTCAGCCTCGGCGCAATCGCACTGGAGTCTCTGTTGCAACGCGATGCAGGCGCGGCCCTTCTTTCGGATAACCCGCTCGCCCCGCGCGCCGGACACTTTAAGTCCAAGGCCAAGCGCGTCATCTACCTGCACATGTCCGGCGGCCCGCCGCACCTGGACATTTTCGACTACAAGCCCGAGCTGGTGAAGCGCAGTGGACAGGATTGTCCCGACGACTTCCTCAAGGGGCGGCGGTTTGCCTTCACCACCGGCGTGCCAAAGCTGATGGGAACGCCCCGCACCTTCGGGCAGTACGGCCCTGGGGGAATCTGGATGTCGGACGCGGTGCCCAATTTCCAGCGGGTGGCCGGGGAGGTAACCGTGGTGCGTTCGATGAAGACCGACGAGTTCAACCACGCCCCGGCGGAGCTTTTGCTCTACACCGGTTCGCCGCGCCAGGGGCGGCCGTCGATGGGTTCGTGGGTGACCTACGGGTTGGGGACCGAGAACGAAAACCTGCCCGGATTCGTCGTGCTGATCTCCTCGGGCACGCAGCCCAGCGGCGGGCAGGGGTGCTGGGGCAGCGGTTTTGTGCCCTCGGTTTACCAGGGGGTGCAGTGCCGCTCGAAGGGCGATCCTGTCCTGTACGTGTCGGACCCCGCCGGAATGAACCGGGAGGCACGGCGCCAGACGCTGGACGCACTCAAGGACCTCAACCAGTTGCAGGGTTCCGAGTTGGGGCACCCCGAAACGGCGACTCGGATTGCACAGTACGAACTGGCCTACCGGATGCAGACCTCGGTGCCCGAGGCCATGGATATTTCCCGCGAACCGGCTGCAGTTTTGGAGGCCTACGGGGCGCAGCCAGGGGAGGCTAGCTTTGCCAACAATTGCCTGCTGGCGCGCCGGCTTGTGGAGCAGGGGGTGCGCTTTGTGCAGTTGTTTGACTGGGGCTGGGACTTCCATGGCACCGGTCCGGGGGAGGACATCCGCGACGGGCTCACCAAAAAAATGAGCCGCACCGACAAGCCGGTGGCCGCGCTGTTGGAGGATCTCAAGCAGCGTGGGTTGCTCGACGACACCATTGTG
>CAMCIN010000358.1 GCA_945874745.1 Akkermansia muciniphila | reverse complement strand
ATAGGGAACCTTAGAAA
Organism: Akkermansia muciniphila; assembly: GCA_945874745.1. Classification (GTDB taxonomy): domain Bacteria; phylum Verrucomicrobiota; class Verrucomicrobiia; order Chthoniobacterales; family Chthoniobacteraceae; genus Chth-196. The sequence continues at coordinate 3,401 of CAMCIN010000358.1, read as the reverse complement.
TACCGATACGGATGCGGTGCTCCTTGTCGTGGTCCAGCGAGATATCCCCGTACATGTCGCGGGTCTGCAGGCCGGAAGCGTTGGTTTCGTTGTATCCGCTGTTGACACCCGCCTGCCAGTCCAATTGGGCATACAGGTAGAGGTGGTCGTGCACATCCCCGCTGAAAATCATACGCGCCCGGCGCATGAAGAAAGAATCCCGCTCGCTGATGTTCGGCTCGGTGGGGGAGTGGAGCCTCGTTGAGTCATTGTCGCCCGCCGCCCCGAACACATGCGTGTAGCGGGTCTGGACGTAACCGCGGATGGCCATCTTGCCGAACCACTCCTTTTTGAGGAGGTCCTTGGTAAGCGCCTGGGAAGCGGCTGTGGCTTCTTTTTCGGCGTGCGGCTTCATGCGCTGGTACTCGGCTTCGCTGATGGAACCGCGTTGGCGGAGCACAGTCAGAAGATCGGTCATGGCATCATCTGCTGCAACCGCTGGGAATGCCCAGGAGCAGGAGGCGAGCAACACGGCTGCGGCGCCCTTCGTGAACGCGCTGGCCTGCTTGTTTTGCTTGAGGTGTGTCATTTTGGGTGTGTTTTGATTACGTGCGCCAGAGGAAGGCATGGCTGCTGGTTTCCTCTTGCGTTCCCGACTATCGGAGCGGTGTGTGACACCCACATGGCTCCTGTGTGACAATTGTGCCACAAACCCGTTTGACTTAATGCTATGCCAGCTAAAGCCCTGCAGGCGAATAGCTTGCATGTTTTGCGGCATATTCTCTTAAAGGCAGCCGCTCCCCACTCTGGCCGGCCCCCGCCGCAACTCACCCCGGGCCCCAACGGCCTCACCTTTGTGGAGGCTGCCCCGCGGACGGCCCGTAAGTCCCTGTCAAATAATCCAGCAGCAGAGCCTCGGTCTCAGGGGAAACCGCAGCGCCGTATTTGGAGCGCATCTTCGCAAGGCTCGCCTTCCAGGCATCCCGGCCGAGGGGCGGTTGCGAGGTGATGTATTCGGCGGAGTGACATTGCAAACACTGGGCCATGGCGAGCTCAGCGCCGGGATTCGCCCGGAAGGAAGCGGTCTCGGGGGGCAAAACAATTTTGAGCGGCCCGGCAAACGCCGCAACTTTCAAGAAAAGACCCAACCCGACAACGGCGCATCCGAGTATCCCTGTGGTTTTCATATGGTGGTGTGGATTTGAAACGTTACGCCAAAACTTCGACCCGTGTGCGCTCGACCACATTGCGCATGTATCCAGCCGGATTCCAAAGCGCCTCCATGGGCTGCGACTCCCCGAGCCGGTTGGTTGCCTTTACCAGCAGGTCCACCGGGCCCTGCCGCGCCAAGGTCAGGGGAAGCTGCCATTCCCGGAAAGAATACCGACCCAAATCGAGCCCGAGAGCCGCCGCCCTCCAGGTCTGCCCGGCGTCGCTGGAAACGAGCACCTCCCGGATGCCTGCGCCGCCATCAAAGGCGATCCCTCTCAGCAGCTCCTGTCTGCCCGCCTTCAGGACGCTCCCTGCCGTCACACTTGTAATGAAGGAGCGCACATTGAAGCGGGAGATCGGGACCGTGGTCCTGGGCGCGGTGCCGGGCTCCACGCAGGCTCCCAGAGTGTCGGGGATCCGGTAGGCGGTGCCCATCCAGAAGCCTGTGTAGGCATCGTCGACGACGGTGATCTCGCTCAGGTGTTTGACCCAGTAGGTCCCGTAGTGGCCGGGCACCACCAACCGCAGGGGATAGCCGTTGAGCATCGGCAGGTCCTCGCCGTTCATCTGGTAGGCGACAAGCACCTCACCGTCCAAGGCCTGGTCAACGGAAAGCGCCTTAATGTAATCCGGGGTGCCAGCGGCAACGGGCCTGTCCAGGCCGTCGAACAACACCTGCCGGGAACCGGCCTCCACGCCCGCCTTTTCCAGGAGATCCTTTAGGCGAACCCCCTTCCAGCGTGCGTTGCCCATGGCGCCGTTGCCCATTTGCCCGCCCGGAACCCGCGGGTTAAAAAAACCGCGGCTGTTTCCCGAGCATTGGTTTACGGCGACTACTTCCGAGGGTTCAAAGCCGGATTGAAGACTGGAAAGGGACAAGTCCAGCGGCTGTTTGACCTTGCCGGAAACCTTCAAACGGTAGGCCAAAGGATCTATTTCGAGGGGAATATCCGCCAGATGGTAGCGCACAAAAAAGGCGTCATTCGGCGTGAGCACGCCGGAGTTGAACACGGAGAAGGGAGTCTCCAGTTGGGGCGGCCGCGAGGTCAGCCGGAGGAGGGGCCGCTTTTGGGGATACTGCACCAACTCACGCTCGCCGTTTTCGAAGGGCAGCTGGATTTTTTCGTTTCCCCGAGCGATACGCGCCCCCAACACAGCCTGTACTGCGCCCATGCCGATGCCTTTCAACACACCGCGCCGGCTGAGTGGGCTGTCCATACGTAGGTTGAGTTCGCTCATAGGTGACAGAGAGGCTAGCCGACAGAGGGTTGCCGAGGCACGCATGAAACCGCGAATCTCTCGGCGACCGACTCCCAGGCAGGCATAAAGACCAGCCTGGCGTGCCCGGCGGCCACACTCGTAGCCCACCGCAACGCCATGGGGCCCCTCCCCCTTCGAATCGGCTCCAAGGGCTGCCTTCCAAGGCGGGCGTAAAACCCACTGGCTCCTCGCTACTTTCATTGGGTGAGAGCTTCTGAGAAGCGAGACGTGACAATTCGGGCACTGGTAGGAGCCTTGAGTGTCTGTTGCGCTGGAGGAAATTTTGGAAGCACACGCATCCCTGCCCTGCCCTGCCCTGCCCTGCCCTGCCTGCCCTGCCTGCCCTGCCTGCCCTGCCTGCCTGCCCTGCCCTGCCTGCCCTGCCTGCCCTGCCTGCCGCGCCCAAGCAGGCAAGATGCCTGCTCCACTCTCGTCGGGCCCCGTCAACAGGGCCAGTGGGCCTATGATTTAGACAATTAGCCCCCAAAAGCAGTCCAATGTTCGGCTCCCTTTTTCTGAAAAACTGGGCCTGTCTGCCGGGCCTTGGGGCCCTGCGGGCCCGCCGATAGCTAGCCGGTCGGCAAGCGAGTCCCGCGAGCGCCGCCACCGGTCTGGCCAAAAACAGCGGCCCGCCCCGGCAGGGGCGCAAGACCGCCCCGCGGTGGACGCTGTGGGCGCGCCACGGTTCTTCGGCCCCGCCGGGGCTGTCACTCTCGTTGGAAGGGACCGGGGGCGCTCGCAAAGCCTCGCTGCCGCCCGGCTAACTATCTCCGCTCCCTCCGGGAGCGAGAGCGACCCTCGCGCTATGCGAAACTTCGGCAACTTCGGCAACTTCGGCAGCTTTGGCAGCTTTGGCAGCTTCGGATGACGAGCCGCAGATTTCTCAGCACAAGCCGCGGAGTAGAAACCCTAAAAACATCTGCGAGAATCTGAGAAATCTGTGGATGACT
>CAMCIN010000357.1 GCA_945874745.1 Akkermansia muciniphila | reverse complement strand
GCTGCATGACAAGATCCACGTACCTGACGATGGGAGCCGCCGCAGTATCGGCATCCTGCGCATCCTGGGCAGCCTGGGCTTCGAGCTCCAATTGATGAAGCACTTCCTTCATCTCCCCCGCCCCCCGGCTGTAACAGCGCCGCAGCAGTTCGATCACCTCGTCCTCCGGGGCAATCACCAGTTGCACCTCCACGCCGAGGGCGAAGCGCAGATCCTCGACCGATTGATGATGGAACGGATCAACCATCGCAATCTGCAGGGCGTGCCCGTCCCAGCCCACGGGAATCGCGCGATGAAGCTGTGCCAATCCGACCGGCAGCAGCTTGATCAACTCATCCGGCAGCTCCACCCCCTCCAGGCTGACCGCTTCCAGTCCGAGCGTCTGCGCGATGGCTTCGTAAAACTGCACCGCGGTCAATAAATCCTTTTTTTCCAACACTTTTGCCACGGGCAACCCCGTGTGTGTTGCCTCGAAGGCCACGTCCTCAATGACGTCCTCCGAAATCAACCCCTGCTCCGAAAGCAACTCCAAGACTTGAGAGTGGTTCATAGCTAATGTCCCTGTAGGCGCCGGCTATTCCTTGTCCCCCATGGTGACTGAAATTACCTCCTCCGCCGTCGTCATCCCGGAGAGCACTTTTCGGATGCCGTCTTCCCGCATCGTCCGCATCCCCATTTCCCTTGCCCGCTTGCGCAACTGCAAGGTTGTCGCCCGCTCGTTGATCATGCAGCGCACCTCGTCGTCGACTGTGAAAAATTCGAAGATCCCCGCCCGCCCGCGGTATCCATTCTGCCGGCAAAACTCGCACCCCGCACCCCTGGCGACCGAAGCCCCGGCGACCTGAAGCGCGTCGATCCCCAGCGCCCGCATATCCGAGGGCAAAAGCTCCGCGGGCTCCTTACATTTGGCACAGGTCCTGCGGACCAAGCGCTGTGCCAGGACGGCGCGCACGGCGGAAGACACAAGGAAAGGCTGGACACCGATATCGACCAAGCGGGCCACGGCTCCGGGTGCGTCGTTGGTGTGAAGGGTGGAAAACACCAGATGCCCGGTAAGCGAGGCGTTGATCGCAATGTTGGCCGTCTCGGCGTCTCGAATTTCTCCAATCATCACCACGTTGGGTGCCTGACGCAGCATCGAACGCAGGGCTGCCGGGAAGGTCATGCCGATCTCGGTGTTGACCTGCACCTGGTTGATCCCCGCCATCTGGTACTCCACGGGATCCTCCACCGTGATGAGCTTTTTGTCGGGGCGGTTAATGTAGTTGAGGCAGGCGTAAAGGGTCGTTGTCTTGCCTGAACCTGTAGGCCCCGTCACCAACAAGATGCCGTCGGGCAGGGTGATGAGACGCTCGAAAATTGCCTGGTCGTCTGAAAGAAAGCCCAGCTGGGAGAGCCCCAGCTGCAACGCCGACTTGTCGAGAATACGCATCACGATACTCTCCCCCTGCGTTGTCGGAACCGTGGAAACGCGCAAATCCACTTGGCGCTGGCCGACAGTCACCTGGATACGGCCATCCTGAGGCAGGCGCTTCTCCGCAATGGACATCGAGCCCGTCATGATCTTTAGGCGCGAGAGAATGGCAGCCTGCAGGCGCTTGGGAGGGCTTTGCATTTCCTGAAGGACGCCGTCCACCCGGAAGCGCACCCGGAACACTTTCTCCATCGGTTCCAAGTGAATGTCACTGGCGCGCATGGTGTACGCCTCCATCAGCAGCGAAGTCACCATCCGGATGATTGGCGCGTCGCCGCCTTCTCCCTCCCCCTTCTCATCCACCTGGTAAATGTCCGCCCCAGCCTGCTTGGCGGGGTCGCCTCCGATCTTGTACCACTTAAACAGAGCCTCCCGAATGGCCCCCGGCGTTCCGCACACAAATTCAGGCGTGCTCCCAAGCATGTGTGCCAGACTGTCGAAAGTGTCAAAATCCAGCGGGTTTGACACAGCCACGACCAGCCCCCCCTCGGTGCGTGCCAGCGGGAGGACCTTGAACCGTTCGGCCAGCTCACGGGGCATCTCCGCCAAAACATCCTCGGCCACCACCATCGCCGCCACGTCTACAAACTCCATAGAGGCGTGTGCGGCCAAGGCCCGCATGTAATCCTCCTCAGAAAGCACCCCTTGCTCTATCAACCTTGTCACCGCCCCGCCGGTGCTTCCCTCCAAAAGAACCCGCTCCAGCTGCGCTTTGGAAACAAGGCCGGACTCCTGCAAAATTTCGAGAATAAACTCCGGATTGGCGCTCACGTTGGCTGTTCTGGGATTGGTACTGCAATGGGGAACTGGCGGAGGGGATCGAGTAAAAACGGGCTACATCCCCCTTCCCTGAATGAATCTCGATAAAGCGATGCCGACACGGTCGGAGGGAGCACGTTTTCCTCAAAAACACTCTAAGCTCCTAAAACCAAAAAAGTCAAAACCCGTCGCACCTCGCTGGGAGGCAGCTTCCCGCCCACCCAGCACGCCCACCCAGCACGCCCACCCAGCACGCCCTCCCAGCACGCCCTCCCAGCACGCCCTCCCAGCACGCCCTCCCACCCCGACCATACAGGGCCACCACCTTACCCACTCCCTGAGCCGTCAAATTTCGAGCCTCAGTCCGTCGTATGCCACGCGCACTCCCGACGGTAGCTCCGCCTCCAATTCTTCATGCAAATGGTCGTGGCACAGATGCGTAAGCCAAGAAGTCCCCGCCCCCACCCGCTCAACCACCTCCAGCGCCTCCCCGATGCTCAAGTGTGTAGGGTGCGGCTTTTTACGCAATGCGTCCAACACGAGGTGCCGCACACCCACCACGGCTTCCGCCACCTCCGCAGGAACTGTCTTGCAGTCGGTGAGATAGGCAAGCAGGGGCACCCCCCTTCTCCGAAAAAGATAGCCCGTTGAGGTCGTCCGGCCGTGCGGCAGCGGGAGCGGTTCTACGCGAATATCCCCAAGGGCAAACTCCCCTTCGACCACCTTGGGCAGCGGATGCACGTAGCCTGGAACCCGAATCACTGGGTCAAAGGCGAAAGCAAACATCTGCGCCAGTTGCCCCAGTGTCGCAGCCGACCCATACAGAGGCAACGGCCTGTCGATGTGGCAAAAAGGACGCAAATCGTCAAAGCCCAGCACGTGATCGGTGTGTGCATGCGTATAGAGTGCAGCATCCACCTTAAGGACGCCCTCACGCAAACACTGGGTTCTGAAGTCCGCACCAGTGTCCACCACCCAGCTCATTTCAGGAGACTGCACATAGAGCGAGCAACGCGTCCGGCGGTCCCGAGGATCCAGAGAGACGCACACTGGACAACCGCACCCGATTCTGGGAACTCCCTGTGATGTGCCCGTCCCAAGAAAAGTGACCCTCATTGCATCCATAACCACATCCACCCTATTCGGACCCATGCATCTTGTCTAACACGGCGAGGGGCTCCTTTTT
>CAMCIN010000356.1 GCA_945874745.1 Akkermansia muciniphila | reverse complement strand
CGCGTGTCGCTTACCAACGTGACGACCACCTCCCCTAGGCTGCCCAGTGCGTACCGGCCGTCCGCGGACTCAAGCGCGCACAAGGCCAGCGCACGCCGCGCGAAACCCAGCAACCCTGCAAGCGGCACAGCCACCCCGCGCTGCCGATTGAGCAGGACGATTTCGGGTAAACGGCTGTTGAGCGTCTCACTCACAAAAGTGCACCGGTTTTAACCGCGGCTGGAGGCGCGTTCCACCCGGCTGGAACGGCCGGAAGAACTCACCGGCTTTGGGTAGGCAATACGCGTGTGCAACATGCTGCGCAGGGTCCGCTTGAAGCTTTCTCCCACCTCTGTTAGCTCGGAGAGGCGAAGCTCACATTCCTTGAGCTCCCCCTGTGCGAGGCGCTTCTGGATGAGCTCCTCCACCAGCTGGTCGATCTTGTGCGGGGTGACCTTGTCCAAGGAACGGGAGGCGCTTTCCACGGAGTCCGCCAGACTGATGATGGCGCACTCCCTGGTCTGCGGTCTGGGCCCGCGATAGCGGAAGGACTCCTCCTTCACCTCAGGGGGTTCCTCGTCTTGGCCGCCCGCCTCGAGGGCAGCCGAGCGCCAGGCCGCCTGCTGCTCAAGCGCCTTCCGGTAAAAAAAGTACACCGTCGACGCCCCGTGATGCTGCTGGATCACGTCGATAATCTCGCGATTGAGCCGGTGTTTGAGCGCCAGGTCCACCCCTTCCTTGACGTGGGCAATGATGATCAAAGCGCTCATCGTGGGCGCCAAATCTTCGTGGGCGTTTCGCCCGTGCCGGGCGTTCTCCACAAAATACTCGGGCTTCACCAGCTTTCCAATGTCATGGAAGTAGGAACAAACGCGAGCCATGGCGGCGTTGGCCCCGATAGACTCAGCCGCCGCCTCCGCAAGCTGGGCAACCATGAGGCTGTGATGGTAGCTCCCGGGCGCTTCGAGCGTCATACGCTTGAGCAAGGGATGATTTAAGTCCGCCAGTTCCAGCCAGGTAATCGGGGTGGTAATCCGGAAAACCCCCTCCAACACCGGTAGAATCCCCGAGATCAGCAAGGCCCCCCCGATTCCCCCGCCGAAGGCGGCGCAGCATTGCCATGCGAGCTTGTCCAAACTGAGCACCGACTGCTCCCAAAAAACTCCCCCCGCCCGGCCCAGCAACAAACCCAGCACTAAGGTCGCCCCGCCCACCAGCGTGCCCGCCCACAGCAGGTCCGTCCGTCGCCTTACGTCCCGCGTCGTCAGTGCCCCCACAAACCCGCACAAGAGACTGATCACCAGAAACCGGGCATCCAGGCCCCCGTTGAGCATCGCTCCAAAGAGGCTTCCGAAAATCGCCAGAACAATGCCCAACCGCTGTCCCAACAGAACGGAAATAAGCATCGGCCCCAACGCGTAGGGCACCATGAGAGACCAGAACTGCTGGCGGTCTGCCCCAGTCCAATCCGCGAAGGAAGGCACCGCAGCCTCCTGCGCCCCGGCGGCGACAAATCGCACCGCCCACACGTGCCCCACCAGCGTACCGAGCAAAAGCAAAAGCCGCCCGTTATCGCTCCAGACACTCCTGTGGTTCATCCACAGGAGCGCCACAGAAAGCACATACACGAAAAACTCCACCAGCAACCGCTGTGCCGCCTCCGGTTGCTCGCAGTCCCCCGACACCAGGGAGACCAGCAGCAGCGCCAACGCCCCGATGACAGACCAACGGGCGAGACCTCCGCATTTGAGCGAATCGAGCCATTCGCTCTGGCGCAGTCGGCGCCGCCACTTGGCAGAAGCCAGCCCCCTTCGGATGAGACGTTGGCGAGTGAAAAAGGAAAACATGAAACGAAGCGGAAGCGCGACAATACCGGCAAACTAACGGGCAAGAGGCGGTTCCTCCGTGCCGCGGTGGCGCCTGTATGCCCGGATAATGGTCGCCACCAAACCATGGCGCACGACGTCGGATTCACTAAAATGACAAAACCCGATCCCCTCGACCCCGCGGAGCGCCTGCACGGCTTCCACCAAACCGGAGCGGCGGTTGCGAGGCAGGTCGATCTGAGTCTGATCGCCGGTAATCACGCACTTTGAATCCAGCCCGAGACGCGTCAGGAACATAAACATTTGTTCGGTGGTCGTATTCTGCGCCTCGTCCAGCACGATGAAGGAGCGGGCCAGCGTCCGCCCACGCATGTAGGCAAGCGGTGCGATCTCGATGATGTTGCGCTCCATACAACGCGCCAACTCATCGGGCTCGAGCATGTCCTGAAGTGCGTCGTAAAGCGGGCGCAAATACGGCATGATCTTTTCCTTCAAATCCCCGGGCAGAAAACCGAGCGCCTCCCCAGCCTCCACCGCTGGCCGCGTCAGAATGATCCGGGACACCATGTCCTTTTTGAGCGCAGCCACGGCCATGGCCATCGCCAGATAGGTTTTGCCGGTGCCGGCCGGGCCGACTCCAAAGACGATGTCGTGCGCGTGGATTGCCTCCACATAGGCGCGTTGGGTTTCTGTCTTGGGCATGACCGGCGCACGGCGCGCCCCCACCGTCAAGCGGGTCTCGCTCAGTTGGTCCAGGCCGGGAATGCCAGGTGCGTTGAGAGTGCGCACCGCGTACTGAAATTCCTGACGCCGGATGCTCACCCCCTTTTGGCGCGCCCGCTCCAGTTGTTGAAACAGGGAGCGGACCTTGGCGACCTGCGGCTCCTCTCCCTCTACACGTAGCCACCCCTCGCGGGTGGTCAAATGGACCCCAAGCTCCTGCTCAAGCCCTTTGAGAAGGTTCAAATCGTTTGCGTAGAGCGCCTGCAAAACACGCCCACTCTCAAACTGCAGCGTTTCAACTTCACTCATAGCAGCGGGTCGCCGGTGCTTTACCGGAACCCATACGCCAAAGACCAAACCGTCCGTTCCTCCGTAGACTTCTCCACTTCCACTAAAATGTAATACGTCCCAGTGCGCTTGGGTTTGATCCGGGCCGCCGCAGTCTGCCCTTTCTGCCGGAACTCGTCTTCCGCTAGCTTCCCAGCGCTGTCGTACACGTGCACCGAGATTTTGGCCCCCTTGCAATCGGTGCCCATCCAGAACCAGTACTCGTTGCCCTTGAACAACTGATGCGGAATCGGCTTAGGCTGGCCGGAAGGCATGTCGCCCCCCCAGTGTTCCTCGCGCACGGTGAAACCCTCCTTCACAGCCGGAATCGCCGCCTCCAGAGCGAAGGACAGAGCGTCATTGATTGTTCCGCGCGCCGTCATTGGGCCGCTCAAAACGGTCAGCAAACCGCACGTTGCCAGTATGATCCTTTTCACAAAAATATCTCCGGTTCCTTATTTACCCTTGGCCTGCACCGCCGCCACGAGTTCGCCGCACCTCTGCCCAATCTCTCTGACGTCCTTTTCGCTGATGTGATCCCCGTTGGACACCCCCATGAGCGGTTGCATAGTCTTCAACCCGGCAAGAATTTTTGAAATTAACT
>CAMCIN010000355.1 GCA_945874745.1 Akkermansia muciniphila | reverse complement strand
TGCGGAGGTCTCGCAGCCCTCGGAAACACTGCCGACGCCGCCGGTGATACGGAACTTTGACACGACGCTCATCCTTCTCGTCATGAAACGGGTGGGGGCCGGCTGTGTAGCCGCCACGTTTGCCATCGGTGACGGTGGAGCGGGACTTTTTACCCGGCCCGGCACTGGATTTCCGATCACCAAACCGGAGGGCGGCGATTACGCGGGGCAGACTTGGTTTATGACGATGCCGGAGACCTTGAAGAACGACGAGGCAAGTTTGGCGCTTCGTTTTCAATTCTTTTGGCAGCGTGAGTTTTGTGCGGCCTTCTCCATGACGGATGGCATCACTGACCCGAAGTTCCCAAGCGACGCGGCTTTTGCCGACCCTACGCAGTGGGCTGCGTTCTACTCAGAACTGCAGCCAGCGCTGGCCAGTTCGCAGGCGCTGCTGAACTGGATGAACTTCTTCTCTCCCGGCAACCATGACGACCGTACGCTGGTCGCCGTGCTTCCTGCACAAACCGCTACGCCCGCAACGACATGAGCCTAGTCAAAGTCAAATCAATCACCACGGGCGCGGAGTACCAGTTCGACCAGAACAAGCACGCAGGCAGTGGGGCGATGAAGGAGGTGTACTTCGCTCCCGACCGCAGTTACGTCGTGCAAATCTTCAAAGAAAAGCAGGATGCAAACTCGATGGAGCGCCTCAAAAATATCGTCGGCAAGTATCGCGACGGGATTTTCAGCCAGGCAGGCAGCGACTATTGGGAGACGGTGTATTGCTGGCCCACTGACATCGTGAGCGTTCCCGGCACCAACCAGACGGCGCTGATCGCCCCGGTGTATCGGAAGGAGTTCTTTTTCCAGTTCGGCTCCACCAACAACGACATGCTTGGCATCAAGGGGCGTGACAAGGAGGGGAAATGGTTTGCCACCGCACACCATCAGCAGCGCTTTCTGGACGAGCGGGAAAGAGGCAACTGGCGGAACTATTTAGGGCTGTGCATCCGCATCGCCCGAGCAGTGAAACGCATGCACGCCGCAGGCCTCGCCCACTCGGATCTCTCCTACAGGAACGTGCTGATCGACCCCCTCACCGGAGGCGCCTCCGTCATCGACATCGACGGACTAGTGGTGCCTCAGCGGTTTCCCCCCGATGTCATCGGTACTCCGGACTTCATCGCGCCCGAGGTGCTGCGGACCCTAGCCCTGCCCCTGACCGACAGGGCGCGCGCCCTTCCCTGCATAGAGACCGACCGTCATGCGCTCGCCGTGCTGATTTACATGTATCTGCTTTATCGGCACCCGCTCAGAGGGGGGAAGATCCATGACCCTGACCCGAGCCGGGATGAGGAGTTGCACATGGGTGAGCGTGCGCTCTTCATTGAACACCCCTCAGATGCCTCAAACCGCCCGCTTATTGGAAGCCTGCGTCCGACAGACTTGCCCTTCGGCGACATCGCCAAGATGCCGTCCAAGATCACCGGGCCCTATCTGCACGAGCTTTTTCAGAAGGCCTTCATAGACGGCCTCCACTCGCCTGACTTGCGTCCCGGTGCGCACGACTGGGAGACGGCCCTTGTCAAAACCGTCGACCTCATCCAGCCCTGCACAAATCCTAAATGCTCGCAGAAGTGGTATGTTTTCGACAACAGTACGAAGCCCTCGTGCCCTTTCTGCGGCACCGCCTACACCGGGTTGCTGCCCGTGCTGAATTTTTACTCACGCCGCCGGTCCGCCGATTCGTTCAAGCCGGAAAACCACCGGCTCATGGTCTACACCGACCAGTATTTGTATCCGTGGCATGTAAACCGCCTCATCGCGCCGAACGAAAAGCTCACGCCAGAACAAAAGAAGCCCGTGGGCTATTTTGTCCAGCATCAAGGCACCTGGTGGTTCGTGAACAACACCTTGCCCGCTCTTAAGGACATCACCGGCAAGCGCGACATTCCGCCCGGCTCCAAGGTCGAACTGACCGATGGACTGCAACTCCTGCTCAGCCCCGAGGAACACGGCCGGCTTGTGCAGGTTCAGATGGTGCGCGGGGTCTGACCTTTTTCACCCATGAAGTTTGGCCTGCGTATTCCATCGCTGAAGAAGCGCTTCGCCGCTCGCACGTCAGTAAAGCGACTGTTGCGGCATAGTCTTGGACTAAAGGCTCCGCGCGGATGGGGGTGGGTGACAGATCCTAAACGTGCCTTGTACAACCGCATCTACAACAAAACCTCCCGCGGCTGCCTCGTTTCTTTGCTCGGTTTCATCGGAGTCGGACTCGGCTTTGCTGTTTTGTTCCTCTCCCTTTTTTACTAACACCTCCATGAACCGCCGCCTCCCCGTTTACCTTTTGATCGACTGCTCCGAATCCATGATCGGTGGAGGCATTGAGGCCGTCCGCGCGGGTATGAGCTCAATGCTTTCAAAGCTGCGCACTGATCCTCACGCGCTCGATACCGTCCATCTAAGTGTCATCACCTTTGATGCGGAGGCCCGCGTGCTCGTGCCGATGACGCCGCTCCTCGAGTTTCAGGAACCCGTGCTGCTTGTGAGGCCTGGTACGGCGCTTGGGGCGGCCCTCAATCTGCTGGCCGACCGAATCCAAGCGGAGGTGCGAAAGACCTCGCATCACGCCAAGAGCGACTACCGCCCCCTTGTACTCCTGCTCACAGACGGCCAGCCCTCCGACGACTGGCGCGCCCCTATTGCGCGCATTGGCGCCCAGGTGCAGCCGCGTCCTGCGAACATCTACGCCATAGGCTGCGGTGTGGATGTGGATTATTCTGTGCTTCAAAGTGTCACCGACGTCGTCCTCCGCATGGAGGACATGGGGGCCGATTCTTTTGGTAAACTTTTTGTCTGGCTCACCGCCTCGGTCTCCAGCGCCAGTCAGGGAGTAGGCGAGACGGTCGGCGGCAAAATCAAACTCGGAAAGCTTCCCAGCAATGTGGAGGTTTTCGAGGGCGTGGCCCCCTCGCTCGAGGAGGGGCCTCAGAGGCAGATTTTTCTGCGCGCCCGGTGTGAGACCAAAAAATTTCCCTATCTGATGCGCTACCGCTTTGACGCCATGTTCGGCTGCTATCAGCCCGTCAAAGCACACCGGTTGAGCGAGGAAGAAGTCAAGGCCGCCGGGGCGGCAAAGCCTGATGACATTCGAAGCGAACTTCTCAACGGCGCGCCTGCCTGTCCTTGGTGCGAGCGCCCCGGCGCCAGCTCGTGCGGCGCCTGCGGGACTGTTTTTTGTTCCACCTCGGACGACAGGTCGACGACCATTTGTCCAGGCTGTAGCAACATGCTCAACCGTGGACCGGAGGGCGATGCCGGGGCGGGTTTCAGCGTACGGCAAAGCGGCGGTTGAGCGGCACGAGGAAGGACTGACAAGCGTTTCTTTGCCTCGTCAGCAGAATCCGTTCGCATCAGACGGGCAGGAAGTCCCGATGGGCCACCGGAAGTTGGCAGCCAACGGTCGCGTTTGGCAGAGGGTGCATCCGGAAAAACGATGCGAACCAAGCG
>CAMCIN010000354.1 GCA_945874745.1 Akkermansia muciniphila | reverse complement strand
TCGCCCACCCGGTACAGCTTGCTCTCCGGGCGATATTTCTGGCGTAACCCCATGCATCCGCCCACTGGGGTGCTGGCTCCGGGTGCCCCTCTGCTTTTTGAAGATGCGCAATTGACCCTGCCCAAGCTATTCAAACAAAAGGGCTACGCAACTGCAGCCATTGGCAAATGGCATCTGGGAGTCGGCCGAGGTGCCAGTTACCACGCCCGCTACGACTGGAACCAGGAGGAGATCAAGCCGGGTCCGCTCGAGGTCGGGTTCGACTACTTCTTTGGCATGGCTGCCAATGTGGGCAACGAACCTGCCTTCTATTTTGAGAACCGGCGTTTTGTCGGGCGCAAGGTGGAGGATGTGGTCAGTATGGGCCGGCGCGAGACGGTGACCCCTTGGAGCCCGGAGGTGCTCTACCGACCTGAACAGGTAGGCGGCGACATCACCCGCAAGGCGGTCACTTGGATTGAGCAGAGCGGCCCGGAGCCCTTCTTTCTGTATGTGGCCACCAACATCCCCCACCACGATATCACCCCGGCCCCCGGGGCTGCGGGGAAAAGTCAGTGCGGCCCTTATGGCGACTTCGTCCAAGAACTCGACGGGCAGGTGGGCGAGATACTTGCTGCCTTGGCAAAGAAGGGCGTGCTCGACCAAACGCTGCTGATTCTCACCAGCGACAATGGCGGGGTGGTCACCAACCGCGGCCGCAAGTTGGCGCCATACTGGGAGGCGTTGGAGGCGGGGCATCAGATTTGCGGGGAGCTGCGCGGGCGCAAACACAGCATCCACGAAGGCGGCTTTCGAGTCCCCTTCCTGGTGCGCTGGCCGGGCCAGATACCGGCCAACCACACCAGTGACTCCATGATCGGGCTCACCGATGTCATGGCCTCCTGCGCCGCCCTGCTCGGCACGTCGCTCCCGCAGAACGCTGCCGAAGACAGCCTCAATCTCTGGCCCCTTTGGCGTGGGGAATCGGGAGCCCAGAGACGCCAAAGCGTGGTGCTTAATTCAGCCAGTGGAATCTTTGCCGTGCGGGAAGGGGGTTGGAAACTTATAGCGCAGACGAAACTCGAGGGTACGCAAAGGCCGGACCTTGAGAATGCCGACCAGCTTTACGACCTAAGTCGCGACCCGGCTGAGGCCCAGAATCGCTGGGCCGAAGAGCCCGAGGTGGTGGCCCGCCTGCGCTCCTTGCTCGACGCCGTCAGAAAGCAGCCCCGCTCCTGAGCGAACCCGCGGCTCTCGGGCCTCGGGCCTCTCGTCCCTAATTTAAGTCACCCCCATTTTCCCCTGATGAAATACCTAGTGCTCACCTCGCTCTTAGCCGTGCTTGCCACCGCTGAGGCGCAAACCGCCGCTCCACCCGCCACACCCGCTACGCTGCCACCCGCTGGCCGCAACGATCCGCCATTACCTACGCTAAGCGCCTTTGCTTACGGCAGCCATCCGCGCCAGGTGCTCGACTTTTGGAAAGCCGACTCGAGCGCACCCAGCCCGGTCCTGCTCTACATTCACGGCGGCGGCTGGGTGGGAGGGGAGCGCACCGTGCCGCCCCAACTGCTCAAGCCGATGCTGGAGCGAGGAGTCTCTGTCGTCAGTATTAGCTACCGCCTGCTCGCCGACGCTCAGCAGCAAGGCGTGGAACCGCTAGTCAAAGCGCCACTGGAGGACGCCGCTCGCGCCCTGCAGTTTGTGCGGAGCAAGGCAGGGGAGTGGCACCTCGACCAGCAGCGGGTCATTGCCTCCGGGCTTTCCGCCGGAGCCTGCAGTTCCCTCTGGTTGGCTTTCCACACCGACATGGCCGATCCGCAAAGCGCTGACCCGGTGGCCCGTCAGTCCACGCGTCTTCTGGCCGCTGCCGTGCGCGCCGCTCAGACTACCCTCGACCCAGTGCTGATGCGCGAGTGGATCCCCAACATCGGCTACGGGCCGCACGCTTTCGGGCTGATTCAGGGGCGCAAAGGCATGCCCGCATCCTTGCAACCTCACGAGTTTGTGTACGACTTCCCCGCCTACCTGAAACAGCGCGACCGGTTGCTGCCGTTGATTGAGCAATATTCGCCCTACTCACATGTGAGCGCCGGAGATCCCCCAGTCTATTTGAGCTACCGCGACACACCCGCCCCGCGCCAACCGCAAAAGGACGCCACCCACAGCGCCAACTTCGGCGTGCTGCTCAAGGAACGCTGTGACGCGCTCAAGGTGCCTTGTCAGCTCTCTTATCCCGGTGCCCCCAGTCTGGACCACCCAAGCATGGAAGCCTTTATCCTCGCCACCTTCGGTCTGACTGAGGCTCCGTGAGGGGCAGCAGGGATGCAGTTTCTTCCCCCAGCCATGTGCAAAAGGCGATTTCAGTACAGGTGGGCTTTTCCTCACATTGGTCGGCAATCGTTTTTTCACAGAGGCGCTTCGGGCTGTAGTTCTGTCTGCAAAAGCTAATTCATAGACAAACAGTCTCATGAACAATCACTCGCAGTTTTTGGGTCCGCGCCGGAATTCGAGCCCGTGTGCAAAGACATTAAGCGCTCGAATCGCAGGCGTGTGCGGGATCGTTATTACCGCTTCTTCGCTGCATGCTGCGGTCAAACCGAACAGCCTTTTTACAGAGGGCGCCGTACTGCAGCAGGGAATTGAAATTCCGGTATGGGGCACCGCAAATGAAGGAGAAAAGGTGACGGTCAAACTCAATGGCCAAACGGCCACGACCGAAGCGACTCAAGGCCGATGGATGGTGCGACTCGAGCAGCAGAAGGCTGGCGGCCCCTATGAACTCGAGGTCATTGGGGAAAACAATGTGATCGCAAAGAACATCATGATCGGCGAGGTCTGGCTCTGTTCAGGTCAGTCCAATATGCAGTTTGCGTTGAAGGGATTCCCGAGTCTTCTCAGCGAGGCCGCGCAAGCCAACAATCCTAGCCTCCGCTTTTTTACAGTGGGCCAGAACCCCTCGGTGTTGCCTGCCAGCGCCATTGAGGGCCGCTGGATCGGGTGTACTCCCCAGAGCGCGGCGGACTTTTCGGCGACGGGTTATTTCTTCGGACGCGACTTGCAGAAAGCCGTTGGAGTGACTGTCGGCCTCATCAGGAGCGCCCGAGGCGGCACGCCCGCGCAGGCCTGGACCAGCCTTGAGGGGCTCGAGGCCGAGCCGGAACTGGCGGGCTACGTGGCCGAGATCAAGCAACTCATCGCAGCTTACCCGCAGGCCAGCGCTGCTTATGCCGGGGCGCTTGTGGCGTTTGAGAAAAAAAACACCGAGTGGAACGCGAATCCCGAAAGCAAAGCTTTTAAGGAAGCGCAGAAGCTCTGGAGTGCGGAAACCAAAAAGGCGCTCGTGTCCGGCGTCCCGTTACCGCCTCATACCAAGTCTTTATGTTTTCTGGAGTATTAGGTTTTCAACAAATTGTTTGCTTGAGAGTGCAACCATGGTCGACCAACCAAGGAGAGCACTGCCGTTGCGTCTTCCCAAAAACGGCGCAAGGCTGGCTCCATGGCCTTTCGCAATTTTCCAACACTGCTAAAC
>CAMCIN010000353.1 GCA_945874745.1 Akkermansia muciniphila | reverse complement strand
TTGCCCGCGGCGACGTCCCAGAGGCTGACGGACTGTTCGATATAGGCATCGAGGCGCCCGCAAGCGACGTAGGCGAGGTCGAGCGCCGCGCTGCCCATCAGGCGGCACTTGCGCGCCCTGCGCACGTACTTCTCGAGAATGGCGGTGGCGTGCACCGCGATTTCCGGGGACTTGGACATCCCCACGGACACAACGGCGTCCGAGAGCAGGGTGCGCTGGCTGACTTGGATGGGCTTGCCGTTGAGGAGCGGAGTGCCGCCACGCTCGACCTCCCAGAGTTCGTCGCGCATCGGATCGTAAATCACGCCCAGCACGATCTCCTCCTTGTGGCGCAGCGCAATGGAGATGCAAAAATGGGGGATCGAATAGAAGAAGTTCACCGTGCCGTCGATGGGGTCCACGATCCATTGCCAGTCGCTGTCCTGCGCGCCGGCGATCCCTTCCTCCCCATAGATGGCATGGCCCGGAAAGGCGTTGAGCAGGGCCTCGGTGATGAGTTCCTGCGACTGCACGTCCAGATCCAACTTGATGTCGTGGGCGTACATCCCTGCGACGTCGAGGGGTTTGCCAAAGTGGGAGCGGATCAGTTCGCCGGCGGCGCGGGCGGCGGCGACTGCGATGGAAAGCGGAGGCGGTTCGGAGTGGGTGGAAGAGGCGGTCATTGGAAAGGTTGAAAAAGAAAGCGAGAGGGTAACAGGGGAACGGAAAAAAGGTGTGCGCAAGTTGGAGCGCGCCCGGCTGCGGCTCAGGGCCGGGGCGGGGCGGCTGCGGCGAGCGCCGTCAAAGCGGCTTCGACGATTTCCTGCGGTTCGCAAAGGCGGCCCAAGCCTTCGTAGCCACAGGCGAGCAGGCCTTCCGCCGGGCCGAGGAAGCGGGCGCCGCGGCTTTTGAGTGTGGCTACGTGCTGCTGTGTGGCCGGATGCTGCCACATGTGGCCGTTCATCGCGGGGGCGATGAGCAGCGGGGCGCGGGTGGCGAGGGCGATTTCGGTCAACGGGTGGCCGGCCAGGCCGAGGGCCAGCTGTGCGATGAGGTCCGCCGTGGCGGGGGCCACCAGCAGGAGCGTGGCGCGGTCGGCCAGCGCGATGTGGACCGGCTTCCAGTCGGGTTGGGTGGCCTCGGCCGCGCGGATGACCGGGTTGCGGGAAAGGGTTTGGAGGGTGAGGGGAGTGATGAAACGCTCCGCTGCCTCGGTCATGACGACGTGTACTTCCACTCCTTCCTTCACGAGTCGGCTGGCGATGTCGGCCGCCTTGTAGGCGGCGATGGAGCCGCTGACACCAAGAACGAGCACCGGAGTTTGTGCCGTCGCGCTCATAGGGTGCCAGCCGCGGGGAGCAGCCGGATGCTGCGCATGCGTTCGCTCTCCATGATGGCCAGAAACAGACGTTGGTCTTCGGCCGCCTCGCCGCTGACCAGCAGGTAAGCGTAGTCGCGCCAGCACGCCATTTCCCTTTCCGCGTTGTGCAAACGCAGCGCGAGTTGCTCGGGGCTTTCGGTGCCTCGGCCGCTGAGGCGCCGGGTGAGGACCTCCATGCTGGGCGGCGCCAGGAAAACATCCACGAGTGACCGGGTGATCACCGCGTCACCGCACGCCCGGATGGCGCTGGCACCCTGGACATCCACGTCGATGAGGACATCGGTGCCCCGGGCGAGGTGCGCTTTCACGCTGCTGCTCAAAGTGCCGTAGTAGTTCCCGTGGACCTCCGCCCATTCCAGAAAATGGCCGGCCGCGATCTCCTCTTCAAACTTTGCGCGGCTTAGAAAATGGTAGTCGACGCCGTTTCGCTCGCCGGGCCGCGGGCTCCGCGTGGTGCAGGACACCGAGTACACAAAGTTGCCCTGCCCCCGGATGCCGTTGAGGAGCGTGCTTTTGCCCGCGCCCGAGGGGGCCGAGATGAGGAACAGGATGCCACTCCTGCGGGTGTGGAAGGGAAGGCTCGGGGCGGGGCTCATGGCTATTCGATGTTCTGGACCTGTTCGCGTATTTTCTCGAGCTCGGTCTTTGCACTGACCACCCAGTGCGAAACCGAGACGTCGTTGGATTTGACGCTGAGGGTGTTGAGTTCGCGGGCGACCTCCTGGGTCAGAAACTCCAGCGTGCGCCCCAGCGAACCGGTCTGTCCCAGCAGTTTTTCCAACTGTGCAAAGTGGCTTTCGAGCCGGGTGAGCTCCTCGCTGATATCGGAGCGGTCCGCAAAGAGCGCCAGTTCACGCAGGAGTTTCTCCGGGTCGGCGGCGAGATCCACTCCCGCGGCCTGAATCCGTTCGAGGAGTTGTTTGCGGTGGAGCGCCGCGATCCCGGGGACGCGGGTGCGCACCTCCGCCGCGCAATTGCGGAGGGTGGCGAGGCGGGCGGCGAGGTCCTGTTCGAGTGCCGCGCCCTCGGTTTCGCGCATTTCAACCAGGGCGTTGAGCGCGTTTTGGAGCGCGCGCTCCAGCGCGGGCCAGGCAGCCTCCGGAGCAAGGTCCTGCCCGGGGGAGAGGAGCACGCCCGGGGCGCGCAGCACGGTGTCCAGACTCAGGCCGCCCTCGAGGCCCAGTTCCTGTTGGAGCTTGCGCATCGAGTCGGCGTAGAGCCGCGCCAAGTTCAGGTCGATCACCCCCGCTGCGGCCGCCTCCCCCTCCGGCAAGACCGTGCAGGCCGCCTGGATGCGGCCCCGGCTTGCCCTGGTCTGGATCGTCTCCCGGAGGCGCGACTCCAACGGGTAGAGGGGCCGCGGCAGGTTGAGTGCGATGTCCAGGTGCTTCCGGTTGACCGACTGGAGTTCCACCACAAAGCGGAATCCTCCTGCGGTTGCCTCGCCCCGGCCGTACCCTGTCATGCTGCGCATGGGAATGGGGATGCGGGTTAATCCAGCAAAAGAGCGGCAGCCTGCGCCACGTCCTTGTCTCCGCGGCCCGAGAGGTTGAGCACCAGAATTTCGGAGGGATCCATTTCCGGGGCCACCTTGAGCACATGGGCCACGCCGTGCGCGGTCTCGAGCGCGGGGATAATCCCCTCGGTCTGGGAAAGGTGCTGGAAAGCGTGCAGCGCCTCGTCGTCGGTGGCGTAGGCGTAGGCGATGCGGCCCTGGTCCCGCAGGTAGGCGTGCTCCGGCCCGATGGCGGCGTAATCCAATCCAGCGGAGACCGAGTGGGTGAGTTGGATCTGGCCGTCGTCGTCGGTGAGCAGGTAGGTGCGGGTGCCTTGGAGCACCCCCAGCTTGCCGCCTTCAAAGCGCGCGGCATGTTCGCCCTGGCGAATCCCCCGGCCACCGGCTTCGACGCCGACCATGCGGACGGCCTCGTCGTTGAGGAAGGGCCAGAAAAGACCTATGGCGTTGCTGCCGCCGCCAACACACGCCACGAGCAGGTCGGGCAGGCGGTTTTCACGCTCCTGAATCTGGCGGCGCGTTTCCTCGCCAATGACCCGGTGGAAGTCGCGCACAATCATCGGGTAAGGATGCGAGCCCAGAGCGGAGCCGAGGATGTAGTGGGTGGAGCGCACATTGGTGACCCAGTCGCGCATGGCCTC
>CAMCIN010000352.1 GCA_945874745.1 Akkermansia muciniphila | reverse complement strand
CCAGGTGTTTTAGGCCGTCCACAAAATCTGCCTCTTGCCCTTGCTGCACTGCGTCCTGCAGAGGGACATTCCTGAATCAGAGACCTCTCAAACTCCCCAAACACGTGGAATATGAGCACCCCGGCAGGGGTGTGTGTGTCCAACTGCAGCGGTAGCACACGCAACACTATCCCCCTAATTTTCAGCACATTCACCGTCTCAATGCGATCTTTCAGGGATCATCCAACTCTGTGGCAAGCTTTCATGAATCGCTTTGACTTTTAGGGCCGTTCGGCGAGAGTTTTTTGAGGCTCTTAGAGCTGGATGTTACGGACAAGTTTGGGAAAGTGAGTGATTCTCAGCTTTTCAAACCGTTGAGAAATAGTGATTTGTGGGGGTATAGCTCAGTTGGTAGAGCGTCTCGTTCGCAAGGATAAGCGGACTATATTGCCCAAATAGACTCACGCAGACTTACCTGCGCTAAGCGACTCCTCTTCAATGCGATGTGCTAAAAAATCTGCGACTCATATAGCACCCACGCGGACTCATTCTTTGTCGCCGGGTTACAATCCGGGTTACAATCCGACAGAGTGAATTTCACAGGCAACAGGATTGTCTCCTCCTGACCGTTCTCTCAGCTTTCCGCAAAACTTGCCAATCCACCCTGTAGCCACGGTTACTTATCGGTGACGCCGGCGAGAGTTTGCATCATCCTGTGCTTTGGTGTACGCTCCAACCAGATGTCGGTCGCAGAACTACCCATACAGATTGATCCACGGCAGGTAGCGGTCTTTTGCAAGGACCGTGGAATCCGCCGTCTGAGCCTCTTTGGTTCGGTTCTGAGGGAGGACTTTGATCCAGTACGCAGCGATGTCGATGTATTGGCGGAGTTTCATCCCGAAGCCCTGAGTCGACTGGGCTTGGACTATTTTGGTTACGGCGAGGACTTGTCCCAGATTATTGGCGCCCGGGTGGACCTTTGCTCAAGGCTGAACTGTCATATTGCTCGCTCTATTGGAAACGAAATGCTTTCCATCTATGACGAAGCATGATTCCCGGGTCACTTTGGCTCAGATTGAAGAGGCGGCGGAGAAGGTAGAGGTTTTGTGTAGAGGGAAGACGTTTGAAACGTTTTCCGAAGATTGGGTGGCCGTCATGGCTTTGGAGCGGCTGTTTCTGATCATTGGAGAAGCGGTAAAGCGGCTTCCCGAGGATTTGTGTGGACGGTATCCAGAGGTCCCATGGAGGAAGATTGCGAGCACACGTGACCGTCTGGCACATGGGTACGACGAAGTAGAGGGTGTGATTCTCTGGAATGCAGCGACCGTCTCAATTCTAGAGATGCGCCGCACGATCAGGGTGATGCTTTCCAAAATGGACGCATAGCGGAGGTCTCGGCCCTGACGGAACCACGGCCCACGGATTCAGGCTGCCTCTATGGCTTGCCCAGAAGGCTCAGGTAGGAGACGAATGTGCTTCCACCCATGGGTCTGTCGCCCCTCAGGCGTTCGGATGTCATGCCGCAGGCCAAGCTGGAACTTCTCCAGCACAAGCTCCTTCGCGACCCGCTTAAATTCCGTGAACTCAACCCGACTCAGGTTCCCCATTTGGCAGTAGCGTAGGAACTCTTGATAAGCCTCGCCAACGATCACAGAGCCCCCTTCCGAGCGTGTAAACGTATTGTGGATGAAGTCTTCAGGTGCAGAAACGGTGGCAGGCTGAAGGACTCTGCCATTCGCGTATCTGCGGGCTGCGTTGCTGCCTTCAAAAAAGCGGGGATGTGCCTCCATTACCGTCTTTGCCCGGGTCACAATGCCAGCCAGCACCGATGGCCTCCTGTGGGCAGAGACTAGCAGCTTTGCATCCACACGCCGTCCCAGGGCCGCTGCGCACTTAACAAGGTAATTACTCAGTAGGAGCTCCACCTTGCGTTCGCTGGTCGGGCAAAATGCAGCGACTCTTGGGTCGTAGAACCAGAAGCCGTCTCCAGGGCAATGCACCACCCGATGCCCAAGCCGTCGTTCTCCAGCGACTGCGGCCGCAAAGAAGTCTTCGTTTATAAGCTGGGGGCATTCAACTCGGCTGCCGTTAAGGTTCTGGCCGATTTCGCCAAAGAACGCCGGCCCAAACTGCTCCACCACCTCAGGGAATCTTGCCTCAAACCATTCGCTGGCGGTTCTGGGCTCATGCCCACTTTCTGAAAGGCCGAGTTTCCGCACCTTGCTAAACCACTGCTCCATGCCCGGTATATCCTCCGGCAATGACCCAAGGGTGCGCAGGATGCCGAGGATGCGTTCGCTCTCCCGCCATCTCTGACTCATGTCAGACCGAACGCGCTCTGCGGCTTCAGCCTCTCTCTGTCTGCGGAGCGTCTCAGCACTGATCCCACGCTCAAAATCAAGGTAACCCATGACAAATGCCAGCAGCGATCGGTCCCTTTGAACTGGTGGTAGCGGCCGGCTCCTCTAGTCCTCTTTGACCAGTGTGCCCGCTGGGTAAATCTTGCTCACAAACGTGAACGGTTTCTCGTAGCGATCTCCATGGACATGCTCCACCACGGCATCAGCGTGCCGGCCTAACAGTGCATCGGTATCGAAGCTTCCGTTGTCGAGAATGTGGTCTTCGAATTCCGCCCCCATGATCGCGATCAGATCATCCGTGAGCTCGTCGTTTGGCTCGTCGATACAGTAGGTCTTTGCCGCAGTCTGTTGCCAAGCCCTCGTTTCGAGCTTGAGCGGAGCGAGAACCAATTTCCACGCCCGAGCGCAATCGGCAGTGTTTTTTACGGGATAGCAGTCCACCACTTTGACTGGGTGGTTCCCTATAGGCACATTGTAGCCGCGCTTTTTTGTAATAGGTATGTTCATGTTGCAATTTATCTGAATGCGCTGCTTCGAGACACTAGCACCAAAGCAGCTGGTTTATTGCACAAGTATCACCTAATTAGCGTTTATTTGCCAGCTTAAAATTGCACGCATGGCAAAACAAGGCGACAAGCATCTAAATTAATGCGTGGCGCGCTTGAAAGCAATCTCGCCAAGGGTTGCTATTTTTAGCGCGCCCCGCGACGCAACCGCTCGCGCGAGTTGCAGAAACGGAGCGAGAAGCGATTTCGAACCGGGCGGTGCAGATGGAATCCGAAGGCGCCAGATTCATAACAAGTCACGACTTTGCCTGTGAGCTTCTGTTGCTTGACCACGAACAAGAGTAGTTCGTCGTAGGTCATCTTCTGAACCGGCTGCGGCGTCGCACCGTCGACCTGACGGCTTACCCAGTAGTACTTAGCGTGGGCGCCGATCCCGAGTTTGATCGCTTCGTAAGAGGGACTGGATTGGGAGGGTGTGGATGTTGTCATCGCTTTTAAGATCGCGGGATCTCGCGTGGCTCAACAACCTCATGTCATCTATCAGTTGGCGGCAGATGGATCGTATCGCGGCAAGTCCCGCACCGGCTCGCAGGTCGCGGACCTTGGCTTCGGCGCCGCCGATATGGAAATGGAGGCCACCGTCACGCTCAAGAGCGGCGTGGCTGCGGGGCTCGTGCTGCGCACCAACCGCAG
>CAMCIN010000351.1 GCA_945874745.1 Akkermansia muciniphila | reverse complement strand
GTGCTAATTTTTCCTGCCGCGCCGGTGAGCATCGCCAGGAGGAAGGGCGAGTTGGCGGGCTGTATCGCAATGATTTCGAGCAGCTTTTTGACACGATCCTTGCGTCTCTCGGCAAGAATCGCCTGTGACAATCCCTCCACCAGGGGGGTGGGCACCGCCTTGGGGTTCTCCTCAAGAAGCGCTTGCAGGGTTTCTAATTCGCGGCCGCGCAGGCCAGAAAGTAAGGCGTCCCGGATGAGGGGTTGTTCGCCTGACTGTAGCGCGAGTGCAAACGCCGCTTTCTGGCTTTCCGGATAGGAGCTCAGCTGGAAGGCGAGCGCGATCTGCACGTCTGTGCTCGGATCCCCCACCATTGCCATGAGTTCGGAAAGCTGGGTTCGCGCCGCAAGACGTACTGCCGTGGCTCGGACCTTTGCCTCCTTGTCCTTGAGGCAGGCGGTGATTACTTCGGGCGCAGTCGCTCCCATTCCGTCCAACGTCCACAGCGCGTGAATGCGAGCCAACGGGGTCTTGCCGCCTTTTGCTAGTTTTGCCAAGGCAGACGTCGCGTTTGCGTCCTTCCGTTCCACAAGCAGGCGTTGCGCTGTGTCACGTACCCACCCTTCCGGGCTGGCGAGGGACTCCACAAGGCTGGCCGTGTCAGCGGGCAGTTTTGGTGTAGTAGGCTTCGCCCCGACCGGCACGACCCTCCAGATGCGTCCCATTTGAAGAGGAGCCTCCAGATTTCTGTCCTTAATGTTTGCGATCAGATAATGCGTCAGAAAACTAGTGTGTTGGATTACTCCCCTGTACATGTCGACCACGTACAGCGCCCCGTCCGGTCCCGTGTAAGAGCTCACAGGTCGGAAGCGTTCGTCTGTGGAGGTCCAGAATTCCGACGCCTCTTTCGCATTGGCCGCCGTCAGGAGAGACTTCTTTTCGGTGAGAACGAGGCGTTTGACTAAATTTCCTGCGGGCTCTGGCACGAACACATTTCCTCGAAACTCCTTGGGAAAAAGCGTGCTGCGGTAGACGCTTGGGCTGCAGGTGGCCGTGCTTTTTGCGAGGGTGCCGTCTTCGCGCAGCTGCTTGGGCTCGTAGCCGCGGTTGATGCCGGGGGTGGGGTGCGAGGGCCAAGTGCTTTGATCTTTCATGATCTGCACTCCCAGACCAGCGGTGGCGGGAAAATTGGGATTCCGGTTTCCGAGGGATTCGGCAAACAGGTTCGCCCGTAAAAAGTCTGAATTGGAGTTGAAGAAGGGGCGGCCGAAATCATCCTGAGTCAGCCCCCACTGGCCGCGACGGTCTGCCACTTGGTCCTCAAACTTGCCGTCCTTAAGGCGGTAGCGCTTGGAGTGATTGGCGAGGTAAATCCAGTTGTCTAGCATCCATACAGGAGTGTTGGCCATGTGCTCAGGCTGTCCCCCACCGGTGCCGAATGAAGCATCTATGGACTCCTTTGTGTCGGCCACGCCGTCTCCATCGGTGTCCTTCATGAACCAAAGGTTCGGCGGTTCCCCCACCAGCAAGCCCCCATTGACGCACATCACAGCGCGGGGCATTCGCAGCCCTTCGGCAAAAACGGTGCGCTTGTCCATGCGACCATCACCGTCTGCATCCTCAAGCATCACGATTCGTCCATTGGTCTGGTCCTCGCCGATGCCTTCAACGTTTTGCATGTAATCGCGCATCTCGCAGACAAACAGGCGGCCCTTCTCGTCCCATGCCAGCGCCACGGGCGTCTCCACCAAGGGTTCCGCTGCAACCAGTTCGGCGCGAAAGCCGGAAGGCAATTTGAATGTGGCTAGTTCCTCCTCAGCGCTCAGCGGCTTGGGAGGCGGCAATTTGAATCGGATTTCAACCGTTTCGGGCCCTGCATTTTTTGCGTGTACCGCCTGCGCGTTCTGACAAGCAAGCAAGGACACAGTTGTCGCGAGGAGGCCCTGGGCGATGAAACGGGGGTTGGGGGAAAAGCGCATCGGTTGAGTGGATAACACACCAAGTATTACCGTGAGTGGCTGGAAGTCATTGGCGGAATCCGATTGAATAAAAAAATAAGGTCATTTTGAGGTGCTTGAGCACAAGCAGGCACAAGCAGCCCACCCGGATCTAAGGAAGGTTAGGCACGGTGGCCTTTAGTCCCCACGAGAGAACTGTTCCAAGGGGGCGAAGTCTGCTGCCTCAGGCCTAGAAGGGTGGCCAGAAAGACAATGTGTCGGGCCAGGCCCCTCAAAATGTGCGATGCGAGCCCGAGGTGACGCCGGAGGGAAAGTGTGTCAGAACGGCGACGATGGGCGGGAGATACTCAAACGGCCCCCAAGTTTCTGCGGTTCTTGGGAGGCTGAGCCCGGGTGATTCACACCCGCCCCTGAGCGCGGGTGTGCGGGTGTGTGGCACTTCTCGAACACGCCAACTGGATCTTCTAGACCGCGGGTGCCGTAATTCCGGAAGCAAGCCAACGCATGGGCTGCTCAAAATCCTTGAAAATGGCGGAAGGGGCGGGATTCGAACCCGCGGTCAGATTTCTCCAACGTTCGATTTCGAGTCGAGTGCTTTAAACCGGACTCAGCCACCCTTCCATTTAACCTACGTTTGAACAATAGGCGGGATCTTAGTTTGGGCAAACTCTAAATGATTCGGGCGCGCGGGCCGGAGGGGAAAAGGGCAAAAAGGGGGAGTTGAGTTTTGGCGGAGATGGTCGAGAATGAGCTCTCACGACTATGAATCAACGAACCCTGTGGGCGCTGGCTGGTGCTCTTTCGCTTGCTCAAGCCCCCGTCGCTTCACTGAAGGCGGCCCCAGTGGCCCAGCCGGCAAAGACCATTGCCGTACATCAATTTCCTAAGGAGGCAAAACTTGTCGACCAAGTGGTGGTGCCCGTCCCAAGTGAAGTGTTTGCCGTGCTGGACAAACTAGGCAAGCCCAGCTGGCCGGAGGTACTGCGCCCGCAGAAGAGCATGGCCGCCCCCACCGGTGGCAAGGAGCAGGTTTCACTGATGCTTGGTGTGGTGATTGCAGAGGGGTTTATCGCAGTGGAGGCTGAGAATGCTGAGGAGGTCAAAAACATCGGCAACAGCGTGCGCTCCCTCGCCAAGGCCATCGGCGTAGAGAGGGCGGTGCGGAGCCGGGCCAATTCGATTGTCGAATTTGCGGAGAAACGCCGTTGGACGGAGGTGCGCAAGGAGTTGGATCTGGCTCTTGCCGACGTGCGCCAGGCGATGATCGAGCTCAACAGCGAATCTCTTGCGCAGTTGGTGAGTTTGGGCGGTTGGTTGCGTGGTACTGAAGCCTTGGCGACGGTGGTGGGCAAGGGCTACTCCAAGGAAGGGGCCGAGCTGCTGCACCAGCCGTTGCTTATCGACCATTTTAATGTGCGGCTCAAGGCGCTGCCCGAGGAGGTGCAGAAGGGGCAGTTGATTTCAAAAATTTTTGCCGGGTTGAAGACCATGCAACCGCTCATGGGGGTCCCCAACGGGGATCACATCAGCGAAAAGGACGTCAACGAGATTGGGCAGAGGTGCGGCGAACTCGTGGCGGCGGTGCAGGCCAAAGGTAAATAAGGAACCGGAGATATTTTTGTGAAAAGGATCATACTGGCAACGTGCGG
>CAMCIN010000350.1 GCA_945874745.1 Akkermansia muciniphila | reverse complement strand
GCTCGATTCGCTCAATGTGAATCAGGTCAACCTCGAGGCCGCTCTCTCCCGCATTCAGGACGTGGACGTTGCGACCGAAACGGCAAAGCTCGCTCGCGCGAACATTCTCGTTCAGGCTGGCGCGGCCATGCTCACCCAGGCGAACGCTTCTCAGTCCATCGCGCTCAAGCTGCTCCAGTAGTAGCCTCGGATGGGCCTCAAGCGGCCATGTCTTACGGAAAACCCCGGCTTCTTCCGAAGCTGGGGTTTTATTTTCTTACTCAGAGGGAGACGATGTTTCTGGCGCAAAAGTCCCTATCTCCACTCGGACAGCCAGTCCACAGCGCCTAGCCCAGCCCGGGTGCCCGTGGCAAAGCAGCCCTGCATCAGGTAGCCGCCGGTGGGCGCCTCCCAGTCCAGCATTTCGCCCGCGACAAAGACCCCCGGCAGGTCGCGCAGCATCAGGTGTTCGTTCAGGCACGGAAAGGCCACGCCGCCTGCGGTGGAAATCGCCTCGGCAACAGGACGGGCTTGGGTAAGGGTGAGCTGAAACTGCTTCACAGAAAGGGCGGTGCTCTCCGCTGACTGGAAGGATTCGGCAGGCAGGAGCGCGGAAAGCAGGGCATAGGTGGGTTCATCCAGCCGCCAGCGAAGGCGGGCCTCCGAAAGGAAGACCGAGCGGGCGGTGCCCAGGCGCCTGAGCAGGCTTTCCGGTGTCGAATCCGGCTTGAAATCGAGGGTAATCACCGGTTCCGCCATTTCATGGAGGGCCTGAGAAAGAGAGTAAAGCGCGCCGCCCTCCAGTCCGTACCGGGTGACCAGCAGTTCCCCCCGCACCGTCACGCCGCCCGCGGTGGCCAGGATATTTTTGAGAGGCTTGCCTTCGCACGCCGCAAGGACTTCCGGCGGCCAGTCGCGTTCCCAGCCGCAATTGGCAGGGCGCAGCGGTGAAACAAGAGCCCCTCTACGCTGCAGCAGCCCGACCCAGCCGCCGTCCGAGCCGGTCTGGGGCCAAGAGGCCCCGCCAAGAGCCAGCACAAGGGCTCCGGCGCTGACTGCACTCGTGCACTCGGCGGCCCCTTGGGTTGCATCACTGAGAGATCCTCCGCGCGCTCCGGAAGCATCAGTGTCCATGCCCGCCTCACCCGGGTGCGCCCCCTTCGCGAACTCCAACCGTAGCGAATCCCCTCCCTCGTGAAGGTCCTTCAAACGGTGCCGCATCCTGAACTCGACCCCCAGTGAGCGGAGCCGCGTCACCCAGCGACGCAACAGGGGTGCCGCCTTCATTTCCCGCGGATACACGCGCCCGGTGCTCGCCGTGAACGTCTCCACCCCCAACCCGGCGGCCCATTCCCGCAGCGCTGCCGGGCCGAACGCCCCGAGCAGCCCCTCCCAGCGCAGGCGGCTTTCCTCCCCCTGTGCTGCGGCGGACTCCCCGCTCGAGCGGTAGCGCCCCCGGAAAACAATCCCCTCCTCGGCGTGTGTCAGATTCAAGCCTCCCCGCCCGGCGACCAAAAACTTCCGACCCACGGAGGGCTTTGCATCAAAGACGGCAACCTTTGCCCCCCGCTGGGCGGCAACTTCCGCCGCCCGCAGGCCTGCCGGTCCACCGCCCACCACCACGACATCAAAATGTTCGAAACCGCATGCCACTTTTTCTGCAGGTTGCGGATTCACAAAGAGAAGCGGGCGCAGGTCAGCGGAAGTGAATCAAAGCCGAGGTAAGCCCTTTGCCCTACCCCCGAAGCGACTCGCGTGAGAGACGCACCGCCACGTACTCCGTGTCGGGCAGGATGTACTTCCGCAACTCCACCTCGACAGCGCGCACCGAAAACTCCTCCAACACGCAGGCGCAGATTTCCTCGGCGAGGGTCTCGATGAGCCTACGCGGCCGCGCCCCTGCGAGCTGCCGCACCCGCCGGGTGAGCGCGTAGTAGTCGACCGTGCGCCCGAGCTCGTCGCCCAGATCCGACAGGGGAGCGGACGGCACGAGCACGAGGTTGAGCGTCAAGCGCTGCGCTTCCACACGCTCCGCATCCGGCACGCCAATGTGGGCGCTCAACTCCAGACCGTTCACAAGGATCGCGTCGGAGGCCGGGGAGGGATAAGAGGCGGGTTTCATAAGATGGAGAGGGCACGCAGCCGCTAGCCGAAAATCCTCTTCCAGAACGGCGTCTTCGACGGGCTGGTAGCCGGCGCCTGGGTGGGTTCGAGCGGGGCGGTTTCCTGGTCGCCCGCGTCGTTGACGGGGACGGCCTTTTTCGGGACCACCGGGATTTCGGGCGGTTCGATTTCGTTGCCGTTTTCGTCCTTAAGCCGAACCGGTTTGGCCTTGGCCGGGTCCTTGAAATACTCGCGCAACACCTTCCCCACCATGGGTGCGGCGTGGGAACCGCCGTGGACGTCGTTTCGGTTCGGGTCGCCCTCGTACACCACCGAGAACGCCAGCCGCGGCCCCTCGGCTGGGGAGAACCCCGCGAACCACGCGACGGTGGCGTTGTTGCGCCACTGGGCGGTGCCGGTCTTGCCCGCGACGGTGACCTTGTCGACCTTGGCCTGGTGGGCGGTGCCGCGGGAACCCGTCACCACCTGGGTCATGCCCAGACGCAACGCGGTGAGCGTGGCGGCGGGGATTTCCATCTCGCGCTTGACCCGCACGCTGTAGGCGCTGACCACTTCGCCCGTGATGTCCTGCACCTGCTGGACAAGGCGCGCCTGGTAAAGCTTGCCGCCGTTACCGATGACACACATGGCTTGGGCCATTTGCAGCGGCGTGATTTCAGTCGCGCCCTGGCCGATGGCCAGCATCGCCAGTTGGCCGCCCGTCATGCGCACGTTGTGCTTTTCGCGCATGTACTCGTCGGTCGGCACGAGCCCCGGGCTTTCCTCGGGAATGGGGATACCCGTCCGCTCGCCGAAGCCCAGCGCCTGCGCGTAGTCGGTGATCACATCCGCGCCAAGTTTCAAGCCGGCCTGATAAAACCAGGTGTTGCAGGACTGCTCTAGGGCCTCGGCGAAGTTGAGCATGCCGCGCTCCTCGCGCTTCCAGTTGTGGAAGATACGGTCGCCGATTTGGAAACCGGGGGGACAGTCAAACTCGTCGGCGGGCGAGAGTTTTCCCGAGGCAAGCGCCGCCAGGCCGACAAAGCACTTAAAGGTGGAGCCCGGCGGGTACGCCGCCATGGAGAAGCGCGGGAACAAAGGGTTGTTCTTGTCGGTGCTGAGCGCCGCGTAATCGGCGTCGCTAATGGAGGGAACAAACAGCGCGGGATCCAGCGGCGGCCACGAAGCCAGCGCCAGGATGTCCCCGTTTTGAGGGTCCATGACGACCATGGCGCCGCGTTTGGCGCCCGCCGCGAGAGCGGCCTCGCACATGCGCTGCAAGGGCAGGTCCAGCGTGGTGATGACGTGCTTGCCGGCGATGGGCGTGATGGAAACCTGCTCCGAGGCCTTCTTGCCCGCCCCGTTGTAGGTGACGTTCCACTGCCCCGATTCGCCCCGCAGCACTTGGTCGAATGTTTTCTCCAAGCCGTAGCGCCCCTCGGTGTCGGGGAAAAGCGGCTCGTTGTTCTCCACCGGCCCGTCCTGAAACCTGCCGGAACGGCCCACATACCCCAGGACATGCCCGGCAAGCTTTCCGTTCG
>CAMCIN010000349.1 GCA_945874745.1 Akkermansia muciniphila | reverse complement strand
AATGACCTCTCAGCGCCGCCGGCGGCGGGAGGCAAATCAAACGCAGGAATCCGGCGTGCAAAAGAAGCCACGAACCACTAAACACTGATCGCCGCACTTGCAGCGTAATCAACCGCCCTATGAGGTCGTTGATTCAGAAACGCACCGCTTGCGGAAGATAGGACTGCCCAAGACTGCGAACCATCCGGCGGAAGCTTAAAGGTGCTCGCATTCTCCTTGGCAAACTCCGCCAACGAACGGTCAAAGGTGAAGGTCGAGCGCATGTAGCTGGATGGAAACGTAGGCTGGGGATCGCTGCGCGACAGTCGGAGCGTGCAGGTATCAACGGTCGCCGAATTGAAAACCAGCACCCCTCCGAAATCGAGAATCTCATCGATTCGCACTTCCCGTAGAAACAAGTTGCGGAGGTTCTTGCCGTAGCCTGCGCGCATCCATTTGTTGGAAGTGATGAAAATAAGCGTCCCGTCTTTCTTCAGCAGTTCTGCACCACGCTCATAGAAGAAGCAGTAAACATCTCCACGTGCGGCATAGGTTTTAAACAGTTCTTGCCAGAGTTTCTGAGCGGCGGTCCCCGCGAAGCGTTCCACGGAAATGTAGGGCGGGTTGCCAAGAATGATGTCAAAGCCTTCGGCCAAAGATCGCCCAAACATCCAATGCGGATCAAAGAAGTCGGCCGTGGATTGTGGATCGAAGTGATCCCATTCGGCGACGTGCCTTGCTTTCTGAGTGATATCGGCATTCTTTTTTGCTCCCAAACCATTAACAATCGTGTCCGCGAGTTTCAGACGGAGTGCTTTGATTTTCTTCTGCAAGGCGAGCTTTTGGTCGCGGCGCTGAATGCTAAAGTGCCCGTGGTAGGCGTCTTCGATTTCTTTTTCTATGGGTGCGATTAATGATGTGATGAAGAGGTCTGGCTCTGGAATCGGCAGGCCGATGAGGCTGTCGGCGGCGACGAACTTGGTTTCCAGATTGGGCAGGGGGCGGATGCCGTGGTTGTCCTTTTTGCTGCGGTTGGTCTTCTGGTCGCAGACGAGGGAGATGAAGAAGCGGAGCTTGGTGATCTGGATGGCGATGGGCTGGAGGTCCACGCCGTAGAGGCAGTTTTCGATGAGGTAGAGCTTGCGGCCGTAGTCGTCGTTGTTGTCGGCGAAGGCGCGTTCGAGTTCCTCGCGCATGGGGGCGGAATCCAACTTGGCGAGCTGGGTCTGCTTCCAGCGGTCGTTGTCGGGGTCGAGCTTGCCGAGGATATAGACGAGCTTGTGGAGCACGCCCATGGGGAAGGCACCGGAGCCGCAAGCGGGGTCAAGGATCTTCAGGGCATCGATGGCGGCGATGAGGGTGGCGACCTCGGCGGGGGTAAAGGCGTGCTCTTTCTCGGTGTAGGCGAAGAGGAGGTCGAGGCCGGCGCGGGCGTCGGGTTCCTTCATTCGGGCCTTTTCCACGAGGGCACGGGTGAGGTGGGCCTTGAGGGACTCGTCCACCATGTAGTCCACGATGGGGCGCGGGGTGTAAAAGGAGCCGGTCTGCTTGCGGGCGGTGGTCTTGGTTTCCTCGTTGTAGGAGGCGAGAAGGTTCTCGAAGACTTTGCCGAGGAGTTCGGGGTCGAGGGCGATTTCCTGATCGATGGGGGTGTTTTCGACGATAGTGAACTTGTAGCGGTTCAGGATGGTGATGAGGCCGGTAACCTTCTCAGCTTTGCGCTTCTTATCGTCGTAAATGGCGGAAAGGTCGGCAGTTTCGCCAGAGTCGAAGAAGAGACGGTCGGGGACATGGGGGCGTTTTGCTCCGGTGCGAGAAAACCCATCGAGGTAGAAGGTCTTCTCTTTTTCCTCGTCGCGCTTATCCAGGCACTCGAACAGGCCGCCGTTGAGAAAGGGGATGTCCTCGAAGAGCACGAGGGCGGCATCTGGCTCCAGATTGAACAGGCTTTCGTAGCGGAAGTAGTTGTTGAGGTCGTGGTTCGTTTTGTTTTTCAGAAAGCCCTCATCGAAAACGAACTTCCGGTAGGGTTTGCCGTTGCCGTCCTTGCCCATGCGCTGGTTGAGCGTGGCAAAGAAGAGGTTTTGCAGGATGGCCTGGTAGTAGGTGGAGCTGGTCTCGCTCTCGGGATCGAAGCCTTTGAGGAACTGGGCAAGGTCGGTGGGGTGGAAGAGTTTCTCGGGGATGAGGCTCTTTTCCTTGAGGAACCAGCAGAAGATGAGGCGGGTGAGCAGGCGGATGAGGCCGGTGGCACGGCGCTTCTCCTGGTTCTTAAGTCGGTCCTCTTCCTTCAGGAATCTCGAATCAGGTTCACGGTCATCCGGGAACTCGACCTGCGGGAGCGCCCAGAAATACCAGTTGGCCAACTCGCGATAGAAGCGGTCGTTGAGCAGCTCGATGTTGAAGATCTGCTCCCATGCGGCGTGGAGGCTGTCGAAGTCCTGAATGGGCTTCTTCTGTGGGTGAACGAGATTGGGCAGAGCGAGCGAGGCGAGGATGTCGAGGTGGCCGCGGTGGGGCTGGGCGAAGGTGACGTCCCGGATAAGGGTGGTCTTTTCGAGGACGTCCTTGCTGTCGTCGAGTTTGTTCCTCCGACGGTTGATGACGGCGATGGTGAGGCGGTCTCCGTGCTTGAAGACCACCATGACCGGCATGGGGAAGAGGCGATTGATCTGCCGGGCGATGCCGGAGAATCTGCCACGGGCGTAGTCGGTGCCCTTCAGCTCAATGGCGATGAAGACGTAGGATCTGAGCAGACCGCGCTGGACAGAGTCGTCGGTGAAGAGGGCTGATTCGCGGCTGAGTTCCTGGTCGGTGAGCTGGAAGAGGAGATCGGCGGATTTCCATTCGGGGACGAGGGCCTTGGCTGGGTCGAACGGGTGGCCTTTGGCGAAGTGATCGAGGAAGTCCTGCGGCTTGGAACCCGCGCCGACAAGGAACCTGTCGCTCTGGTAGCCGAGTTTGGCGAGAAGCTGGCGGGCGGCGTCCTTGAGCGGGAGAGTCTGGAACTGGGCTAGCGAGGATTTCATGGTTGGGAAGGGTGCTGGGCAAGCCAGGCGCGGCCCTTGGGGGTGAGGCGGTATTTTTGCAGGCGGCTGTTGGGCTTGTCCGGGAGGGTGCGCTCGATGAGACCGGCGGCGAGGGTGGGCTGGAGGTAGGTGAGCCGAAAGTGCTCGTCATGCTTGAGACCAATCCTTGCCTGGAGATCCTGTCTGCTCATCTCGCCCGTGAGGACGGTCAACACCTTGCCGACTTCCCCGGTGACTTCCCCGGTGACTTCCCCGGTGACTTCCCCGGTGGCTTCCCCGGTGGCTTGTCCTGTTAGCGTGTCGGGCGCGTTGACCGCCTTCAGGTACTCGGGTGCAAAGCGGAACTCAAGAGTGAGGCCGGTGCCATCGAAGGTGAGCTTGGGTTTGGGTGTGCCAGCGACTTTGCAGGCGGCAAAAATGCGCTCGATACCGCGCCCCCACGTTTCAATTTCCCCGGAACGGAAGAAAACGCTGGCGATCGTGGGGTTGTACGGTGTTGAGGGGTGCGTTCCGAGAAGCGGTGCGTTTCTGAATCAACGACCTCATAGGGCGGTTGATTACGCTGCAAGTGCGGCGATCAGTGTTTAGTGGTTCGTGGCTTCTTTTGCACGCCGGATTCCTGCGTTTGATTTGCCTCCCGCCGC
>CAMCIN010000348.1 GCA_945874745.1 Akkermansia muciniphila | reverse complement strand
GTTATCAAAAGCAAAGGGGGCGGGAGCGGCTCCGTAGGTCATGGGTGGTATTCTGGCAGGGGCTTCCGGAATTGGGAGGCCCGGCGCGCAAAAACGCCAAATTCTGAAGAGGTCTGTTTCCCGCCCCAGCTTCCCTTGCGTTGCGGTTTGCGGGCGTTACTCTGTTTGCCTGCAACAAATGAAACAGCAGCCGCGTCTTCTTTCCCGTCTCTGCTCCAGCCTTCTAGCTGGGGGCCTCCCCTTCCTTGCCTCGTTTGGGTCCGCTACGGCGCCTGCCGCCGCTGCGGAAAAAAGCGCGGCAGCCTACATTGTCATCGACCACGCCAGCGGACACGTCCTCGAAGAGTTCAACGCCAACAAGAAGCGCCAAGTCGCAAGCCTGACCAAGATCGTCACGGCGGCCGTGGTGCTCGACTGGGCGCACGCGGCGAACCAAAGCATCGACCAACTGGCGACGGTTCAACCGTTTCGTCCGGAATTGGCCAACCCTCAGGGCGTCCAGTGGGTTCCGGGAGACCGGGCCACGCTCAAGGACCTGCTGTACGCGACGCTTTTGCAGTCCGACAACATTGCGGCAGAAACGCTCGCCAACTTTGTGGGGGCTGCCCTCTCCGGAGGGCAGGATCGGGAGCTGCACCAGGTCAGCTTTGTGAGCCAGATGAACGCGCTTGCCCGCAAGCTTGGAGCGGTCAACTCCCGATTCCTCAACGCCCACGGCCTCGACTCACTCGAATCCAAACGCCCCTACTCGACAGCGGAGGACATGGCCAAGATCAGCGCCTACGCCATGGCCAACCCGGCTTTTGTGTTCTACGTCACCCAGAGGGAACGCCGCATCTCCATCCAGCGTGCGGACGGTTCCAAACAGGGCTTTCAACTGGCCAACACCAACCGCCTGTTGGGCCGCAACGGCATCGACGGACTCAAAACGGGTACGACCAAGCGCTCCGGAGAGTGTGTCATCATTTCGGCGGCAAAGGCGCCCGAAGTGCGCAAGGAGGGCGACACCTTCTTCACCACGCCTCGCCGTTTGGAAGTGGTCGTGTTGGACTCTGAGGACCGCTTCACCGAGGCGGAAGCCCTGCTCCAGAGGGGCTGGGCAGCACACGAAGCGTGGGTCGCCGCGGGCCGCCCCGAGACCCCCCGCGCCCAGAAGCGCTCCCTGCTCGGCCCCTAGTCGTCCCGTTGGCCACCGAGGCGCAGACCACCATTGCCCGATTGCCTGCCTGTTTGCGGCCAATAAGAACCGCGTTATTCTTAGCACGCCGGACAGCCGATTTACCTATGTTGGCGTCGAATAGACGCACCACTTTTCGTTCCGCCCAAAGGACCTTACTCCAGTCAAACGCAGCCCAAACACGATGAACTCCAAGCTCCGCAATTGCCTGCTCACCGCCGCTCCGCTCCTGCTTCTGGGAGGCTGTGTGGCCTCCCGCCCCCAAGAGGCGCATTACAGCGTCACCGCGCTTCGCCCCACCTCTCCAGAGGCGGTCCGGGTCAAGGTCTCCCTGCGCCAACAGGCCGTCTACGTGATGGAAGGCGACCGGCTTCTGATGGCCGCAGCCACCTGCGTTGGCCTGCCCGAAAAGCCCACCCCGCGTGGCACGTTCCGAATCACCCAGAAAATCGAGCACAAGCGCTCCAATTCCTACGGGTACTTTGTCCGGGGTAGCGAGATTGAGCCCGGGGAGGCGCGCAACCCCAAGCCGGGGCGTTTTGTGGGATATCCGATGGCCTACTGGTGCGAGTTTTCGCCGGCCTACGGCTTCCATTCCGGCTATGTACATCCGGTGCCGCGCACGCACGGCTGTCTCCGCCTGCACAAGAGTGTCGCTCCCAAATTTTACGCCCTGGTCAGCGAGGGCACGCCGGTAAACATCGCGGACGACCAACCCGAGGACGCGAAGTTTTCAGCGCAAGTGGCAAGGCCCACGGATTACAAGGACCCGGATCCCGCCTCCGAGCTGATGATTTCCGACCGGGTGTTTGAAAAGCCGGCCGGCCCCCTTCTGGTACCCCAGTAAGAACGCCCTCCGCACATTCTCAGCCCTCCCCCGCCCCGTCCCATCCTCTCCCATGTCTGACACCTCGAAATCCCCTGCCCCCCGCGTGAACCTCCGCACCCCCGATGTGATGGCCGCCGTGCAAGCCCAAGTGGAGCAGCACTACCGCAGTGAGATCGTCGAGGGACTGCGCAACAGGGGGGGAGAGGTGACGGTGGGGAGCGTGACCGTCAGGCTGGCCAAGCAGTTTGGGTTTTGCTACGGGGTGGAGCGGGCAATCGACCTGGCGTACGCCGCCCGGAAAGTCTTCGCAGAGAGGCGTCTTTTTATTTTGGGGGAAATCATCCACAACCCCGAGGTCAACCGCCAGATCGGGGAACTGGGGATCGTGAACCTGCTTTCCAAGGACCACGAAATCCCCATGGAAACGCTGCACCCGGAGGATGTGGTGATCGTTCCAGCCTTCGGCACCGACGTCCAAACGCTCAACCGGGTCAAGGAGCGGGGCTGCCAGATCGTGGACACCACCTGCGGGGACGTCATGAGCGTGTGGAAGCGGGTCAGGCAGTATGCGGTGGAGGAGATGACGTCCATCATTCACGGCAAAGCCTCCCATGAAGAGACCAAGGCCACCGCCTCCCGGGCGACCTCCGGAGGCAAGGGCCATTACCTGGTGGTGTTGACTCTGGAGGAGACAGATTTGGTGTGCCGCTACATCGAGCAGGGCGGGGACAAGCAGGCGTTTTTGGTGCGCTTCGCGGGGGCGCATAGCGAGGGCTTCGACCCGGATTTGCACCTCCAACGGGTCGGAGTCGCCAACCAGACCACCATGCTTCGCGGAGAAACCGAGGAGGTGCAGCGGCGGATCGCCGCTGCGATCCAGAAGCGGGACGGGGGCGCCGGCCCCGGCGGAAATTTCCGCTATTTCGACACGATCTGCGGCGCCACGCAGGAAAGGCAGGACGCGCTGCGGGACATGTTGGGAAGCCCCATGAACCTGCTGCTGGTCGTGGGGGGGTACAACTCCTCCAACACCTCGCACCTTGCAGAGATGGGGCAGGAAAAGCTGCCCACCTATTTTATCCGGAATGCGGAGCGGCTGGAGTCGCGCGAAACAATCACCCACTACGACCTCCACCTCAAAACCGAGGTGACCCGCGAAGGCTGGCTGCCAGCCTCTCCCGTGGTCGTGGGGGTGACCGCAGGGGCAAGTTGCCCGAACAACCTGATCGAGGACACCATCGTGCGCCTCTTTGAGCTGGAAGGGACCCCCCGTGAAAGCGTGCTCGCCGCGGTGCGGGTCTAGGCCAATTCCTCGCCCTGTGTAAAAATACTGCGCAAACCCACCCCGCGCGTTGCAAACCCGGTGGGGTCTCATAGACTCCCGCCCCCATTCTCTGAACACCCCGCTGATGAACACACCCTGGGATATCAACTCCGCCATTTCTCTGTACAACATCGACAGGTGGGGCTCCGGCTACTTTACGATCAATCCGAAGGGACACATTTCCGTCCTGCCGACGTTGAATCCAAACACGCCCATTGACCTCACTGAGTTGGTGGAAGAGGCCAAGCAGAGGGGGCTCAACTTCCCGATGGTGCTGCGTTTCCAGGATTTGCTCCGCCACAGGGTGGAGCGGATCAACCTCAGCTTTGCGGAGGCCATCAACGAGATGGGCTACCGCTCGCTTTACC
>CAMCIN010000347.1 GCA_945874745.1 Akkermansia muciniphila | reverse complement strand
TCGCGCGTGCCGATGGAGACAAACTGGGGAAGGTTCTCGTTGAGGCTGCCCAGCCCGTAATGCACCCACGCCCCCAGAGTCGGATAGTTGCCGTCCACCATGTGCCGTCCGGAATGGAACTGGGTCTGGGCGCCGTGGTTGCTGTCGGTCGTGTACAACGAGCGGACGATGGCCAGCTTGTCGACATTTCCGGCAATGTGCGGGAACCAGTCGCTGACTTCGATTCCGCTCTTTCCGTGCTTTCGAAAACCCACCTGCAGCGGATAAATCTTGTTGCGCTGGTTGCCATTGCCGTCAGGCACCACGAGTCGCTCCAAGGCGAGCTTCTTGGGATCCTGCACGGCGGCAAAAGGCGTCTCAGCGATTGTTTTTCCGCCGTACTTGCTGAGCATTGGCTTGGGGTCAAAGCTCTCCATGTGGCTGACGCCGCCGTTCATGAAAAGCCAGATCACGCTCCGGGCCTTCGCCGGAAAATGAGGCAGCCCGGTCGGTGGCGCCCCTTGCCCGGCGCCCGCGCTACCCAGCGCCTCCCGGGCAAGCATCGAGCCGAGCGCCAGACCTGTAAATCCCAGACCCAGGTCCGCTAGAAAAGTGCGGCGCGGGGTGGCGTCCGGCTGGGGGGAATGCAATCCGTGAGGCTTCATTTTTTAGCGGAGGGTGACGAAGTCGTTGTGGTTGAGCAGAGCCCAGACAAGGTTGGCGCGCGCAGACCGTCCGGCGGCCGGTTCGCGGACGCCCGCGGCTGCGCGCCAGGCGGCGAGCGCACGCAGACACGCCGCCACCTCCGCGTCCTGTGCGCTAACACCGAGGACGTACGCGTAGGCCCGCCGCGCAAATTCCGCGTCGGTCACCCCGCCGGAGCCTGCAGCTCCGCCGCTTGCGGCGCTGTTTTCTTCCAGGTGTTCGGTGATGCGCGTGGCCGCGTCGAGGACCAGACTGCTGTTGCTCAGGGCGAGGGCTTGTTGTGGCACGATGCTCTGCTCCCGCCGGTAACATTCCTTCACAGCGGCTTGATCGAAGGTAGTCAGGAAGATGTTTCTGTCGTTGTTGGAATGGTAGAAATACAGGCTCCGCCGCTTGGAAGCAGCCTGCTGCGCCGGGGCTACCGGCGGCCCGCCACGCTTGGGATCGAGTTCGCGGGACAGCGCCAAAATGGAGTCGCGCACCACCTCCGCTTCCAGACGCAGCGGCGAGCGGCGCCAGAGCTGCACATTGTCCGGATCCTTTTGCAGGTTTGTGCCGGCAGCAGCCTCGGAGGAGGACATGCGGTAGGTGGCTGAGTTCACGATGAGCCGGTGCAGCCGCTTCATGCTCCAGCCGCCCTCGACCAGTTCGGAGGCCAGCCAGTCGAGGAGTTCTGGGTGGGAGGGGGCGGCGCCTTTTCTTCCAAACTCAAAGGCGCCGGCGACCAGCGGGATTCCCATGTGCCGTGTCCAGAGGTGGTTCGCCGCGA
Organism: Akkermansia muciniphila; assembly: GCA_945874745.1. Lineage (GTDB taxonomy): Bacteria > Verrucomicrobiota > Verrucomicrobiia > Chthoniobacterales > Chthoniobacteraceae > Chth-196. The sequence continues at coordinate 2,260 of CAMCIN010000347.1, read as the reverse complement.
CGCGTGCAACAAGCGGGTTGCGCGCATCGGTGAGCCACTCTGCCAGAGCCCGGCGCCGGCCGGTGCTTTCCGCAGGGAAATGCACCTCCGGGTCGTCCTTGGCGGAACTGAGAAACCGGGTGGGAGTCCATTTGGCGCCATACAACAACGTATAGGAGTCGCCTGCAGCAACGGGCGCCTCGGCCAGCTTGCGCGCCTTTTCCAAGGCCGCGCCGGCGGTGTTGCAATCCTTTAGCGCAGCATCCCGTTTGTCCGCTGCAGCCCGCAAGAGGCGCAGTTCCGCCCCCGCGAGTGCGTGCCTGGCCCTCGCCACGGCCGCGAGGCGCTCCGCCCTGACGGCGCCCGCTCTGAGCCCGCCCTCCTCCGGGTCCTCCGTCCAGCGCGCCCGCATGGCTGCTGCACGCTGCTCCACACTCTGCAAATCGGCCTCACGCGCAGCCACCGCCAGCCCCGCCGCCTGCAATTCCGCCGCGACAAGCGCGTGGTCACCGGGTTCGTCGGGGTTCGGAATCCGGCCATCGGCCAGCTGTTCGGAAAGGGTCTGCAACGCTTCGCGCACGGTCTGGAGGGCGGAGCGGCTGCTTTGCCTGTGGGCCTCCACCACCCAGGGTTGGCGCTCCGGTTGGCTCGCAACTGGTGGCAGGGAAACAGGTTGGATCCGTAGTTCTGAAAAGGCGAACAGCGCCGGAACCCCAGGCGCGAGGGCAACGGATCTGTCGGGATTGGCCTCCTCACCCCGCACGAACCGGTAGGTGGGCACTTGCGGCAGACCGTCAAAAACACGCGGAAGGCCGTCTTTTTCCAGATCCACCTCGCCAGGGATGACATCCAGCCGCACGTGGTAGGGCTCAAAGAAGGCGCGCATCCGGTAAAAATCCGCCTGCGTGACCGGATCGTATTTGTGGTCATGGCATTTCGCGCAGTTGAGGGTGAGGCCGAGAAAGGCCTTGCCCACGTGCTCTACGGTTTCCTCCATCCAGGTGTTCCGGTTGAACAAAAACCAGTTGCGCGCCAGAAAGCCAGTTGCTCGGAGCTTGCCAAAGTCCTCAGGGGCCACTTCATCCGCGGCCAGCATCAGGCGGAGCATTTCGTCGTAAGGAGTGTCCGCGTTGAGCGACTCCACGATCCAGTCGCGCCAGTGCCACATGTGTCTCTGGCTGTTTCGAAGCTGCGCGCCAAGCCCCCACCAGTCGCTGTAACGCCAGACGTCCATCCAGTGGCGGCCCCAGCGCTCACCGTGCCGGGGATCGGCTAGCAACCGCTCCACGGTTTGTGCGTACCAGTCTCCTGCTCCTATTGCATCCGCGGCAGCCGCCTCCTCTGCCGTGGGCGGCACTCCCACCAGGTCCAGAAACAGCCTGCGCAACAACAGCTCCCGTGGCGCCTCGGGGGCCGGCTGCAAACCCATACGTGCATGCTGCGCGGAAACAAATGCGTCGACCGGCGTCTTGATCCAGCTGGAGTCCACGACGGAGGGCAGGGGTGGCCGGCTCCGCGGCCGGAAGGCCCAGTGCTCGCGGGGGTCGGGCTCCGGCCTTTCGTCGGGCGGCGAGACGGCGCCGGCGGCGATCCACTCGCTGAGGAGGGCGACCTGGGTGACGGCAAGGCTTTCCCCCTCGTGTTTTGGGGGCATGTGTTCCTCGGGGTCGGTGCTTTGCACGCGCTCCAGCAACAGGCTGCGGCTAGGGTCCCCAGGGCGAATTGCGGATCCAGAATCCCCGCCCCTCAACAGCGCCGCGGCGGTGTCGAGACGGAGCCCCCCCTTTTGTTTGAGCGCTCCGTGGCAGGCGTAACAGTGGCGCTGCAGGAGCGGCTTGACCGCATTTAAGTAGTCGGCAGCCGCGTTGGAGCGGAGCAAAACTAAGCACAGCAACCCGGTGGCGAACTGCAGAACGTGGATTCTGGGAGGGGGGAACCCCATCATCTTGGCGTGAGTGAAAGTGTTGGGAAACTGCTTGTTGCCCCAGTTCCGAGGCCCGCACTCGCGGGGTTGCACTGTTGGGAGCCGCGCTAAACCGAGCGTCACCTGTTGGGGCACCAAACGATGTGCTGTTACTAGTCCTGTTGATCCCGCGCTCGTCAAAATCTTAGGGGATTACACTAGGCGGGAGGTTTATTCTGTGTGCGCCATGAGCACCCTTTCCGGCCTCTACCGGCAAGAGGCTCTGGGTGGTGCCCGACGATCTGGTAAGGAAGTCACGCCACGCTATAGCCAGTCGCACCGGCAATCCCGCCCTCCCAGCTGCCCCACAACTGGTTC
>CAMCIN010000346.1 GCA_945874745.1 Akkermansia muciniphila | reverse complement strand
AGAAAGGCCAGGAAGCACAGCCTCGCCTCCTCCCCCGTGCGCAGCCGGTTTTCCAGCTCCACCTGCTGCCCGGCCGAAAGCTCGCCCGCCACATACGCCTCCGCCAGCGCCCGCAGTTCGTCCGCATCCGACGGATTCATGCCAGACCTCCCTCGTTCACCGTTTTCTGGATGCAGTCATGCAGTAACCCCCGGACATGACGCAGCACCTTGTAGAGCGCATTCGGCGTGCGACCAGCATTCGGTGCCGCCGCCTTGATACTCGCCCCGCCATAACACTCATCCACCACCAAGCGCTGCTGAGGCGTGAGGCGCTCCAGACAATGCGCCAGCGCCCGATGCCACTCATCCATCAGCGAGCCATGCGCCGAGCGCGTCGCCATCAGCGACTCCACTACATCCTCACTCAACTGCGCGTGCGCCGCGTTCCGAGTCGCCTCACGCCGCCGAAAATTGCGCACCTGATTGTGCGCAATCGCGCATGCCCAACTCGCAAATTCCCCCGCCGCCGCATCGAACTTCTCCCGCTTCTGCCACAGCGTCAGGCACGTCTGTTGCAACAAATCCTCGGCATCAGTGCGACACGGCACCAGCGTCACCAGAAACCGGAAAATCCGGTTCTGATTCGCCAGCAACAGCGCCACAAAGCGCTCGTCTGATTCGGGTGAAGACATCGTATATAACAAGGATTGGTCGTGACGCCGGAGAAGTGGCCAAAAAAACTTCGAGAATTTGCCCTCTCGCGCCGTATCGCTGCAAAACGCGGGCGTTCGGCGGCGCCACCGGGGGTGAACTGGCGAGGCACATGGCCGCGCCCTGGATTTCTTCGAAGCGTGCCCAGCACTTCAACGCAGTGGCACCGACGACGAACTTCTGGCCGTTCCCGGTGTCGGCGATGGCGGCGTTCATCTCTGAGAGAAACGGAGACAGATCTGCACAGATGCAGCTTCCTGTTTTTCCTCATCTCTTAAATCTGAGACATCTGCGGATAACTCTCTACACTGCCTGCCACTGGGCGGCGGTTCTCGCTGAAGCTTGAGTGAACGGGGAGTAATCCGCAGATGAGACAGATCTGCACAGATGCGGATTCCTGCTTTTCCTCATCGCTTAAATCTGAGACATCTGCGGATAAGTCTTTGAGCAACCAGCAGGCTCACCCGAGCCGATAGATGCGCTTGGCATTGTCAGCCCACAATTTGGCGCGCTCGGCAGGAGGGCGCGCCGAGACGATCTCGCCCAGGGCCTTGACCCAGCTGCGCAGGGAGCCGCCCAACAGGCAGACGGGCCAGTTGGAGCCGAAAACCACCCGATCCGGCCCGAATGCGTCGAGACAATGGTTTACCACCGGGCTGAGCTGCTCGGGGGTCCAGCCGGCAGGCAAGCTCTCGATGACCCCCGAGATTTTACAGTGGACGTTGCGTTTGAGCGCCACCCGGTCGATGGCGCGCTGCCAGTCTTCCGCGCGGTGGGCCGGTTGGCTTGGAGGCGCCTTCAGGAAGGCCTTTGTGTCGGCGTTGCCGCAATGGTCCAGGACGAGCGTGGTGTCGGGACACTCGGCAGCGAGCGCCGCCGCGTCGTTGAGCTCGTTCGGGCGCATGCAAAGGTCGAAGGTGAGCCCCTGTTTTCCGAGGGCACGGATGCCGCGGACAAAATCCTTTTCCAAGCACAAGCCGCGGGGCGTCTCGGGGGTGTGGAGCACGCGGCGCAGCCCCTTGAGGAAGCCACCCTCGCTGTGCTTTTTGAGGTAGTCCTCAAACTGCGCAGAGGAGGGCCGTCCGCCTAAAATGGCGGCAAACGTTTGGGAGCTTTTTGAGGCGCAGAGCCGCCGGAGCGCCTCCGCCTCCTCGTTGAGGTGGGCTTCGGCAACGTCCACTTCCATGTAAAGCGCACGCACGGGAAGCCCCTCGGTTGCAGCCGCGTAGTCCTCCGACAGATAGTTGCGGCGGAGAACCTCCGGAGCGCCTGCCAGCCAGGGGAGCTGCTGCTTGCGTGTGTCCCAGAGGTGCTGGTGGGTGTCGAGGATCTCGAGCACCGGCTCCGCCGCAGAGACAGCCTGCAGGGGAAGGGCAGCAAGGCCGAAGGCCTGCAAAAAGGCGCGGCGAGAAGCCGCTGGGACGTAGGATTGAGCGGGGGTGGGTTTCATGGGGAGGGTTGAGGTCGAAACCTGAGCTGCTTTGCGAGTGCGTAAACGGCCGGGACATCGCCGAGCCTGGCAGGATGTTAGGCAGGTTAATCGGTTGGTAAATGCAGGTAAAGAGTCTGCCACCGGAGGGTCACAAAGCCGGCGAGGCTCGACTTCAGAGCTCTATCCGCAGATGGAACAGATGCAGCAAATACAATAGAGGAGCCCCCCAGGAGCCTCTTCACAAATCTTTTTCATCTGCTTCATCTGCGGATAAACTGCTTTTTCACGGTCATTTAAGACCGGCATCTCAAGTCGAATGGCTGTGCGAAGTCTTGGCTGCACGGGGCAGGGGCCATCAGGTGCCGCGCGTGTTGCCGTAGAGGTGCACGTGCAGCCGGTCGCAGAACCGGAAGCCCGTCTCCTTGCACCAGCCGGCCACCTCTCGGGCGGCGGCCCTTAACTGCAGCGGCTCCACCCCCTCGGGCATCAGCAGCACTTTGTGCGGCGCAATGGCAACGCCCACGGCCTCCAGCAACGTCTGGATCTCGCCAAGCTCCGCCCGGGAGCCCACCACAAACTTCAACTGGAAGTCCCCTGCCCGCAGCCATTCCCGCAACACCGCCGGTTGCAAACGCGTCGCCTCGTGCCGCGCTACCCACGCCGCCCCCGCCTCGGCCTCCGAGGGCACGCTCCCTGAAAGCTTGGGACTGAGCGAGGCGAGGTCGAACTCCAATCCGCCGGGCGCCACCGTGCCCGCCGTTTCAATGGTGATGTGCCACCCCGCGGCCCGCAGAAGCCGACACAATTCGGGGAGCCCCGGCGAAAGCATGGGTTCCCCGCCGGTCAGGACCGCGTGCCGGGCCGGTGCGTAGGAAGCCATTTTTTCAAAAACGGCCGCCGGCGTCCACTGGTCGCCCTCGGGCTTCCAGGAGGCGTAGGGGGTGTCACACCAGCGGCAGCGTAGGTTGCAACCGGAGGTGCGCACAAAAACCGAAGGGACGCCCGTCAGGACGCCCTCGCCTTGCACTGAGTAAAAGATTTCCGAGATGCGGAGCATTTGGCAAAGGGCTCAGCGCAGGGGCCGCTGGGGAAGCGGAGCCTCGGTTGTGTATGCGGTCGGGTCCGCCAGGCCCGCCTCCAAGAACGCCTCGCGTCTTTCGACGCAGGTACCGCACTCGCCGCAATGCAGTTGCGCCCCCACGTAGCAGGACCAGGTCCGGGCAAAGTCCACTCCCAGCTCCGCGCCCCGGGCGGCGATCTGGGCCTTGCTCATGCGGATGAAGGGGCGCAGCAGCTCCACCTGGGCGTAGGTTCCAAGCCGTATAGCGTCGCCGATCGCCTGCATGAAGGCCTCGCGGCAATCCGGATAAATGGCGTGGTCTCCCGCGTGCGCCGCAATCAGAACCCCGCCCGCCCCGCAGCTTTCGGCAAAGCCGCCGGCGATGGCGAGGAGGATCCCGTTGCGAAAGGGCACGACCGTCTGCTTCATGGACTCCTCCTCGTAGTGGCCTGCAGGAATCTCCCCTCCCCCCTGCAGCAGCGCGGAGGAAAAATGGGCCGCCATGAAAGGCAGGGGCAGCACGACATGGCGCACCCCGAGCCGGGAGGCATGCCAGGCCGCCTCGGGCAGTTCGCGGGCGGCGTGCTTGGAGCCGTAATC
>CAMCIN010000345.1 GCA_945874745.1 Akkermansia muciniphila | reverse complement strand
CAGTTAGCCCGCAAAAATGCACGCATCGCGGAGGAAAACGCCAGCGTTGCCCGGGCCAGCGAAAAGATTGCCCTGCAGGAAAAGGAAGAAGCCCGGCGATTGGCCGCCAAGGCTCAGATTGCCCTGGCCGATTCGGCCGCCCGGGATCTCGACGGTGAATCCATGCAACGGGCGTTGGAAGCGGTGCCCCAGGATTTGCGGGACCATTCGTGGAAGTATCTGGAGGGCAAGCTCGACACCTCCCATTTGAGCGTGCTCCCGAAGGGAAAAGCCGCCTTCGCCGCCATTGTCGCGCACCCAAAAAAGGCCGGCGTCTTTATTACAGCCCAGGAAGACGGGTGGCTCCGTACGGTAAATGCCAATACCGGCAAGATTGAGGATTTGTTCAAGGTGGACCCCGCCCCGGGCAAAGAGTGGATCCTGGCCGTTTCAAATGACGGACAATCTCTCGGCATCACCCTTCGAACCACCACTTCGACTGGATTTGTCTGCGAACGGCCTCCTCAGATCTACCGGCTCATAGATGGCGCCAAATTGTTGGAAATACCGTCGCAACTGGCCGTGCACAGTATGCATTTTAGTCCGGATGGACTGTCTTTGTTGATCAAAGACGCCAACTCCACCCTGCTCCAACTTTGGGATACCCAAACGGCGCAATTACGGTGGGCGGTTCCCTACGCCATCCCCCCGATTACGACTGGGGCGTTTTCCGAGGACAGCAGCCGTATCCTTGTGCAGGCGGAAAACACCCAACTCGCTGAAATCGATACGACTAATGGTTCGCTGGTGAGAGAACTCACCAAATCCAGCATCGCACACAGTTACTACCGCCACCCAAAAGTAAACCGGATGTTTTTCTCCGAAAACGGGCTCCTTCGAGGCCGCGATTCCCTCTCCGGACAGCTTCTGTTTGAAAGTCGACCGGCCGGCTCCGGCCTCTTTGGGCTGGGTTATATCACTAAAGGGGCCCAGGTGGTCACGGCAACCGTTCGCTCGGACGGCTGCTCGATTTTGCAGCTCTGGGCGGGACAAACAGGCGCGCTGCTTCAGTCGGTGTTGAGTTTGGGAGAACGGCGAAGAATGGCCCTGCACCCCATGACCGGCGAAGCGGTGATCCTGCAGTCGGCGGCCTTAAAAATATGGCGCTTCCAGTCCTCCAGCCACATGCGCGAAGCCCGCGTCACGGGTTGGGGGGTCTCAAAGAAGGAAGCTACAGCCTTTCTCGGCGAACCTTGGAGATTCCTACGTAGTAACACCAGCAGCAGCTTTGCCGATACGCGACTGGAGGTGCTCGACCTAAGAGACCCAAAGAGCGAGCAAAACCCCACATACCTTCCCGCTGCCAGCCCATCTCGAACAGTATCCACCACCCCAGACGGAAGCCTCATAGCTGTGGGCTCCGAGGAAGGCTCAAAATCGATTGATATCGTTCAACGCAAACAGGATACCTATTCAAAAATAGCAACCTGGAAGGTCGATAAACGAGTCTTCCAGCTTCGATTGAGTCCGGACGGAACTCGCGTTTGGACCGGCCCGGGATTGTACGACACGTTGACCGGCCGGTTACTCTCCAGTTTCGAGCGCTCGGACATCCGACAGGTCGAGAACGGCACCTCGCGGTGGGTGGACTCTAAGCGGATTGTGGAGGTAGCGGCGTTCCGGGAGAGAAAACAGGGAGCCACACTCGACACGCTTTATCCCGCCCTTTTCCTTTGGGAAGCGGATACCGGCACTCGCCTCACCTGCGTGCTCTCGCCTTTCGCCATTTCCATAGCCGCTTCGCCCGACGGCTTGCTACTGGCCGAGGGGGGCTCCGATCGACTCATTCGCATTCGCAACGCGCAGACGCTGGAGGTTGTCAGTCAATTCCGGGCTCACGACGGTGCTGTCACCGACCTGGCCTGGCACCCCAAACTCCCCCTTCTGGTGAGTCTCTCAGATGACTTGTCGGTCAAGATCTGGAACAGCTCCACCCAACAGCTTTTGGAGGAATTACGCGGCTTTGGAGCCCCGCCCGAGAGCGTAGTCATCAGTGGCGATGGCTCCACTTTGGGGGTGTTTTTTAGTAAAGAATGGAAAAGCCGCATTTGGGAACCGGCCTCCTTTCACGCCGATACAAATTAAAAGCCGCCTAAATCCTCGCCTGCCTGTTTTACCCGCTCATTACCTTTGGGAATAATTTGAGCCAAACGGGTGCAAGTTAAGCAGAGTGTTTGTGTTCCCGATCAAATTGTTATAAGTATACGCACGGGACGCTTAATTTTCGAAGGATTCCATCCTTAGATAGTCCCGCTCCGCCGCCATCCTTTCACCGTGCCCCATGACCACGCCAGAAGCCGACGGGAACGTTTCCTTAGAAAACCGCCTGGCTCTCCTCCGAGCCATCCCGAGCGTCGCGAGTGTCGATCACGACACTTTAGTGCAGGTGGCAAACTGTCTGCTCGTGGAACGTTTTGGGATAAACGTCACGATTTTGCGCGAAAGCACCTTTGGCGATCGTCTCTACCTCATCCAAAGCGGGGTTGTTGGGGTCTATACGGATGGTCCGGCGGGGATAGTGCAGTTGGGAAAACTCAGTGTAGGCGATCGCTTCGGGGAAGTTTCGCTTCAAAGATCCATGCGCCGCAAGCGGACCACCATTAAGACGCTCACGCCCGTCGTGGCGCTGACCCTTTCGACGGCCGATTACGACCACTTCATCTCCAAGCATCCGGAAATCCACCTGGATCTCGCCTCGGCTTTGGACTCGTTTATGGAGGGTCGTTTTGCCGCCCTCATGCAGGCTAACGCGCTTAAAAACGCCGAACAAAGCTCCTAGTCCCTGCTGCCCAGCCTACGCGCCGCGGCTATGCAGCGCCAAAAGCGCCGATAGTCCTACGTCGCGACTTCCGGTTGGGGATTTGTTTGTGGATTTTTCCCTGAGCGAGCGTTCATACCTTCTGCCAACAGAATAAGCGTCTCCGGTTCAGCGTTTACCTCGAAGGCTCCGGACAGTTACCGGAAAGCCAGAACGATGTTCACGGTCACAATCGCACCTCAGAAACGATCCGTTTCCGGATGCCAATAGAGTTGCAGCAAACATGAGAAAATCCAAAATAAGGCCCCTAATATCTGCAGCCAGCGGGGGATGAACGTTCACGGTCTCCGCCTTTTGCTCAGGATCTCGGTATTCTCACGGAGTTCTAACTGTTTACGCAAAGTCTCCAGCCGCAGATTTTTCTTATGTAGACTGAGTTCGAGTGCCTCGCAAACTTGTGGCAGCAGCATCGAAAAAGTTACACCTTTTGCTGCCTTTTTGCGCGCTTGCCCCGGTGTGAGCGGGGCCCTGGATTCCGCTTTTCAATGCCGGTAGGCCCGGTGGTCTTTTCCGTACGTACCGCTCAGCCGCAGATAACCTCCCCTCCGCCCATGAGCCCCCCGCAGTCGAGATCGAGGCAGAGTCGCTGCTCTTTTTTGGCCTCAAAAGCGTAAAAATCGCGTCTTTCTCGCTCACAATCCCCGTGACCGCTGGAATTGAGGGCAACGGTCTTGTCCGTTTCGGGCGTGGTATCTTTCTGGATCGCCGCAGGCACCACCGTCAACAGCCCCACAAAAAAGGCACCGGATCGGCCAGGAAATCCGCGGCGCGAACCGTCAACAAATTTTCTCCCAACGGACAATTAGGCGCCACATCCAGTTTAGCCTTCAGCCGCTTAAGGACTTTCCCGTCCCGGTCGGGCTTTTGCATTTCTTAGAAACTCCCCGACACCTGCACCAGCGCACTGCTCAAGAGCACCCCCAGGAAAACGATTGGGTACACACTGCGCCAAATCCATCCC
>CAMCIN010000344.1 GCA_945874745.1 Akkermansia muciniphila | reverse complement strand
GGGCACAGGCTTCGGTTCCGGCTTGGGCGCGGGCTTCGGCTCCGGCTTCGGCTCCGGCTTGGGCACGGGCTTTGGCTCCGGCTTGGGCACGGGCTTTGGCTCCGGCTTGGGCGCGGGCTTTGGCTCCGGCTTGGGCACGGGCTTTGGCTCCGGCTTGGGCGCGGGCTTTGGCTCCGGTTTGGGTTCGGGCTTTGGCTCCGGCTTGGGCGCGGGCTTTGGCTCCGGTTTGGGTTCGGGCTTTGGCTCCGGTTTGGGCTTCGGCTTTGTGGGCAGCGTAATTGCGCTGGGGGGCTCCACCTTTGGTTCGGACTCGGGCTCCACCTGGGGTTTGGGTACCGGGAGGACCTCCGGCTTTGGCTCCGGCTTTGGGGGCGCTGGCGGCACCGGCGGCGGTGTCTCCTCGATTGTGTCGTTCGCTGCCGGAACGGAAGGTGCGGGCGGCGGCGGCGCGCCATCGCCCGCGGCGGCTCCGCCCCCGCCTCCCCCACCGTCCAGCCACAGCACCTCCATCGGTTTGCTATCCTTGTGCCTTTGGCTGAACCACCAAACACCGCCAAGCACCGCGACGTGCAGCAGGGTCACGGCGACTAGGTTTCTCTTAAAAAAAGATTGCTCGCCCATCACAATCAGAAAGAGCGCGCCACAGGTTTCATTGGAACGACAGGAGGTGCGGCGGCCATCGCGCGGGCTACTGTCCCTCTGCTATTTTGGCCAGACCGACCTTGGTGATCTTCGCCGCCTTGACCGCATCCAGCACCTCCATCTGCCGCTGGACGGTGAGCTCCTTGTGGGAACGCACGACCACCGCCACATCCGGTTTTGCCGCGTGCAGCGCCGCCAGACGCGCCGTCAAATCCTCGAGGGCAATCGCCTCAGTGTTCAACAGCAGGCGGTCGTCCCGAAACAGAGAGATGTTGATCACACTGTTTGGGTCCACCACCGCGCCGTCCTGCCGTCCCGTGGGGAGGATCAGATCCGTGCTGTTTTCCATCAGCGGCGTGGTGATCATAAAGATCAACAAAAGCACGAAAGCCAAGTCCAGCAAGGGGGTCACGTTCAACTCATTGAGCGTGTGCATGCTGTTTTTGTCAGAAAAACGTTTCATGGCGAAAATCTTTGGCGCTGCCCCCTCCCGCGGATGTCACCACCTCCGCAGGACACAGCCGCGCGTTGGCTCAGTGTCGGTCCCCCTCGTCCCCCCGGTGGGCCACATACCGGTGTTCGAACGCACTAATGAGCTCGGCCGCGTAGTTGTCCAACTCGACGATCATCCCCCGGACCGAGGTCACCAGATAGTTGTAGCCAAACATCGCGGGGATGGCCACCAGCAGCCCCGTCACCGTCGTGATCAACGCCGCGGAAACCCCTGGCGCCATCGCCGCCAGGCTGGCCGAACCGGCCTTCGCCACGTCCGCAAACGTCTCCATCACGCCCCACACCGTCCCGAGCAGCCCGATGAAGGGCGCCCCGCTGACCGCCGTTGCCAGGATGATCATCTGCGACTCCAGCTTAAGCGCAGACTCCCCCACCGCCCGCTCCATCGCCACGGCCACCACCCGCATCTGCGAAGGCGTAATCGACTTGGCTTTGCTCAGGCGGTCCGCAAAGTTTTCGTCCACCTCCGAGGCGCCCAACAGCTGGTAGGCCAGTTCCTCGCACCCAGCCTCGTACACGGTGAACACCGGCGCGCCGTCAAAGCGCTGACCCTCACTGAAAAGCCGCAGGGGCAGCCGGTCCTGCCGAAACTGTTCGAGAAAGGACTCCCGCTGTTGCTGGGCCTTCCGCAACGTGAGGATCTTGCTGAGCATCACTGACCAGGAAAACACGGAGCCGATGAACAACGCGCCCAGCACGAGCTTTCCGGGCAGGGTCGACTGCTCGAAGGCGTAAATGAGTCCGCCGTCTGCATTCGCTAGGAAGGGTTGGTAGAAAAGCGTTGCCGCCATGCGCAAAAGGTTCGTTAGTTCAGGAAGACCTATTCTTCAAAGGGAAAGCACGTGAATAAACAAAACTATCCTGCACCACTTCCAATGGCTATTCTAGCGCGCTTTTTTCGACTTAGCTTCGCCTCACTCGCTTGCGCCTCCCTCCCGCTCCTGCTCAGCCCGCGAGCCGCACATGCATTGGAAGCTAGGGAACAGGCCGAGGCCGTGCTCATGCCCTTCCTCGATGTGCTTGCTTCCCCCCCGGCGGGAGAGGCGCGCGCCTTCCGCGTCCAGGGCCGCCTCGAATCCCTCAACGCCCAGCCGCCTTCCCCGCAGCCCGGCCAGCCCCCCGCCGCGCCCCAGGCCTTCGACTTTGCGCTCCAGCCTCCCGGCCGCATGCGCCTGAGCTTTCCCTCCGCCGGCGTCCAGATCACCGCCTGCCGCAACGGCCAGCGTGCCTGGGTTAGTCCCGCCGCGGCGGTCCGCCCCCTGCTCGCACAGCTCACAGCCTCGCAAAGGCAGCGTTCCATGCAGTTCCCCCCGCTAGAACTGCCCTTTTCCGGCCGCCAACTGGCCCTGCTGCCCGCCCTCCTCGAAGTCCAGGACAAGGGCAGCTCCCCGCTGGACGGCTCCCCCTGTAGAATCCTCGACGTGCGCATGCAACCGGAGATCGGCAGCCTGATGCCGGCAGAGGCCAAGGGCTGGGCGCTCCGCCTTTGGGTGAATCCGGCGGGCCGCCCCGCACGCGCCGGCATTCAGGGGCCGGGCACTTCGGCGGTGGTCCGCTTCGATTCCGTGCACTTCTCTGCCCAGCTCCCGGCCGCCCTCTGGGACGTGCCCGCGGATTCCACCACCCTCACCCCCGCGGAGTTCGACGCGCTCCTCGCCCTGCTGCTGCAAAACGCAAAGCGGGGCTAACGAGGTAAGTCGATCCTTTGCAGCCGCTCAAGCCACTGCCCAAGGGTTTCGCGCTTGTCCTCCCCCACCCCAGGGGGCAGGTGCTCTAGCATCCAGCGCACATCCTCAGCGGCCGCCGCACGTTCCCCCGCCCCCTCGCGCACAAAGGCGCGCATCAGCCGCTCCCGTGCCGCATCCGGATCCAGGGCCAGCACCATTTCCAAATAGGGAAGCGCCTCTTTAGGCGTGTTCCGCGAATCCATGATCGGCCCCAGAAGGTTGCGTACCATCCGCAAAAGAATATCCCGCTTGGAAGACGGACGTTTCGCGCTTGCCGGCACCACGCCTTCCTCACTCACCGTAGCCACCCCCTCCTCCATCGTCAGCAGACGCCCCCCTTCGTACACGTCCACCAGCGCGTACTCCCCGCTCTCCTCCTCGCGGTACCCCACCATGAAACGCCCGGGCAACGGGATCCCCGCGACCCCGGCAATCCCCAAGCGGCGGGCCAGTTCGATGTACAACACCGACAGCGTGATGGGCAACCCCTCCCGGTCGTCCAGCACCTCGTTCAGGTAGCTGTTGGACGGGTTACCGTAGTCGCTCCGGCTCCCGTGAAAGCCGTTCTCCTCAAAAAGGTACCGGTTGAGCCGGCGCACAGCCACCCCCGTCCCCGCTGCGATATCCGCGTCCGCCTTGAGCTCCCGCACCATCTGCCCGACGCCCCGCTCGTAGGCGGCCACATCCAGATCGGGATTGTCGTGCTTGGACAATAACAGCGCACAGCGCAGCAGGTCCGCCTCAGTGTCGGGCCTCGCCAGTTCCGCCACCAGCTCGGCGCGCACGGTGCGCTGGTGCAGCTCAGTGGCAAAAACCCGCAACAGCGCCGCCTCCTTCTCCAGAGCAGCGCTTTTCTCGCCGAGCAGCCTGCGACTCGAGTCCCGCTCCTTGCCCAGCAAATCAAACGCCGCCGCCTTCCCAATTTTCCCGGCGCCCAACGCCTCCACC
>CAMCIN010000343.1 GCA_945874745.1 Akkermansia muciniphila | reverse complement strand
TGTCGCCGTTGGCCGCGTGCCTGGAAACCAGAGGAAGCGTCACCGTTCCAATCGCCACGCCAAACAACCCCAAGGGCAGCTGCATGAGACGGAAAGCGTAGTCGAGCCAGCTCACGGGGCCGTCACCGGGAATATGCGAGGCAAACTTGCTGTTGATCATCACATTGATCTGGACGGCGCTGGCTGCGATAACCGCCGGTCCCATCAGGCGCAGTACATTCCGCACCCCCTCGTCCGACCAACGGAAGTCGGGGCGAAAGCGGTAGCCTACCCGATGCAGGGCGGGAAACTGTGCGCACAACTGGGCAGCCCCGCCGATCAGGGTGCCCACGGACAGTCCCACCAACGCGTCGGGGCCAAACTGGGGGTCGATGAAATAGGTCAGCGCAACACCACCCACAATCGAGCCGATGTCGAAAAAGCTCGAGGCCATGGCGGGTGCGCCAAAGACGTCCTTGGCGTTGAGCAGTCCCATGACGAGGGCGGAAAGAGACACCAAGAGAATGAAGGGAAACATGATCTGGGTGAGCAGCACCGTGAGGGCCGCCTTTTCGGGGGCAAACCCCTCCGCAAGCTGCCCCACCAGAAGGGGCGCCAGACCGATCCCCAGCAACACCACCGCGCTCAGCACCACGGCGGCCAGCGTGGCGACCTTGTTGGCAAGCGCCCAGGCGGAGGCGTCCTCCCCCGTGGCGGTCTTCTTGGAAAAAACGGTTACAAAAGCGGTGGAAAGGGCCCCCTCGGCAAACAGGTCGCGCAAAAGGTTGGGAATACGAAAGGCGACCTTGAAGGCATCCATCGCCATGCCCGCACCAAACAAACGGGCCAGGAGAAGCTCCCGGGCCAGCCCAAGCAAGCGGCTGCAAAGAACGGCAAGCCCCACGATGCCCGCCGCCCGCGTGTTGAGCGCGGTACGCGCCTTGCCACCGGAAATTGTGCTGGCATCGGTCTGAGAGGTCGGAAGATTGCTCACCCCCACAGGGTGGCGCAGTTTGGTTGCTTTGGCGAAATCGTTTCACTTCGAAACCCGCTGCCCCCCAAAGTGCCGGCGAAAAACCAGTCGCGCGCTCGCCTCAGAAACTTATAGTCGTGGGACCAAGGACAAATGTAACCAGTCAGCACCACCAAACACATGGCGAAGATGCACCACCCCTCCGGCGCTTCCCCCGCCGGGCTGCAAGAAAATGAACGCGCCGCTGCAGAGGCGCTTACCACAGGCCATTTCCGCAAGGCCCGGGACCTGTACAAGGAGCTTTGCAAAGTTGACCGGCCCCGCTTTGTGGGGAAGCTCATCGAGGCAAATCAAGGTCTGGCCTTGCAGATGATTCAAAAAGGGCAGTGTTCCGAGGCCGTTCAGGTACGAAACTATCTTAAGACAATAGCGCCCCCCGAAGTACTCTTGGAGCTGGATCTGGAGCTGGCGCACAGGCAGCACCACTGGCCCGAAACCCTGCGCGCTGCGCTAGCCCTCTGGAAACTTCCCTCCGGCGCTCAGCGAGGGGCGCTTCTGGCTGATATAATCGTACTGGCTTCGCCCTCGCCTCTTGAGGTGGCAAGCTTTCCCGAACCACTGGCCAGCGAAGCAGCGCTGATTCTCGGAGGGCTGGAAGATTTGAGTGCGGGCCGTTTTGAAGCGCTCGCAGAGAAGCTCAGACCGCTGGGAACGGGCTCCCTCTTTGCTGTCTGGAAGACCTTCCTCAAAGGCCTGTCCGCCTTTCACTCCGGGGCCCTCGAGAAGGCACAAACCTTCTTTAAAAAACTGCCCGAAAGCAGCATCGCGGCGCGCGCCTCCCAAGCATACGCATTTTTTATAGCTGGGGAAAAGGCCTTGGAAGGCGCCCCCCCGCAGGCGCAGTCGCAGATGCTCCACGGAAGCCTGAGCCTTCTTGGGCAATCGGCCTACGCGCCGGCCTTGGCGCGGGCGCAGGAATGCTGGCGGGCGGGCCGACACAGGGACTCCTACAAAGAACTGCGAACCGTGGCGACTTTCCCGAGCCTGGAAGTGGGCTTGGCTGGCGCGCTATCGGATTTCTACTTCAAAGGCTGCACCGCGCTGGACGAGTACGCGATAGACTCCTTTTTGAGCTACTCGGAGCACCTGCTGTTTGAGGGGCTCCCAAAAAGCGACCAGGAAGCCTGCTGCATGGCGCGACTGCTGCTACGTACGTGCGTCACCGGTCGCTCGGTGATCCATCCAGAACTTGTTTTGAAGAGGCTGGAGCAGTGCTATCGAGGCACCTCCCCAGACGTGAAGGAACTCCTGTCCCTCGGTTATTACAGGGCAGCACAGTTTTTGACCAAGCAGAACGAGCGCGACGAGGATCACGATCCGCTTAATCCTGAAGTCATTTATATACAGACAGTTATAGTTGATCTTCTTGAGAAAAGCATTGCAGCAAACCCCCTCCACCTGGCCGCCCACCTCGCTCTTGCATCGGCTCACCGACACATGCCCAAGGAGCTCCAACAGGTGGGCAGCCTGCTCGAAGCGCTCTGCAACCGGTTTCCTGAGGAGAAGGAAGTGTTCCTGCTGGCCGGCCAAATCCACACAGAGGCCGACCCTCCGGACTATGAGGGTGCGGCCACCTGCCTGCAAACTGCGCTCTCCCTCGACTGTTTCAACGCGGAGGTGATTGAAAAACTAGCTTTCGCCCGGATTTACGCGGCGGCGAAGGCCTACCTCTCGGGCGACCCAGCTAAGGGCCGCAAGCATTTTGAAATGCTGGAGCCTCACCTGCTTGACCATTGCGAACATTTTGAGCGTTCCCGAGAGTTTACCCTCATCCGGCAGGGCGTGTTGGAAAGCCTTTTTGGAGACAAGAAAAAGGGAACGGCCCTGCTGGAAGGCACCCTCACTGCGGCCAACTCCAAGCCAGCGCTACTCCTTTTTTTCCACGCCTGCTTACATCTGTGGGCTAAAAAGCCGGACCAGCAAAGGCCCCTTCTAAAACAGCTAGTGCACCGCATGCCCCGGTCCGCAGAGGAACGTTCCAGTCTGCTTTCCATGCTGTTTCACATCCGGCTGTGGAGCCATGCCTCCGAATGCACGGATTGGACAGAAGAACACCGGGCTGTGGTAAAGTGCCTGATGCCCCTCGCCGGCGAGGCTTTTTCCGAAACCGAATGCGCCCCCCTGCTGCCGCAGTTGGCGGACGACGTTCTGCTGCTGCCTGTGGCCAAGGCGATTGCGAAGACCGGAACCAAGTGCGCGCCCAACCGAATCGTTTTTAAGGTGGCCCTGTATATCGTCACCACCCGACAATCCAAACCACAACAGAGAAGAACGCTGGAAAAATACCGTGGCCTTGCTGTCGCAGCCGGGGACAGGGACGCCCTCAGGTGCATTTCCACACGCCTCCAGAGACTGGCCAGGTTTTCCATTTTTGACCCCTTTGAGGAGGAAGAACCAACGGCCCGCCGTCCTTCAAAAAAAGCCAAGCCGGCTGCCGCAAAAAAATCAAAACCAGCACCAGCCCAACGGAAAAAAAACGGCGCGGCAAAAAAAACACGGAAAGCCGGCGTCCCCGAGGAGCCATCCGTCCAGATGGATTTGCTTTAGTTGCTAACCCTGTCGCTGAATTGACGGCACTGCCCGCCACCGCCTCAAAACGACTGCTGCCATGGACCCTTATTTAACCCTCGGAGTCCCCCACACCGCCGATGACGCCGAAATCCGAAAGGCGTACTTGTCGGGCGTTCGCGACCATCCCCCTGAGCGGGATCCCACCCGGTTTCAGGCGCTCACCAACGCCTACCAAAAGGTGGCAAGCCGACAGAGCCGGTTGGAATACTTCCTTTTTGATGAGTCCCTGGAGGGGGCCACACCACTGGGGGCGCT
>CAMCIN010000342.1 GCA_945874745.1 Akkermansia muciniphila | reverse complement strand
GTTTTATAGAGCCTCTCTGCTTCAGCTGAAACGTTGTCGGTGTTGTGGAGTTCGCTTTCGACGGTGACGCTGAACTGATGACTGCTGTACCCGGGAAGCCCGAGTCGCTTGCTGTAGTTTGCAACTAGTTTGACGGCCATATGTGTCTGGTTTCTGTCTTGTCCAGGCAGCAAAAAAGCCCGTCGGATCAGGACGGGCCAGTTGCTCTTGGACGGTTTGTGTTAGGGTGGTGATGAAGCCATGCCCCACTTGTGAAATCGGAGACCGGTCTCCTTTGCAGACGCTATCGTTTGCCCTTTGTCTCCTTGATCACCTCTTCAGCGATCGTGGCGGCAACGGCAAGCAAGGCGCTAACAAGCGCTTTCACGGGTAGTGACATGGTGTTTCACCTCCTTTTTGAGGAGAATTGCGGCTTTCAAAAGCGAAACCCGCGCCTCATGTAACTATACCGCTTTTTCGGCAGATTTGGGGAGGGGGGCTTCAGAAATAGAGGCAAAGCAGTGCACTCCCTGTGCCGATCAGGTCGCATTGGAGCACTCAAGGCAATGCCTTTACAATCGGACGCAAGACCTGGTCCATCCTGACCAACCGCTGCGTAAGCCACTTCATATACTCCACCCACCGCCCTTCATCCTCCAGCACCACGTTGGGATACCAGCTGGCAATCCGGCAGGCTAAAGCGACAAGCCGCTTCCAGCTGAATGCGAATACTGAGAATTGCTTTTGAATCAAAGCTGTGTTTTGTAGAGCACATGCTCCCACCATCCCCCTCTGGTTCAGGAAACTCGTTGGATTCAGGACGCGTACACGCGCCAAAGTCCAGCGCTCCAACTAAACGAGTCTTTCTGTGCGGTCTGACGCTCATTGCTGTCGCGCCCGCACTTGTTTGGCTCAATGAAGCCAAGGTTAAGCCGTCGCGTCCCGCAGCAGAACTTCCGGATTTCGTAAAGCGACCCCGGCAGTTGCGGGCAGAATCCCAACCGCAGGAGCTTCTAGTCGACCTCAGCGCTCAACGATTGCGCCAAGTGGAAGAACCACCAGTACCGAAGCCATACGCATACAGGCAGATCAGCGAGGGCAGTTTTCTCTTCGGCTCGGACGAAGGCACCTCCGCCGCCCGACGGCATGTGCATTTGGAGGCCTTCTCTGTCGGGGAGGCTGCTGTCACATTTCAGGAATGGGTGCCGGTCGCCCAATGGGCGAAAGATCATGGGTATCTTTTTGCATATGGAAACGCTGCCGAAATCTCCACCGATGCGCGCGCCAAGAGTACTGAGGAAGAGCTCCCTCCGCCGCCCCAGGGACGATGGGGATGGGCCAGATGGGGGCCACCTAAACCGGTTCTCAAGTACGGCCCGATTGGGGGCGTTACGTGGTATGATGCGGTGAAATGGTGTAACGCCAAGAGTGAGATGGAAGGGCTGCGGCCTTGCTACTACACGAGCAGTAATCTCATTCCGTCTGGAGTTTATCGGGTGGGGGAGGTTCCACTGGGCAATGCGATGGTGGACTGGACCGCCAACGGTTACCGCTTGCCAACAGAGGCCGAGTGGGAAAAGGCAGCTCGGGAAATGGTGGCCGATCCAGAGATCAAAGATCGCTTGCTCGCCACGCCAGCCCCTGAACCCGCCCCAAAGCCCGGCCGAGGTCAACCGATCCCGCCTTCCGCAGCGCCCGCGGTATGGGGTGTTTGGGAGTGGTGCTGGAACTGGAAGCCTTCGGATCCCACCTCTGAAGCGGCCGACCCAAGAGGGGGCGATTCCGGTAGCTTCCGAGTGGTCCGGGACGGCACCTGGACGAATCCGCACAGTTTTGACGGCCGCTCAGAGGCTAGGCCGGATATGGGGAGTTCACCCCGTGGGTTTAGACTGGTAAGGGGGGCAAGCCCAGCCGCCACAGGACAGAAGTTAGTGTCCAGTGAGTAGTGGGGCGCACTGGGGGGACGCGGGGTGACTTCTAACACCTAGGATGTCCGCCTTGGTGGCGAGAAGACACACACATGGAGCTCTTGTAGTCTCACTTGCCAGAGGTCTGAATCCGTCGGTGCCACAAATGTACCGGGACGGAGTCTCCTCGGACGTTTCGGACGACTGTTTTTTTGTGTATTCCCAGCAAACCGCCTCTCCTTGGTGGGGTAGCGTGGGGGGCCGGAGGATTGCATCCAGCGAACCAAGGGCTCTGTCCGGAACAGACCTGCGAAATAGCGTCCGAAGTGTCCGTGCATAGTGATCAAAAGGGCGGAGGAGCGTGCCGGAGGTTTCATCCCTCCGACACAAGCTCCAGCATCATCCTGACAGCCCGATCTAGTCGACCTCCTCATTTTGACCTGCCCAGAAAGGTGGCCAGCTCATGCCCAAAGACCAGACGGCGGTGACGGTAACCGAACTGGGATTTTCAGAATTCCAAGGCTCGACACGAACATTGGCCTCATCCCCAATCCAGAATCGCAGGGTGTCAAGACGCTCTGTGTCGTCCTCACCAAGGTCCGCCCATCCTTTCCGTTTCCAGCACCACAGGTGCTTGTTCAGGAAGCCGATGTACCTTTGAGCGAGAGTGCAGGTATGCCGAGCTCTCCAGCTGTAGCCGGTCGTCGGGTGGGTTGTGAGCTCCCAATGCATCCGGACCTGCGATTTCCCTTCGTTGGTGAACTCCACGTCAACCAGGCGGGCGGTGTAGTCCCCGGGATCGGGGTCAAATCGATTGCCAAGGTGGCTGCCTTCGAAAACGAGCGAGGGTTTAATAATTGCCATATTTTTGTTGTTAAATGTTGGTGTGTCGCAACTTGCAGTTTTTTGGTATAGGTTGGGCTCGGGCGGACAGCTCGTGCCCTCTCTTACACGACTTCTCAGACAGCGTCCGAGCTGTCCGAAGTCTGATGGCGGGGGGGATCACCTGACCCCCTCCAGCCTTTTCTTGGGTCCTTACGTTCTATCTTTCATCGGGTTGGGGGGCAGGGTGGACAAGCCCGTCCCCACCCAGCGCGGAGGCAGGTTGAGGAAATTGCTGGTTACCCAGCCCCCGTGTTCTTCGTCGGTGTCGGCTTTACAAGCGCTCCCAGTGGTGGCCGCCGCATGAGGAATGGACTCCATGAAAGGGAGTTTCATCGCCGGATTCTCCTCGCGTGGGGGCTTACTCGGTTCCGGGGGCGATTGCTCAACCGGAGGCCATTGCCGCCGTGCGTTACTCGAGAACCGGGGGAACTCCCCAAGACTCAGTAAGACGCAGGGCTGTGGAACCTCGAGCGGCCTCACCGATAACCGTACTGGGATGTGTACCCGCCGCCCCTTGTCGTCGCCGGCAAGGGACTGAATCTTACTGCGGTGGGCTGCATCCCCCTCGTACTTGACGCACCCGAACTTTCCATCCGGGAAGACCACAAGGTGCTCTCCTTTTGAGTCGCCTCCTTCGGCGGCACATGCCGGACAACGGGCGGTAGTTTTGCCGTCGAACTTCTCCGACACATTCTCCAGTTTGTTCATGTCGAGGCCCATATTAGCGCTCCCCCCCTTCTACAAGGCGGACACCCTTGAAGCCGCGCTTGGTCTCCGTCCCGCGGGAGATGTCGTGTCGCTGGCGGACCTTGTGGGACTGCATCATCAGGTCCGCCGTGGCAGCCTTGATTTCACGCGGCTCAAACGACCGCCAACCCATTTCCTCGCAGTAGTCGAGGTAGCCGGCCCGGAGTTCCTCGATGGTAAGGTCGTGAATTGGGGCTTTTACGACCCGCGTCTCCACAAAGAGCCTAAGGCTGTCGCTCTCTTTGAGAAGACGGTCGACACGCTCGCTCTGGGAAGGCGTCAGCCGGATGTCCCCAAACTCCTCCACCTCGGCGAGGTACTTCAAAGCACC
>CAMCIN010000341.1 GCA_945874745.1 Akkermansia muciniphila | reverse complement strand
AGCGTGGATCTTATTGGTAGGATTCCCACCATTGAGGAGGTTCATGCTTTCGAAAAGCTGCCCCCGACTGCCCGACGGGAGCGCCTTGTTGATAAACTCATCGCGCATCCAGGATTTGTCGAACGCTGGACCGCGTTTTTCGCGGACATGCTGCGCGTGCGCTCCCAAGTCGAAGGAGGCGGCCAGCTTCTTGCTTACGTAAATCAAAGCCTTCGCGAAGCGAAGCCGTATGACCAGATGGTGCGAGAGCTCATTTCCACCAACGGCAGGCCAGAGCAAGCTCCCGCCGCGGGTTTTGCCCTCGGTGACGCCGCAAACCCTATGCCGCTTGCCGGTGCGACTTCCCAGATTTTCCTGGGCGTGCGTCTCCAGTGCGCGGAATGCCACGACCACCCCTTCGACGATTGGAAGCAGAAGGAATTTTACGAGCTGGCCGCTTTCTTCGGCCAGACCAAACGGGTCGAAACAGGTAAGAAGATCAAGACCGTGTACACCACCGAAGGGGATGAGACTGCGGTGAAATGGCCGCCGGAGCGTGAACAACCGCCAGCGCGGGAGCCGGTGCCGCCGAAGTTTCCTTTTGAGCTGATCAGCTTCAAGGTGAAGCCCCATTACATCGCCCGGTTTGAAGTAAAACGCACCCCGGACCCAGCGGTGGTGCAGGGGAAAAAGGCCTCCAATGAACTGAACGAACTTCTGGACGGGTTCGACGTGAACAAGGCGCTGAAGGAGAAATCCCAGAATGCGACCGTTCTGGCTGAGGCCAGCGCTGCGGCACAGAAGGCCAATGACGGCCGGAGCATCTATCGCCAGAGTGAGAGCCGCAAACAACTGGCTGAGTTTATTACGGATCCCCGCAACCCATACTTTGCCCGCGCCTTTGTCAACCGGATCTGGGCCGATCTCGTTGGCCGCGGCTTTGTCGAGCCTCTCGACAACTTTTCCGCCTACAACGACATCCGGCATCCGCAGATGCTCCAATTTCTGGCGCAGGAATTCATTGCCAGCGGCTACGATCTTCGCGAGTTGATCAAGCTGGTCATGCTCACCAAGACCTATCAAAGAGGTCATCTTCCCGCCGGCGCCAGCGCCGCAGCCGTGGCGCGTGCAGAAGAAATGTTCACCGCCACCCGTTCGAGGAGGATGCTCGGCGAGGTGCTTTTTGACAGCATTGTTGCCGCAGGCCACCTCTTTTCCCACAAGTGGCCGGAAGGCGCGAATGTCCGTGAGGTCCAGCGCCAGATCCGCATCGCACTCGCCCCGCCCGCCTTGCTTGCGGCCGCCGCCGAGGACGGGCAAACCGAGCAGTCTTCCATGATGGCGATGAAGTCGGCCGCAGGGGCCGCGCCCTACGACGTGGAGAAGGGGGCAAGCCTCGATTTCGACGCCCTGCTCAAGCCCGCCATGACAAAGAAGGACGAGAAGGGAGATGGCTTCTCCGACGTGCTCAACGAGTCCAAGAAGGACATCGCCATGCGCACCAAGATGGAGAACGACGCCACGGAGGCGACGCGTCAGGCAAGGCTGCGTCTGCTCCAGTCTGGAAATGCAGAAAGGTTTAGGCTCGAGACGATTACAGAGCGAATCGACGATAACCCCAAGTTCGCCTCTACCTTTCGGATGGCAACTCCCGCTCCGCCCTCCCATTTTCTGCGGGTGTTCGGCCAACCCGCTCGTGACAATCTGGGAGAGTTCCGCGACGAGGCCCCCTCGCTGCGCCAGGAGCTCTTGATGTTGAATGGCAAGGCGACACACGAGGCCTCGCGCGTCGGCCCGCTGGAGCCCATCTATCAAACGCTTGGCGGCAAAAATCCCGATGCGGCCAAGGCTGTGGAGTTCGCCTACCTTGAAATCCTAACGAGGCACCCGTCCCAAGAAGAACTTGCTGAAGCCCGGGATGTCATCTCAGCCGGAAGTACCATGGTCGAAGGGCTGGCAGACCTGCGCTGGGCGCTGCTCAACTCCCATCAGTTTCGATACCTTCCCTAGATGGCTTTCTGAGGACGCCTCCGACCTTTCTGCGATTCGTTCAGATAGGAAAGGGGGGCTGCCCCGCCTTTGACTCTTTCCTCGATCACTCCCTTCGCAGATATCCCCCAAACCCCATCCGCACCCCCCCCTATGAGCTCCTGCAACGACTACAAGGTATCGCGCCGCCGTTTCATTACCCAATTCGCCGGCTCCGCCGCCTTATTGGGAATGCCCGTCAACAGGCTGCTGGCCTCCATCGGCTCGTTGCACGCGCCGAAAGCGGAGGCTGTGATCCTTTTTTGGAACGGTGGCGGAATGAGCCACATCGACTCATGGGATCCGAAGCCTGGGCGCCCCTGCGCCGGTGAATTCAGCGCAATCAAGACCAGCGCAGACGGAATCCAGATCAGCGAGATCTTCCCTCAAATGGCCAGGCAGATGCACCACTGCTCAGTCATCCGCTCAATCGCCGGCACCAACGGCGACCACGGTCGTGCGACGTACGAACTCCAGACCAGTTATCCACAGAACCCGGCTCTAGTGCATCCCGGCCTCGGTTCTTTCGTGGTGAATGAAAGCCAGCGGGCAGGAGATCTTCCTGCCTACATCAGCATCGGCGGCATGGCGCCTCGAGCGGGCTACTTGGGCCAGCGCTGCGAAGCTTACTACATCGGGCTTCCAGGAGAGCGCGATCCTTATCTTGCATTCCCGGAGGGGATTAACCACGTGCAGGGCCAGCGCCGACTCGATGTGCTCGCACGCATGAACCAGCGCTCCGCTGAAAAGCTTGCGGCCCGCGACCTGCGTGAAGCCGACGTGGCTCTCAAGGACGCAGTATCACTCATGAAGAGCCCTGCGCTCTCCTCTTTCGACCTCAGTAAAGAAGACCCCAAAACCGTGGAGCGCTATGGCCTGACCGAGTTTGGCCGCGGCGCTCTCCTTGCCCGAAAGCTCATCGAGACCGGAGTGCGCTTTGTGCAGGTTAATCGTGGCGGCTTTGACAACCACATGGACGTGTTTCCTTCCATGCGAAACCACGGCTCCGTCATGGATCCCGCCCTAGCATCCCTCATCGAAGATCTCGCAGCCTCAGGCCGTTTGGAGAAAACGCTCGTAATCATGCTTAGCGAATTTGGCCGGACACCCACAATCAACAAGGACGCCGGCCGTGATCACCATGCCCGCGTCTTTAGTTGCCTCATGGCCGGCGGCGGTGTGAAGGGTGGGCGTGTCATCGGCTCTTCGGATAAAGATGGGATGGAACCCGCCGACCGGCCAGTCCAGGTCGCGGATCTGCACGCCAGTGTCTGCCACGCGCTGGGAATCGACTTCACCCGCGAGCTCACCACACCCCTCGGTCGCCCGATGAAACTCGTCAAGGAAGGTGCCAAGCCGGTGAACGAGTTGTTCACCTAAATCACCCGCCATCTTCCGGCGGTCGCTCCGGACAGTCGCCGATTCTAACCTTAGTTTTTGTGGATTGCCCCGCCCAACAACGGCGGGGCAATTTCTTTCCCGGACCGCGATCGCCTATTTCCTGGTGTCCAGCGCCGCCTTCTTTGGAACGGGAGTGCTCGCCAGAGAAGAAACCCCCAAGGTGAAGGGATTTGCCGGCTTCTGTCCAAGTAGCTGCAGGTTGAACCACTCGGACATACGGACGTTGTCGTCGCTCATTTCCACCCAGCCTCCGTGCGCAGCGCCTTCGCGGACAAGCACCTCGCACTTGGCCCCCGCTTCTGCGGACTTTTTCTGAAAGCGCAGAGCCTGAGACACCGGAACCACTGTATCCGCGTCCCCATGAACAATGTAGATGGGTGGTTGCTGCTTGTGAACCCATGTCATCGGCGAGAGCTCTCGTCCAGTCTTCTGCTTGCCCTCTGCAGAGTCGAT
>CAMCIN010000340.1 GCA_945874745.1 Akkermansia muciniphila | reverse complement strand
TCATCCTTCAAAACCTCAATGAGGCGGGCCAAACTCTGATTCAGCGTGAGGATCAAAATGCGGTCTTGCGAAAAGAACTGAGCCAACCTCTGAGCACGGTGAACAAGGACACAGGTTTTTCCGCTCCCCGACACACCTGTCAACAACGCAGGACCAGCAAAGTCTTCGGCGGAAACGCGGCGTTGGCCGGGGTGGAGGAAGACCATCCATTCGCGGAAGCGGAGCGGGTCAAACAAACGATCAAACTCATCTTGATCCAATTCGTTCAGAACCACGATCTGATCGGAGTTTGTTTCCGCCTCCAACGCAGTCTCGGCCATTGCAGGAGCGTCACCGACAGGACAGGCATCACCCTTACGCAGGCGCACGCGAGTTTCCGCCCCGGCAATATCTCCAGCCTTCGCCAAGGAAATCACGTCGTGGAGGAAGAGCAGAACGTCCTCATCGGTAATTTCTCCCAAAAGCTCATTGATGTCTGCATCTGACGAGTTCTCGTCGAGACGCAACAAGTGTTTGCGGACGAAAACTGATGACACGAGCTTCTCCAAGTCGAGGCCGCTCACTCTTGTGAGGAACGGCAGATTCGCCTCGGTCATGTGTGTGGGCGCAAGAACAGCCTGCGAAGACTCAGTGGTGACGACCGTTGGCTCGATGCGGTGGGTCTCAGCATCAACCGTGAAGGTTTTGCCGGCGTTCGCCTGAATCCATAACCCGACTTCCTGCGGTGTCCCGCAATGGCAGAGATGAATGATCGAGCCGTTTTTTACCGCCACGCACCGCGCTTCTTCATTGAAGGTGTAAATGATTGCGTTTTCAATTCGGGTATTCGGGACAGATTGGATCGTGCTGAACGTGTCAACGCCGTTACGCGCATCCTGAATAAGGTTCAGCAGTATCATCGCGCCAAGCGTTTGGAGTCCGCCGGCTTGGCGGAGGCGAAGTAGTGCACTGCGAAAAGTAGAATGATTGTAAAATAGAACCTTAAGGGGCGAGACTTCCAGCGGGCGAGCATCAGTAGGGGCCGCGGCCGCCGGAGTCCCAGCGTAAAGGTGGCGGGCAGTGAGCCCAAGTCCTCCAACGATTCTGCTCAATTCCGTCGCAGTAAAAGGCCGGTGGACGCATCCGGGCGCAACATATCGCGGCCTCCGAAATGATGAAACAGCACCAACCATGGAACGTTGGTCACAGATTGCGAACCAGTCGCTGATGGCTTCGGGAAGTTTCTCTTCGAATTGTATATCACCCCCGAAAAGGACAACTCCGCAGACATACCACCAGTGGTTTATTGTTCCTATATTAAGAATTTCGGAGGCTTTACGTTGAAGGTGGTTTAAAAAAGCAAACTTGTTGGCTCGGAGTTGACAATAGGGATTCCGGTAAATTCCCCCCCGCACTTCATTTTCATCTGCGAACCATTCTACGTTTTCCGAGAAGTGGATAAGCCCGTTGTAACTCTTCATTTCGACCACAAAGAGAGCGTCCGGCATTAACAAAACGGCATCCAATTCCTTGTCGCCGAACATGACGTTGCCCAGCAGATAGACTGGGGTCGCTCCTGATCCGAATGCCTTAGCCAGCGATGTCACCAACTCGTAAAACATCCGGTTCTCGTTGCTGTGAGTAAAACTTTGAGGGAGATAGGCTGTGAATGGCATGACTTAGAGTTCTCCGGTGAAGGCTTGGTGCAGCAGCGACTTCTTCAACGCCTCCAGCGCGGCGGGCTTCCGCTCGGAGAGGCGGGCGAGGTAGCTGTTATTCATCCAATCACAATTCTCCACCATAGACTTGTCTCATCAGCGGTTTGAGGGCCTGGCATCGCCTGCAGTTACCCTTGGAGAACTCGGCGCGTAAGAAGCCCACGGGATCATCGACGGGATCGAAGTAGCACCACTGATCCGGGTCGTAGCCGATGGGCCTCACGGGCGTATCGCTGCCCAAGGGCTTCCAGCGATACACATCCCATGCATGAAAGCGCAGATGATGGGTAAGCGGCCCCTGCTTATCTGAGAGACTGCTTAGATATTCCGGCAGGAGCGCCAGATTTGCGAGGTGCGTGTAGGCCCCCATGTCTTTGCTCCGGTCCCAAACATGGGAGATCGTCCAGCCTTGGGTTAGTTGGTTGCTCTTCCCGGGAATACCGTGCGCCCAGAGTAGGGCGTATCTGGGCGTGGTGTTGTCGTCATACATGCCGATGATTCGGCCCTCGTGATTTACAGCTTGCCCCAAATTACGCGGGTCGCGGATCGTCGGAAAAACTGCCCCCTGGAACTGCTCCACCGTGTCGGGGTGCGGCAAATAAATCCTCGTTGCCGCAATACGAACCAAGATCTGCTCATCCTCGCCCAAAGGTTCCAGAACGGGAACGGGCTTTTGATACACATGATGCGCGTGTTTCATATCACAATTCCCCGGTGAAGGCTTGGTGCAGCAGCGACTTCTTCAACGCCTCCAGCGCGGCGTGCTTACGCTCGTAGAGGCGGGCGAGGCGTTGGGTGGCGGGCGCGTTCATAGCTCACGAGGGTTTATGTGTGGATAATCCAACTTCATTTGTGCTTTGTTGTAGTCGCAATTCGCCACGACGTGTGACCGCCAAGGCCACGGATTTGGTTTTCCCTTCGACATCAAGCGCTGCTCAATTTCGTTGCCGTTCGTGTTTAGCAGGGTCGCCAGTGCATCTATTTCCTCGCAGTAGGCTTGATAGTTGCCGCCTTTGTTTTGGCCGCTTGGCGATGAGCCGGAAAACCTAACAACATTCTTGCCTGTGAGGAGGTTGATGGACTTGCCCGTCCACTGATCCATGATCCAAAAGTCATCGGCAGGGCTGAAGAAGAACAGCAGCTTGGTAAAGTAGGAAGGACCAAGCCCCTTCACTTCTCCTTCCCCTCTGAACAAATTGTAAGCTTCGCATCGATTGAGATTTCCAGTGCGGAGCTTTTGAAGATGCTGTTCGATTTTGCCTCGGCTCTGCCAAGCCCCGGTTGCTCCGCTCGCACCTCTCGGCCCTTTCTCCTGCCAACCCCAGCACATCGCGCAGACGTAGCCAAATAGCACAGGCGTATTAGGGTCGCTGCAAATCGCTCTGACGCCCGCCCGGTCTAGCGGCTGTTGCGGCAATTGCTCGACATCAGGAACGTCTTGCAGGCCGAGACCTGCCACCCACTGCCTTGGAGATTTCCCAAGTGCGCCCTGTTGCTGAAAAGGAATGGCAACAAACTTGTCGTAGTGCGGCTGTTTGTAAGGTGGCGGCATAAATTAGAGTTCTCCGGTGAAGGCTTGGTGCAGCAGCGACTTCTTCAACGCCTCCAGCGCGGCGAGTTTTTGCGCGTAGAGGCGGCCGAGGCGTTGGGTTTCTTCCTGAAGTGACTCAACGCTCTCGACGATCTTCGCCTGCGTTTCGACTGACTTCGGAATTGGGATTGGAATCGAGTTCAACGCCTTCTGGTTGAGCTTCGGCTGGGCTGCGCCGGTGATGTAGTCGTCGAGCTTGATGCTTTCCAAATAGAACTCGACGAATCGCTGGGTCGCCATGTTCTCAAACTTCAGAATGTGCGCGTGGTTGTTGACCCAGTATTTGCCAGACACCGAGAACGCGATGGGTGTCGATCTCGCCAGCAGGTTCGCGCCATCTTCCGAGATCAACAGATTGTCGCCTTCAAAGATGAAGTTGGCGACGTAATCGACGATGCCGGACGCGCCGTAGTAGGGAAACTCGCCGCTGCTTCGGACGTTCTTGGTGATGGGAACGCGCTTGCTGTCGAGGTTGGTCGAAATCTTGTCGAGCGTCGTCTCCACCCACCCCGGGCCGCGCTGGGTGAAGACGGATTGGAGGTGGCTTTCGAAGAGGGCGCGGGCGTTTTGGAGGTTCTTTTCGGCGTT
>CAMCIN010000339.1 GCA_945874745.1 Akkermansia muciniphila | reverse complement strand
CGCCGCCAGTTTAGGGTTGAGCCCAACCGCGCCTACCAGCTCCGCCTCTGCGTCCGCGCCGAACGGTATCAGCTCTATGTGGATGACGAGCTGGTCCTGCACGGCGCGTTCCCGAAGAACTTTGTTCGCACCCAGCCCGGCCTCGGCCTCTTCGTGGACCGCGGCGAGACCGTCATCGAGAAACTCGCCGTCTATCAGCAGACACCCATCTCGGCAAAGGCAGCCAACAGCAAATAAAGACTTCCCATGAAAAACCACGCACTAATCCTCCTCACCGCCCTGTTGCACGCGCCGCTGGCCGCCCTGCATGCCGCCGATGCCCCTGCACAAAAACCCAATATCGTTTTCATTCTTGCCGACGACTGGGGTTGGGGCGATCTTGCGCGTCACGGTCGCACAGGCCTCAAGACGCCGAACCTGGACCGAATCGCCAGAGAGGGCACCGACTTCCATCAATTCACGGTCTGCAGTCCTGTCTGCTCTCCAAGTCGGACGGCCATTGTCACCGGTCAGTATCCCGCCCGACACAGCGTCCACCATGCGCTAGGCACCCCCCGGGACCTCGTCCACCATCCGCTAGGCAGCCCCTGGGATAATGCACTTAAAGACATGGCTGACTGGCTGAGCCCCAAGGCGACGCTGATGCCTCGCCTGATGAAGCAGGCTGGCTATACCACGGCTCATTTTGGCAAATGGCATCTCTCCGGCGAGGGCAAGGACATCAACGCGCCGCTGCCCACTGAATACGGTTACGACGAGGCCGCCGTCTGGACTGGTCCCGGCCCCGGCGTATTTCCGGGCACCAGTGTTGCCGACAAGGAGGGCAAGGCTGGCAATCCCATAGGCGCTGCTTACCTAACCATCGCCGCGACCGAGCACGCGCTGAAATTCATCCGCGCTGCGCAGGGCAAACCCTTCTACCTCGACCTGTGGATCCATGAGACCCATCATCTGGTGGCCGCCACGGATGCCGACAAGGCGGCCTACCCCGATACGCCCGAGCCGCAGCGCACCTACTTTGCCGCCGTCACCCGGGCGGACAAACAGGTTGGCCGCGTGCTCGACCTGCTCGATGAACTGGGTCTTACCAAGAATACGATCGTCATCTTCACCAGCGACAACGGTCCGGAGGATTCGCAGCCTAGCGCTGAGCAGAGATTTTACTTCAGCGTTGGCGACACCGGCGGCCTGCGCGGCCGCAAGCGCAGCCTCTACCTCGGCGGCGTGAACGTGCCTTTCCTCGTCCGCTGGCCGGGCCAGGTGCCGGCGAGCCGGGTGGATAAAACATCCGTGATTTCCGGCGTGGACATGCTGCCCACCCTTTGCGCCGCGGCCGGCATCCCGTTGCCCGCCGAATATCGGCCCGACGGACTGAATGTGCTGCCTGCTTTCCGGGGCGAGCCATTCACCCGTCCGCAGCCGCTCTTCTGGGATTGGCGGTTTGCGGTCACTTCCCATGCGGCCAACTGGCCCGCCTGCGGCATGCGCGAAGGCGACTGGGGCCTAGTCATGAATGATGAACTCAAGCGAGCGGAACTCTACGATGTGGTCACGGATCGTTTCCAGGAACACGATCTCGCCGCGCAGCACCCCGAACGCGCTGCTGCCATGGCAAAGGCAATCCGTGAATGGCAAAGCACGCTCCCGGCCAGGCCGAACCCGGAATGCGTCCAGCCGCGGATTTCTGAACCGGCCGAGGAAAAGAAATCGGAACCCCGGCATCCCAATTCAGCGCCTACCCCCGAACAGCTCTCGAAGACCTTTGATCGCTGGGATGCCGACAAGGATGGCTCGCTCACGCTCGACGAATACAAGGCCGGCCTGACCAACAGTTCCAACGCCGAGCAGCGGTTCAAAAATTTCGACAAGAACAACGATGGGAAACTCACCCGCGAGGAATTCAACGCCAAGTAAAGTAATTAGAATGTGCCATCTATTCCTGAAATCATGAAATCCACCCTCGCCCTCCTCACCTTCCTGCTGCTCGCGGCCTCGCTGGGCGCACTGCACGCCGCTGAAACAGCGAAGAATCGCGCTGACCGTTGCTACAATGGTTTTTCAAATATCGTGCGTGATTTGCAGTATAAAACAGTGGCTGATTTCGCAGACCCCGAGCAACTTTCTATGGATTTAATTCTGCCGGAGAACACGCTCTATCCGAACGGTGCACCTGTGGTCTTTTACATCCACGGAGGAGGTTGGGGTGGGGGCGAACGCTTTGTGCTAAATAAAAACACTTTTCAGAACTACACCAACAAAGGGATTGCTGTGGCATGCATTTCCTATCGTCTAGCCAGCAAGGGTGGAAGTTCTGCACTCGACTGCCTCATTGACTGCAAGGATGCGGCACGTTTTCTGGCAAAAAACGCTGGAAAATACAACTTGGACCCTTCCCGTTTTGCCACAACAGGCCATTCCGCAGGTGGTCATCTGAGTCTGTGCACCGCTCTCGTCCCTAATAACCACCCGTTACTGATGGGTGATCCTTCACTTGCCGGACAAAGTCCGGTGTTTGTATGTGTTTCTGCGTTGGCGCCGCTGGTTACCTTGTATCATCCGGAAGAAGCTGATGGCAACGGCACACTCTCGATGAATACGGACAAATTCAAACAGATCATTGGGGGAACAAGTGCAGAACAACCCACAAAAGATGCAATGGCTTCGAACGCAGGCCGGGAACATTACATTTCCTCGATTCAGTCAAAAGCTCCTACTTCTGAAATCGCAAAAACGCTGAGCCCCGAATTCTGGCTGACCAAAATGTCTCCACCCGTTCAAGTCATTCACGGCACAGAGGATTCGCTCATTTCCATAAGGGGCGCACGGTATTTCCAGAGCCTTGCCGGCGAACGCGGAGCAAAGGTCAACACCATAGAGGTTGAAAACGGGTTGCACAATTTTCGCTCTAAAGACAGCCAGAAAACTCCCGGCTATACCGAACAAGAAATCGAGCAGATGAGCTCTGGATTTCTTATTAAGAACCTTCTTGAAGGTCTTCAACCGAAGACAAAATGATGCGCGTCCGACGCCCCATTTATCTCTACGGCATTCTCCGCGCAAACTAGTCAGAGGCCAAACTCCAGACACAAAATGACAACCATGAAACACCCCCTAACACGAGGAGCGAATCCCAAAGTGTCCGTCCCGAATGGCACTTAGTTCAGGTCGTCTTTCGTGGGATTTTTACTTCAACAAAAAGGAGTACCGTACCGCGATCGCTATCGCACGAAAAAGCGCCTTAACTAAGTGCCATTCGTGTCTGTCCCTGTCCCACGTTTCTTGAATTTCCTCCCAAAAATGGCTGTTTGTCGCCCAGTGAAGAGGCCTTCGGAAACGTTTTGGCGCTATAACGTTTTAGCGCTAACGTTGACTCCATGAAAAGGGCCACCATCTATCTCGAGGACGAACTCCACCGTGCCCTCAAACTCAAATCGGTTGAAGCGGACCAATCCATTTCTCACCTCGTAAACGACGCCATTAGGACCACCCTGCTTGAGGACTTGGATGATTTGTCGGACGTGGAAAAGCGGACCAAGGAAAAGACCGTGTCGTACGAGGACTTTCTAAAGGAGTTAAAAAAACGTGGCCAAATTTGATTTGGTCTTCAAGGAATCCGTTTTCAGGGACTTAACGGACATCCCGAAGCAGGATATTCAGCGCGTTCTGGAAAGGATTGACTTACTTAGGGAAGAACCGCGCCCCCCAGGTAGCGTAAAATTTTCAG
Organism: Akkermansia muciniphila; assembly: GCA_945874745.1. Taxonomy (GTDB): domain Bacteria; phylum Verrucomicrobiota; class Verrucomicrobiia; order Chthoniobacterales; family Chthoniobacteraceae; genus Chth-196. Next base: position 159 of record CAMCIN010000339.1, on the reverse strand, counting down.
GCAGGGAATACTACAGGGTCCGCCAAGGAAATTTCCGGATCATTTACGAGATTCAGAATACTCAGTTGGTCGTCATCGTCATCAAGGTGGGACACAGGCGTGAGGTTTACAGGTGAAAAAGTGCGCCGACATTTTACAGGTGTGAGAGCGCAAAGTGAC
>CAMCIN010000338.1 GCA_945874745.1 Akkermansia muciniphila | reverse complement strand
GTGCCCCCCCACAAATCGCTCAGATCATGGGGCACCAAGGACCCTACCCGGTGCAGCATTTCCCGAGAGGCCTTGTTCGTAAAAGTCAGCAGCAGGATGTGCGAGGGCTCCACCCCGTTTTCCAGCAGATAGGCTACCCGGTAGGTGAGCGTCCGGGTTTTGCCCGAACCCGCACCCGCCAGCACGAGGGCCGGGCCCGGAGGAGAGCTCACCGCCGCAAACTGCTGCGGATTGAGCTCCTTGGCAAAGTCGATCCGGGGTACGTCCACCACCGGCCGGCGAATAACGTAGTCGCGCGCCATGGCCTACTTGCCGTCCCCGGCAGGGAGCGAGCGCAGCTGCATCCCGCGGAAGGAAGCCGAGGTCCGAAAGGTGGCCAGAGCGAAGGGCACCGAAATCTCAATCTCCCCGGGACGCAAATCCAACACCTTGCCCTTTGTGTTCACATCCACCACCTGCTCTTGGTCGATCCAGGCTTGGATCCGCTCCGGCTCCACCCGCAGCCGGATCTTGTACCACTGGTTGTCCTTGAAAAAACGGATCTTGTGCGTCTCGTTCTGCGAAGCGTCCTGCTTGTCGATACTCGAGAGTCCCACGGTCGACCCGCCCCAGCCCCCCACCACAAAGGTCAGGTGCTTCTCCTCCACCGGGAAGGTCAGCGCGCAGAAAAAGTCTAGCCCTGTGCGCCGCATCGCTTCGAGGCTGACCTCGTAGCCCATCCGTGGCACCGGCTTTGTGTACTGTACCCCGCTCAGCTCCTCCCCCGCCTCCACCTGCAGGACGCCGTTTTCGACCTCCGCTTCCGTGCCGCCGCCAAACGGGGTGGACTTCCAACCGCTCAAAGTTTTGCCGTCAAAGAGGCTGGTCCAGTGGGTCTCGGCTGCGGCGGATGGCGCGGCCTTACCCGGGGAGGGCTCGGCCCCGCAACACTGGCCGGGCAGCAGCAAAGGCGCGCAGGAGAGCCCCAGCAGGGCGAGGGAGAAAGGGATCGGAAATCGCACCCTTCTTCCTTCGACCTGAGCAGCGGTTTTCACCAGCCAAAAGCGGACGAGCTCTAGGGAATTCTCCCACCCGCCGCCTACAGCCGCCCCGACGCACCCGCTCGCAGTTGCCGCACGCCCTCATAGAGGACAATGCCCGCGGCGGTGGCCAGATTGAGGCTCCGGGTGGCATCAGCCATGGGAATGGTCAGACAGCAACCCCTATTTTCCGCCAGCAAAGCCTCGGGCAAGCCGCGGGTCTCCCGGCCAAAGACCAGGTAGTCGCCGGCTTGAAAGCGGACCTCCCAGTAGGGACGATCGGATTTTGTAGTGAGAAACCAGAGGCGGGCCGCCGTTGGTTGGGCGGCCCGGAAGGCGGCCCAATCAGGCCAGCGCCGCACCTGCACTTGGTCCCAATAATCAAGACCAGCCCGCTTGAGAAGCTTGTCCTCTAGCGAAAAGCCGAGAGGCTCAATCAGGTGAAGGGTGGAACCAGTGGCAAGGCAAAGGCGGCCGATATTCCCGGTATTGGGCGGAATCTCAGGCTCAAGGAGGACAACTTGAAACATCCCGCCGAGCATGGCAGGGGCCGGCGCAGCACACCAGCCTACCAATATGGCGTAGTTTCTGCTGCACAGGGCGGGTCGTGGCGCCGCTGCATACCCCGCAACCGCATTTTCCGCTGGTCCAGAGCCTTTGTTTGGGTGCTGGAGCGGCAGTCTTTGCCTGCATACTGGGAGTCTTTGGCGTGCTCCCGCAACCCCTGCCCCTGTTGCCGGGCATCCAACTGGCGGCGCTGCTGCCGCTAAGCTGCTCGCTGGCTTGGGTTGCCTTGAGTGTCACCTCTCTGCGTTGGCGGAGCATTCTGCAAGCGCTAGCCCTTGGGCAACTAGCGGGCGCGTCGGCCCTGGCCTCTGTCTGCGGGGAACGTTTTCACTGTGGCGTGCCGGCAGTCGCGTTCCTGGTGATCTGGGCTGTGGGCGAGGGGCTGCACCTGTGGCTTCCCGTTCCCTTGGCCTCGCCTCCCAACCTCGACAAGGCGGACACGGAGGAGGCAGACAAGGCGGTCCCGCACCGGGCCGAATGCAGCGTGCTGCACTGCGAGTTGGTGAATCATTCCCAACTGGTGCGTCTTCTGCGCCCGGAGGAGGCCGCCCATTTCATTAACAGCTATCTGTCCATCTGCAACGAGACTGCTTCGGCGCGTTACGGAAGGGCGGACCGCGCCGACAGCGAAGCTTTTCGCGCGCTCTTTCTGCCGCATCCAGAAGGGGAACCCCATTCCAATGCGGCACTGCACACCGCGCTGGCGATTCAGGCGCGCCTCAAGACGCTCAGCGCCGACTGCGAGGTGCGCTTTGGCCTGGAGTTGGATACCCGCATCGGAGTCAGCTCCGGGGAGTTGCTGGTGGCTCAAATCGGCCTGCCAGGCGCTCTTCAGCAAGGTGCCGCAGGCGAGCCAGCGGAGTGGGCACGCCGTCTGGCAGGCGCCAACCTGTTGTACGGCTCCAACATCCTTATCAGCGAGCACACGGCAATTCTTGCGGGGCGCTCGGTGGAAATACGCCCCATTGACCTGCTCCAGCGCGAAATGCCACCGGAAGGCCCGGAAGAGGTGTTTGAACTCCTCGCGCTCTCGGGCACTTTGGACACCGAGTCCATCACGCGCCTCACCCACTACCGCCGCGGCGTCGCCCACCTGCGCAACCGCAACTGGAAAGCCGCCCGCAATGCGCTGCGTGCTGCCCGGCCTATCGGTCGCGCCGACGATGCCATCGACATCCTGCTCCACCGCATTGAGGAACAGGAAGCGCTCACCGCCTACTCGCAGGCGCAAAGCCCGGGGCGTCCCACAGAATGAAACGCGCCGAATATCCGCACCCGCTCCGCTCCCTTATTGAGGAACTCAAGCGACTGCCGGGCATCGGGGCCCGCAGTGCCGAGCGCATCGCCCTCTGGATGTTGCAGTCCAAGGACGCGCACCCCGAGTCCCTAGGCCGTGCGATTTACAGAGTCCAGGAAACGGTCCACTGCTGCGCGCAGTGCGGCTTTTTCACAGAGACGGATCCCTGCGCCCTTTGCGCCGACCCGGGCCGCGACCGCCAGTTTCTCTGCGTGGTAGAACAGCCCACCGACATCCTGCCCATAGAACGGTCTGGCGCCTTCCACGGGCTCTACCACGCCTTGGGGGGAAAGATTTCTCCACTGGACCACGTGGGCCCGGAACAGTTGCGCATAGACGCACTGCTCTTGCGCCTCCGTTCCGATCCGCCGGTGGAAATCATCCTAGCCCTGGGCGGCGATGTCGAAAGCGAGGCCACCTCCCACTATCTGGCCGACCTGCTCCGTGAATTCCCCATCCCGCTGACCCGTCTGGCGCAGGGAATGCCTGCAGGCGCCGGTTTGGAGTACACCGACGAACTGACTCTGGCACGCGCCCTTTCGGGCCGCACCCGGCTTTCCCCTTCTGCTCCCCTCCCCGACCAACTTCCATTCCTGGGTTCATGAGGTACATCCGCTACTCAGAACCGGGCAGCTCCCCTGCAACGCTCTCGGTACCGCCAAACCTTTCCGCCTTGCCGCCCCGCTTGCGCTACACCCGCTATGACAAGGATTCCATCGAGGAACGGGTGATTACCTCGGCCGCGGAGGTTCCGGCGCTCGGTGTAGACGGCTCGATCCTTTGGCTGGAACTGGACGGCATCAGCGACCTTTCACTTCTGAGTGCCCTGGGCGAAAAGTTTGGACTGCACCCCCTTGCGCTCGAAGACGTCCTCAACCTGGGCCAGCGCCCAAAGGTGGAGCCCTACGAAAACCACCTCTTCATCGTCGACCAGATGCTCACGGCCGAGGAGGACGGAAGCGTTTCCAGAGAACAGATCTCCATGTTTCTTGGCCCGGGCTTCCTCTTC
>CAMCIN010000337.1 GCA_945874745.1 Akkermansia muciniphila | reverse complement strand
GAGCCCGCAGCCTGGTTTAACGTGCCTAAGGACGCGCGGCGCGCCGACCGCTACGCCCAACTGGCGATGGCCGCGGCCAAGTTGGCCATGGCCGACGCGGGACTGGACGGACCAGGTGGCGATCCCGAGCGGTTTGGGGTCATTATCGGCTCGGGCATTGGCGGGCTGAAGTCGCTGGAGGACCAGCATACGAATTTGATCACAAAGGGGCCGGGTCGGATTTCCCCGATGATGATCCCCATGATGATCTCCAACATGGGGAGCGGACTCGTTTCTATGGAATACGGGCTCCAAGGTCCCAATTTCGCGCCCGTTTCGGCCTGTGCGACCTCTGCGCATGCGATCGGCGAAGCTTGGCGCATGATCCGAGACGGAGACGCCGACGCATTTTTGGCCGGGGGCTCTGAGGCTGCCGTCGTCCCATTGGGACTCGGGGGTTTCGGTGCGATGAAGGCTCTCTCGACCCGCAACGACGCGCCTGAAAAAGCGTCACGCCCCTTCGACCGAGACCGGGATGGTTTTGTGATGGGCGAGGGCGCGGGCGTCCTGGTTCTTGAAAGTTTGGAGCGCGCACAGGCGCGCGGCGCGCGGATCTACGGAGAGGTCATCGGTTACGGACTGACGGCTGACGCCTACCACATGACCTCGCCGCCCGAAAACGGCGAGGGCGCCCAGCGCTGCATGCGGATGGCGCTGAGGAAGGCGGGCATCTCTGCCGAAGAAATCGACTACGTCAACGCACATGGCACTTCCACTCCGGTGGGCGACATGTGCGAGGTGCGCGCGCTGAAAGCGGTTTTCGGCGACCACGTGAAAAAGCTCTCGGTGTCGTCGACCAAATCCATGACGGGCCACCTGCTCGGGGCGGCCGGTGCGGTGGAAAGCATCGCCTGCACCCTGGCGATCAAGCACGGGGTGATTCCGCCGACCATCAATCTGGACAACCCCGACGAGGGGTGTGACTTGGACTTCACCGCGCACACCGCCCGGGAGCGCAAGGTGACCACCTGCCTCAACAACAGCTTCGGCTTCGGCGGGCACAATGCCTCGCTTGTGCTGCGCTCTTTCATCGGCTAGCCGACGGAGCAGCGCAGGCCCGAAAGGCCCGTTTCCTTTCCAAAACCAACCCACCTCCCCCCTTTCACACGAGGAAGCGCCCACAAATGGGGTGCCGCCTCCTCACCGCCCTTCCATCCCAAATGAGCTCCGACACTCCGGCTTCCAAGCCACTGGCCGCCAACGAAAACATCAAATCAGCTTCCAACTTCCTGCGCGGCAGTTTGGTGGCTGACCTGCAGGACACCTCCACCGGGGCGATTTCCGAAGACAGCGGCCAGCTCACCAAATTCCATGGCCTTTACATGCAGGACGACCGCGACCTGCGGAATGCCCTCAAAAAGGAAGGCAAGGAAAAGGCCTTCTCTTTCATGCTCCGGGTGCGACTGCCCGCGGGCGTGGCGACACCGGCACAATGGCTGGTGCTGGACACTTTGGCCGGGGAACTGGCCTCCCCTTCCCTGCGTTTGACGACCCGGCAGACCTTCCAGTTTCACGGAATCCACAAGGGCAACGTGAAGCCACTGGTCCAACGCATGCACCAAGCGCTGCTCGACTCGATCGCAGCCTGCGGCGACGTGAACCGCAACGTTATGGCGCCCCCCAACCCCGAGCAGTCTGCGCATCTGCAGCGGGTCTATGACGATGCGCGCGGATGGAGCGAATTTGCCCTGCCGCGCACACGCGCCTACCACGAAATCTGGCTCGACGACGAACTAGTCGCCGGAGGCGAACCGGAATCCGAGCCGATGTACGGGCCGACCTATCTGCCCCGAAAATTCAAGACCGGCTTTGTCCTGCCCCCGTCCAACGACGTGGACGTGTACTCACAGGACCTCGGTTACATCGCCATTGTCGAAAACGGCGCACTGGCGGGGTACAACGTCACCGTCGGGGGTGGCCTTGGGATGAGTCACGGCAATGCGGAAACCTTTCCCCGCCTGGCGGACACTCTCGGATTCATCGGGGCTGAACACGTCAATGTCATCGGGCAGGCCGTGCTGGAAACCCAGCGCGACTACGGCGACCGCACCAACCGGAAACATGCCCGCCTCAAGTACACGATCGAAGACCGTGGCGTGGACTGGTTCAAGGCGGAGGTGGAACGCCGCGCCGGAATGCAGTTCGGCCCCGCTCGCGAGGTTCACTTCAACACCATCGAGGACGCCCACGGTTGGCACCACTGTGCCGATGGAAACTGGTTCTACGGCCTGCACATTCTGAGTGGCCGCATCAAGGACGAAGCCGGTTGGCCGATGAAAACCGCCTTGCGCGAGATCGCACAAATCCATACGGGCGACTTCCGGTTGACTCCCTCACAGAACGTCACTATTTCGGGGATTACGCCCGCACAGAAGCCGCTCATCGAGGCCATCCTGGCCAAACATGGTCTTGCCGCGGAAAACGAACGCTCCCGTTTGCGCCTCAACGCGCTTTCGTGCGTGGCGCTTCCCACCTGCGGCCTTGCCCTCGCCGAGAGCGAGCGCATGCTTCCCGACCTACTCGCCCGGCTTGAGCCAGTTTTTGCAGAAGTCGGACTGCGCAACGATGCAGTGAGTTTGCGCGTCACTGGATGCCCGAACGGTTGCGCCCGCCCCTATCTGGCGGAGATCGGCTTTGTGGGCCGCGCACCAAACAAGTACGCGCTCTATCTTGGGGCAAAGTATGACGGCAGCAGACTCAACCGGCTTGTCTCACCCAGCATTAATGTGGAGGACGCAGTGAAGTTGCTGACGCCCATCATCCACCGTTACGCAGCCGAGCGCCATCCGGGCGAGGGCTTCGGGGACTTCTGCGACCGCGCGGTGCTTCCGGCGGACGCAACCTTCCACAGCGTCGGGACGGTCGCCGGCGCGACCCCCGCTGCGTAGCGCGAAGCGTCCTTCAAGCGCACCCGTCCAGAGAGCAACAGCGACAGCTAGATTTCCATGAGCCAGCCCCAATCCGCAATCACCCCCGACCGAGCGACAGACTTTTCCGAATGGTACCAACAGGTGGTGAAGGCCGCCGAACTGGCTGAGGCTTCGGACGTGCGGGGTTGCATGGTAATCCGGCCGTGGGGGTACGGTATTTGGGAGAACATGCAGCACGCATTGGACTCGATGTTCAAGGCGACCGGGCACAAAAACGCATACTTCCCGCTGTTCATTCCGCTCTCGTATCTGGCCAAGGAGGCCCAGCACGTGGAAGGGTTTGCGAAGGAATGCGCCGTAGTCACCCACCATAGGCTCGAGGCCGCGCCCGGAGGGGGGCTGCGTCCAGCTCCGAGTGCGGAGCTTGCCGAGCCTCTGGTCATCCGGCCTACGAGCGAAACCATCATTGGCGCCACCTACGCCAAGTGGGTGCAGAGTTATAGGGACCTGCCGATTCTCATCAACCAGTGGGCGAATGTCGTGCGCTGGGAGATGCGCCCTCGGGTGTTTTTGCGCACGGCGGAGTTTTTGTGGCAGGAGGGCCACACCGCGCACGAGACGGAGGCCGAGGCATTGGAAGAAACCCACAAGATGCTTGGGGTCTACTCGACCTTTGCGCGGGAACATCTGGCGCTACCCGTTTACACGGGCGAAAAAAGCGCTGGGGAGCGCTTCCCTGGCGCGGTGCAGACCCTTTGCATCGAGGCCATGGTTCAGGATCGGAAGGCGATCCAGGCCGGCACCTCGCATTTTCTGGGACAGAACTTTGCGAAGGCAAGCGGCATCAAGTTTTTGTCGCGCACCAACACTCAGGAGTTTGCATGGACAACCAGCTGGGGGGTGAGCACCCGGCTGATCGGCACGCTGATCATGGCGCACGGGGACGACGACGGGGTGATTTTGCCGCCGCGCGTCGCCACTGCGCAC
>CAMCIN010000336.1 GCA_945874745.1 Akkermansia muciniphila | reverse complement strand
CGCTGTTTTCGGTGGGTATCTTTTTACTCACTCCGGAGGCAACGGTGACTGATCCGCAGATGACGGAGATCCACGGATATTTTTATGGTTTCCTCTTCTCTGTGACTTGTCTTTGGTCTTTCGTTAGATTCCGCCGAATCTAAATTCCTGCCCCAGGCTGACCAAGGGCCATACACACCCCATGTCTTTTGAACGGACCGCAACGCTCGCACTCGACGACGCAATAGACACAGCGTGGGCTTCCGCGAAAGGAGAGAGACCGGCGCGCACCACCCGCAGGCCCGCCGCAGCCCTGCTCCCCCTCGTGCTCCTGCTCAACCTGCCCGCTCAGGCGGACATGCCGGCGTTTCTTGAGCAGCACTGCATGAAGTGCCACGACGCGGACACCCAGAAAGCCAATCTGAATTTCGAGGCGCTAAAGGCGGACTACTCCGATCCGGAAAGCTTCGCCCGGTGGGTGAAGGTTTTCGACCGCATCGGCTCGGGCGAAATGCCGCCGAAAAAGGAAAAACGGCCGTCGCCAGCCGAAGTGCAGGCGGTAACCACTGCGCTTTCCAAGGCGCTCACCGATGCCGAACACGCCCGCTTGAGGGAGAAGGGTTCCACGGGCATGCGCCGCATGACGCGGGCGGAGTATGAAAACACCCTGCGCGACCTTTTCGACATGCCCGGTCTTGCCTTGCAGGCCCTGCTTCCCGCGGACGGGACTGCGCATGGCTTCGACAAGAACAGCGACGCGCTGGAGGTCTCGCACGTCAACATTGCGAAGTACGTAGAGGCGGCCGACTACGCGCTGGATCTGGCCATTGCCACGCGCCCGAAGGCGCCTGCATCGCAGAAGGTGCGCCTGTCCCTGCTCGATCGCGGTGGCCAGGCCGCATATCTCTCAATGCAGGGGGATGTGGTCACGCTGCGGGAGCAAAAGGCCGACCCCGTTTATCCCCCCACCAGCGCGCACAGGCATCTGGATCAGGGCGCGCACGAACGCATCGGCAGTTTTGAAACGGACAGTTCCGTCGGAGTGTTCCGGAGGGAGGATGAGTCGGTGAACTACTATTTCCGCGGCCACACCACGGTTTATCCCGGCCGCTACCGCGTGCGCACATCGCTCTGGTCGTACCAATGGGACAAGGGCCAGGTGCTCCCCTCTCGAGGAACCGAGGCGGCACGACTCGCCGTGGTGCAGCTGACCTCCGACGGGCGTGGGGGCCAGCATCCGAATTACACGCTGGGCTACTTCGACGCACCTTCGCTCCAACCGACCGAACACCAGCTCGAAGTCTGGCTCAATCACAACGAGCTGCTGGGCTTTGACGTGGCCTCGCTAGCGCCGGTGGCCAACTACAACCGCAAGGACCGCGCCATGGGCTTCACCGGGCCAGGAATCGCCGTGGACTGGATGGAGGTCGAGGGGCCACTGCACGACGTCTGGCCGCCGCGCCCACACCAACTGCTCTTCGGCGCCCTGCCGATCGAGGAGTTCGTTGCCAAGGATCATCCGGACGTCCGTCCACCGGACCGCAGAAACTGGGAGAAAACCTGGCTGCGTCTTGGCAAGAATCAGCCTGATCCAGTGCCGGGCATTTGGACGGTGCGAAGCGAGGAGCCCATTACCGATGCGAGGCGGCTCCTCGGTACGTTCTTGCCGAAGGCCTTTCGCAAAGCGGTCGATGAGGGCACACTCAGTGCCTACCTCAAGATTGTGGAGGAACGGATCCTGGTCGGGGCGTGTTTTGAGACCGCCATGCGCGAAGCCTACCGCACCGCGCTGTGCTCTCCAGACTTCCTCTATCACGTCGAGCCCGCAACCACGCTGGCGCGCAATGCGCTGGCCTGTCGCCTGAGCTACTTCCTTTGGAATTCCGCGCCGGATGCTGAGCTCCTGTCCGCGCATCTTGAAGACCCCAGGATCCTCCGCGCACAAACCGAGCGGCTCCTGCGCGATGCGCGATCGCAGCGCTTCGTGGAGGACTTCCTCGGGCAGTGGCTCAAGCTCCGTCTCATCGCTGCGAATGATCCCGACAAGAAACTCTATCCTGAGTTCAGCCCGTATTTGCAGGACAGCATGGTCGCGGAAACCCGCGCCTACTTCCTCGAACTGATAGAGAAGAACCTCGACGCAACGCATCTGGTACAATCCCGCTTCGCGATGCTGAATCAGAAGCTCGCCACGCATTACGGCATCGAGGGGATCGCAGGGCCGAAGATTCGCAGGGTGGAACTGCCGCTTGAAAGTCCACGTGGCGGGTTCCTCACGCAGGCCGCAATCCTGAAGGTCACCGCGAACGGAACGACCACCTCGCCCGTTGTTCGAGGGGCTTTCGTGCTCGACCGGTTGCTGGGCCAGCCGCCGGAGCCGCCGCCCAGCAACGTGCCCGCCGTCGAACCGGACGTGCGCGGCACCACGACGATTCGCGAACAGCTCGCCCAACACCGCAACGACATCATTTGCGCGAGTTGCCACGCAAAGATCGACCCGCCCGGGTTCGCCCTGGAATCCTTCGACGTCATCGGTGGCCAGCGCGACCGCTACCGGCTCGTCGCTGAGTCCACCGGAGATCCCGCGCCGCGCGGCAGCATTGATCCCTTTATCGGAATCAGCTTCAAGCTCGGGCCCAAAGTCGATGCAACGGGTGAGACGACGACCGGCCAGACCTTCGCCGATATCCGCGACATGCAGCGCCTCCTTGCTTCGAAGCCGGAGGTGCTCCTCCGCAGCCTTGCCCGGAACCTCCTCGTTTACAGCACCGGCCGGGAAGTTAGCTTCACCGACCGCCCTGCGCTCCAAGCCATTCTTGAAAAGACCGGCCCGAACAACGGCGTGCGGACGCTGATTCACGAGATCATTCAAAGCCCCCTATTCCAGACACGGTGAAGCCTCTCGTATTCCTACTCCTCCTCCCGGTCGCCGGGTATGCCGCCGAACAATCGGTGCAATATTCCGTGCGCGGCCTTTTCCAGCCCGAGCGAAAGGTGGTGCTCAGCAACGCGGCAAAGGCACTCGAGAACTGCAGGCTCGTTGCAGTGGACTACGACACTGCCCGCGCGACCTTCACGTATGATGACGACGCGCAGGGCTTCAAAAAGGCCAAGCCGGAGCAAATCCTCCAGCAGATCGACAACCAGCTCCGCAAGCTGACCAACCACACCTTCTCGCTCATTCAGCCGGGGACCCTGCCGGAGAATGAGTTGCAGCGCATCGACTTCACAATCGAGGGACTCGACTGCCTAGGCTGCTCCTACGGAGCCTATAGTGCGGTCGCTGCCCTCGAGGGCGTCGACCGCGCCACCGCCAGCTTTCGTGACGGCAGACTCACCGCGTTCATTGATCCCGCAAAGACCAGCCGCGAGGCGCTCGCAGAGGTGTTGAAGAAGAAGGAGATCAAGGTCGTGGAAGCCTCCGCCAAGCAGGAACCCCAGCCCAAAAACTGACGCCATGCACATCCCAAGCCCCCCCCTCAACCGCCGCGCCTTCCTACGCGGAGCCGGCGTCACACTCGCACTCCCGTTTTTGGAGGCCATGCAACCGGCTTTCGGCGCGCAGGCCGGCACAGCCATCCCTCGCCGTATGGTCTGCATCCAGACGAACATGGGAATCCTCCCGCAGTTCTTCTTCCCGGAAACAGCCGGGCGCGATTTCGCACCCAGCGCCTACCTGGACCGGCTCAAGACGCACCGCGACCAGATTACCGTCTTTTCGGGGGTGAGCTATCCCGGCGTCGATGGCGGACACACCGCACAGAAGTGCTTTCTTACGGGCACGCCGCATCCGGCGCGTGGCGGTTTTCGCAATGGTATCTCGTTGGACCAGTTCGCTGCGGAGGAGATTGGGAATCAGACCCGGCATCCTTCGCTGGTGCTCGCGGTGACGAGTGAGAACGCGACGATGAGCTTCACGCGCAATG
>CAMCIN010000335.1 GCA_945874745.1 Akkermansia muciniphila | reverse complement strand
CGGGAAAGTCGAACGCCTGGGACTTTGTCGGAGACGTGCCCGGGCTGCCCAAGGTGCTCCTCATTGGCGATTCCGTGTCCCGCGGTTACACGCAGGCCGTTCGCAAGGAACTCCGGGGCAAGGCAAACGTACACCGGGCACCTGAAAACTGCGGACCGGTGGCCAACGGGCTGCGTAAAAGCGAGATCTGGCTGGGGCAGGGAAACTGGGACGTCATCCACTTTAACTTCGGAATCCACGACCGGGCCACACCGCTTTCAGACTACGCGAAGCGACTGGAGGAGTTCCTCGAGCGCATGGAGAAGACAGGGGCGAAAGTCGTGTGGGCCAGCACTACCCCGATACCGGAGGACCCAGCCAAAAAGCAGTCTGCGGCCTCCATTGTGGAGCGTAACGCAGCGGCAGCCGCGCTCATGAAAAAACGCGGCCACTCGATTGATGACCTGTTTGCCGAGGTCTCACCGAAACTGGATGCGTTGCAAAATCCTAACGACGTGCACTTCAACGCCGCAGGGTACGACTTCTTGGGCGCGCAGGTGGCGGCTTCCTTGCTCGCGGAGCTAGCCCGGAAGCCGACCGCACCTGCGGTTCGAGATGCGGGAAAGCTGCGGAACTAAGCCGCAGCGCTAAAAAAGCTTAGCTAGCGGGCTGCGCCGCTGCTTTTGCCAGTGCCAAGCGCTCCGTTTTTTTGCGGCGTGCGTTGCGTTTCGTAACATTATCTTTGCCTTTGTTGTGACCCATAGTTCCCTAGCAAAGCCTTGTTTGCCAGGGGAACCAAGCTCAATCGGCGCGGCGCCGGCGCTGAGGGCGGGATTTGGGTCCCCGGTTTTGTTTGCTCTGATGGGTTGGAGACCAAAAACAGCTGGTGGAAAGCGGCTTGAACTGCCGGCAGCCGGTTTGGTCGCAGGGCTAAATTAATGAGGCTTGAAACGGTCTCTTTATTAAGATTATACGGAATGTGTGTCCTCTATTAATATAGATGAAATTCGAATTAAGCAGACCCGGACAAGCCTCTTGGCCGTGTATGCGGGTGGTGTTTCCGAGTCGTCCCTCTCGCTGGCGGAGAAAATTGACGAGTATGTCGTAAAGCTGGGCTACTCGAGCGCCCACACCCTGGGCGTCATTGTCCAGTTGCTGACAGTGGGCAAGATCCGGCTGGATTTTCGCGAATACAACGAGCGTCTGCAGTTGGAAAACCCGGCCAACGCGCTTACCCGGCCAGAGGCGATGCAGCTGACCGAGGCTTATCTGGCTGCCATGCGGCAGGGGGCGGAGGATCCCATGGGAGGGCTGGATGTGACCCAGAAAATCATCATTCAGGCGCCCAAGCGGGCTGCCCTCTAGTCGCATAGGGGTCCTACGAAGCTTCCGTTTGCAAGGGTGCGCGGCACTCATGCATTCCCGCAACGTACCCTTTCTCCGCTTGCGCTCATGGACTTGCGATTCTGGAATGTCAGCGTGTTTGGCGCTGTTGGAATGGTGCGCACGATGCGTTTGGGGGAGGGCTCTTATGTGGTGGGGAGCGATCCGGAGTGTGATATTGCGGCGCTGGGCGACGGGCTGGCTCCGCGCCACGCGCTGCTGGTGCTTTCGGGGGAAGCGGTTTTAGTCGAGGACTTAGGGGCTGCAGCGGGGACGTTGCTGGGGGGAACCCGGGTGGAGGGAAGGCAGGAGGGGGACTGTCCGGCGACGTTGGAGCTGGGGCAGGTGCGGTTGGTGGTGGAATACGCCGGCGCATGGGCGGACAGCGGAGGTTCTCCCGATCAGACGCTTCGACTGGTGCATCCTGCTTATGAGCGGGGACATGTGCAGGCTTACCCGCCTGAAAGCACTCAGCGTCTGGTGCCTCATGGCGGAGTTCCTGTGGGGGTGGCGGTGGCGGCGGACGGACCCGGTGGCGAGACGCTGGCGGTTGGAATGCCCCGGCTGGAGATGCATGTGGGAGACAGCATGCCCGTGCACATGGACTACGCGCTCAGGGGGGAGATCGCCCGCGGGGGGATGGGGCGGATTTATGCTGCGGAGGATCCTAATCTGGAACGGCAGGTGGCTCTGAAGGTGAGCAGTTCAGGCGAGCCCGCCGCGGAGGTGCAGTTTTGCCATGAGGCGCGGGTCTTGGCGCATTTGGCGCATCCCAACATCGTGCCGGTTTACTATTTGGGGAAGGACGGAGAGGGGCGCCCCTTTTATTCGATGAAGTTGGTGCAGGGGCGGACCTTGCGGGAGGTGCTTCGGCAAATTGCCGAGGGGGACCTGGAGACGGTTGCCTACTTTTCGCAAGCCCGCCTGTTGCGGGTGTTTCGCAAGGTGTGCGATGCGGTTGCCTTCGCGCATGACCGGGGTTTTTTGCACAGGGACTTGAAGCCCGAGAATGTGATGGTCGGCGAGTTCGGAGAGGTGTTGGTGATGGATTGGGGACTGGCCAAGGCGTTGCCGAAAAAAGGGGCACCGCCGGAAGAGGGCGTCCATCCGGGCTTTATTGAAGGTACGCCCCAATACATGTCGCCCGAACAGGCGGAAGGCGAGTATGCGAGTTTGGATGAGCGTTCGGATATTTATTCGCTGGGGGGAATTCTGTATTCGATTCTGACGCTGCGGCCGCCGGTGGAGGGGCGCACGCTTGACGAGGTGCTCAGCAAGGTGAAGAACGGGGAGACCACCACGATATTGCTGAACCGCGCGGATGCGCGGGGGCTGCGGCCCGGTGTGCCGGTTAAAATGAGGGCTAGCGTGCCGGATGCGCTCCGAGCGGTGACCCAGAAGGCGATGGCACTGGAGAGGCACCGGAGGTACGGCACGGTGCAGGAACTGGCCCGTGATTTGGAGTCCTACCAGAATGGGTTTGCCACAAGCGCCGAGGACGCAAGCCTAGCCCGGTTGGGACTTTTGTTTGTCAAGCGCCACAGGATGGCTTCGCTGCTGCTGGCGGTGCTGTTTGTGGGGGCCGGCGTCTTCACCGTGCGTCTTGCCCGAAGCGAGAAGCGGCAAAAGGATAGTGCGAGTGACGCCCTGCGGCAGGCTGTCATCGCTTCGGCCAACGCACTCCGGGCCCAGGAGAACGCAGGGAGGGCCGACGAACAGGCAAGGAAGGCAGCGGCAAGCGAACGAGTCGCCAAGGAGGAGCGCGAGGAGGCGCGGATCGCCACGGCAAGCGCCCACATCGCTGGGGCCGAGGCCGCGGAACAGTTGCTCAATGCCGAGGCGATGCGGCGCGCGCTGGAGGGGGTACCCGAGGATTTGCGGGGGCAACAGTGGCGCTACCTGGACCGGGTACGGGATGCTTCTGTGCGCACTGTGGAGGCACCCGCCGGAGCTTTCCCTGTTTCCTTTCTGCCTCACCCATTGGACCCGGATGTGCTTTTGACGCTCAACCAGGACAGGTGGGTGCGGGCGCTGACCCTTTCCTCCGGCGCCAGCAGGGATCTGCTGAAAGTCGATTTTACAGATCCCAGTCTGGCGGTTTCTCCGGATGGGAAGCGACTTGCTGTGATGAGACGCTTGCCCAATGGGGTTGACGGCTCCTGGCCTGCTGTCATCGACGTGTGGGGGCTGGCTGGTGCAAAAAAATTGTTGGAAATCCCTTTTTCCAGAGACCCTCAAGCGATGCTGATCAAATTCAGCCCGGATGGACTTTCTCTCCTTTTGCAAACCCCCCAGTGGGGATCCCTGTCCGTGTTTGACTCGAGCACGGGTGCGTTGCGCTGGAACATGAAGACGCCCTTGGGACTCTCGGCGGATTTCCTGAGGAGCCCGGGCTTTGTCGGCGTTCATTTTGCCAGTGCGTGGGTGATGCAGTTTAATGTCCTGACGGGGATGCCACGCAATGCAGCGGTGAAGGCGGTGGGGGCGAAAAGCTTTGCCTACTCCCGTGGGGAGCGGCTTTGTGCGGATCCTGATTGGAAAAGCCTCACGTTC
>CAMCIN010000334.1 GCA_945874745.1 Akkermansia muciniphila | reverse complement strand
CCGAAGTGGGATGACGGAAACTATTCTATTTTGGCGGATGGAAAAGATGATCTGAAAAAGATCGGGGTGGACGGGATTTTAGGAACCGCCCCTGTGGGCTCTTTCAAGCCGAATGCACTGGGGTTTTACGATCTGGGCGGGAATGTAGCTGAATGGATGCTGGACGGATTTGATGCGAAGGACCCGATGGAGAACCGAATGGTACGTGGGGAAAGATGGGGCTGTGATCAGACCTCGCGCGGCATTGGCTTTCTGATGTCCTCGCGCCGGGGCAAAGGTCCCCGTTCGACAGCGAACTACTTCGACGGCTTCCGCCTGGCCCGAGGGCGTCTCTAGTCCGGCGAAGGAAGCAGCCCCTGACGGCGGAGCCGGCACCGCCCGGAGGGTGGAGGCTGGGTGGGTGAACGGACGCAGGCTTGGGACGAGCCGGAGACAGCGCCCCTCGGAGCCGGAGTGGCCTCTCAGGAAAACGCGTCCTGCCCGTAGCTCCGCGAAGCACACGTTGCTGGGGTTACCCGCCAGATAGGTGTCCTGGGGCGCGCTGGCCGGGTGGCGAGCGTCACCGATGGGGCGAGCGTGAAGGCGGAGGGCGGCGTGCTGAGAGCGAATGATCGGTCGTCCGGTTGCCGGGTAAACTTGGAACAAGGGGGCAAAACACCTCGGCAAACCTTGGTGACATGGGCGACGGTGTTTCAGCTTTTGTTGAAGCTTTGACCTAAAGTCAGCTGTCCGCGTTCGTAAGTCTCTGAGAATCAGGAGAGGTGGCTGGGGCCGGAATCGAACCGGCGACACGAGGATTTTCAGTCCTCTGCTCTACCAACTGAGCTACCCAGCCAATATCCTGCGCCTGAGTGCACTGGATATAGTGCTTCAGAGGACGAGGTCACTCCGAAGAATGCGTATATTAGGCGGGGAGACTTGGATTGTGCAAGCGCTCGGTGCGTTTTTTTGGATTTTTTAGCGATTTGCAGATTGCGCCACTCTGGGCGAGGCCTTAATTTGCATCCCCTCCGGCGCCATAGAACGCGGCTTTGCTGCGGTCCGCCGGGGTTAAAACGGAACCCGTGGTTGGTAGTAAAGGCATACAATGATCGACATGAAAGAACTGCTCGCGATGCATCATCTGCGCGAGTTCAGGGAAGGGAGCATCGTCAAGGGGCACATTCTCGAAGTGCGCGCCCGCGAAGTGCTCGTGGACATCGGTTACAAGAGCGAGGGCGTCATTCCGCTTGCCGAGTTCGAAGACACGGAGGACCTCCAGATTGGAGACGAGGTGGAAGTGCTCCTCTGCCGCCTCGAAAATGACGAAGGCATGGTGATCCTCTCGAAGGAACGCGCCGCCTACCGTCAGAACTGGGAGAAGATCGTCAAGGTCTTCCACGAAGGCGGGATCATCAAGGGCAAGGTGCGCTCCGTGGTCAAGGGCGGGCTCACCGTCAACATCGGGGTCGAGGCATTCCTGCCCGGTTCCCAGATCGACATCGTGCCGCCGAAGGACCTGCATCAGTTCGTTGGCAATACCTACGAATTTAAGATCGTCAAAATCAACGACGACCGCAAGAACGTGGTGCTTTCGCGCCGCGAACTTATCGAACAGGAGCGCGCCGACAAGCGCAGCCGCTTCTTGGACGCCACCAAGCCTGGCGACATCGTGCGCGGGGCCATTAAGAACCTCACCGACTTCGGTGCGTTCGTGGACCTGGACGGCATGGACGGTCTGCTGCACATCACCGACATGAGTTGGGGGCGTTTGGGGCATCCGAGCGAACTGCTCAAGGTCGGACAGGAAATCGAAGTGGTGGTGCTCGACATCAACCGGGACAAGGAACGGGTTTCTCTGGGACTCAAGCAGATCCAGAAGAATCCGTGGGAAGAGACCGAAGGCCGCTTCCCTGTCGGGACGAAGGTCAAGGGTAAGATCACCAATCTGGTGCCTTACGGGGCATTTGTGGAGATCGAAGAAGGCGTCGAAGGGCTCATCCACGTTTCGGAACTGTCGTGGACCAAGCGGATCACGCGCCCGAGCGACGTGCTGACACTCGGTCAGGAAATCGAAGCGGTGGTTCTCGGAGTCAACCGGGACGAGCAGAAGATCAGCCTGGGCGTGCGCCAGTTGGAGGCGAACCCGTGGGAAGAAATCGAACACCGCTATCCGATCGGCAAGCAGGTACGCGGGACGGTTCGCAACATGACGGCCTACGGGGCGTTTGTGGAACTGGAAGAAGGCATCGACGGGATGGTGCATGTTTCCGACATGAGCTGGACGCGGAAGGTCAACCATCCTTCGGAAGTGCTCAAGAAGGGCGACGAACTGGAAGCGGTGGTCATCGACATCGACAAGAACAGCCAGCGCATCAGCCTTGGGATCAAGCAGCTTGAGGAAGATCCCTGGAAGACGATCGAAACCCGGTACAAGATCGCGGATTTGGTCAAGGGCAAGATCAGCAAGATCGCAAGCTTCGGCGCCTTTGTGGAGCTGGACGGCGACATTGATGGCTTGGTGCACATCTCCCAGATCAGCGAAGAGCGGGTCGAAAAGGTGAAGGATCATCTGAAAATCGGGCAGGACATCGAGGCCCGGGTGATCAAGGTGGACAAGACGGAGCGCCGGATCGGCCTCTCGATCAAGGCCGCCGCATACGACGAAGAAGAGATCAAGCGGGAAGCCGCCGCCTTCGACTCGCTGCGTCCCGGCGAGGACATGGTGGGACTGGAGCAGGCGTTTGCTGCTGCGGAAGAATACCGCCCTGGCGAAAGCCGCAAGCGGTAGAGAGACAGGCGCAGGAAACTGTGCTATAGGAGAAGGGTCGGCGTGGTGTTTACACTGCGCCGGCCCTTCTTTGCTTTTGCCGGTGGCAGACTGGAGGTGGGCGCCAAGGCTTGTGCATCAAGCCCACAGAGGACTGCCTGCCTGAAGAAACGGCAGTAACACCAGAAAATTCAACTCAAACACCCTATGCAAAAACCTGAAATCACTGCTTACGTTAAGACGATGTGCGGCTGGAGCAACGGCGTGCGCGCCGTGCTCGCAAAATACGAACTGCCCTACACGGAGAAGGACATCATCAAGAATCCCGCGTTTCGGTGGGAAATGGAACAGCGCAGCGGCCAGCAGCTGAGTCCCTGTGTGGAGATCAACGGGGTGATGCTGCCCGACATCTCTGGAGAGGAAGTGGAGCGGTACATGTTGGAAAAGGGACTGGTCGGGGTGAACCACGCCGAGACGGGCGTGCCTCTCAACGCCCCCTGTTCCGACGCCCAGCACGCGGCGATGGCGCGCGGCGAGCCCGTGGCTTTCCGCGCTCACTAGGCAGTGTTGCCTGTGGGCAGCCTTTTGCTGGCTCCTCAGGGAACGGGAAATGCTCCACAGATCACTGAGATGCACAGTTTCTGGTGGCTTTTTTGCTGGCCGGTTGAAGCTGTGCCATCTGCGAGTGCCTCAGTGAATAGTGGTTTGTGGGGTTTCCTTTGGACAGAGCGCGAGTTGCCGTAAAGCGCTCGGAAAAAGGTCCCTTACTGTTTTCGGTGGGTACCTTTTCACTCGCTCAGGATACCGGGCAGTTATCCGCAGATGACTCAGATTGCCGCAGATGTTTTTATGAGTTCCAATCATCTGCGAAATGTGTGCCCGGAAATCTGCGGCACGTGACCCAAAGCAGCTATAGTTTCGCATAGCGAGAGGAGCGCTCTCGCTCCCGGAGGGGGCGGAGAGAGTTAACCGGGCGGCAGCGAAACTTTATGCGCGCCCCCAGTCCGCCAAAGAGGGAGCGCAGGCCCCGGCGAGGCCGGAGAACTGTGGAGCGCGCACATCAGGACGGTCTTACAACATTGGGGCGCGCGGTTGTTTTTGGCGGGACCGTTGGCGGCGCTCGTGGGGCTCGCTTGCCGACCAACAGCCATTTGAGGTTCATGCATCCTCAGCGCCGAGGAAAACCGAGCTCGT
>CAMCIN010000333.1 GCA_945874745.1 Akkermansia muciniphila | reverse complement strand
GTAGTCGCCACAGGCAACCAGCAGGTTGCCGTTTGCAAGCGGCGAGAGCCCAAGCAGGTAGCGGCATTTTAGACCGAGCTCTTCGCTGCTCCAGCAGCCGAGCTTTTGGCCCGCTGCATCGAGGTGCAGCAACTGGCCTCCCGTGGACGTGGCTACCCAAAGCGAGCCATCCCTCGCCTGCAGAGTGGCAAAGGCCTTTTTTACCGTGGGCGACGGTTTGAGCAGCGGCTCGAGCGGGATCGTCTGCAAGACCCGGCCGGTTCCCGTTTCCACCTTCAGCACCGTCTTCCGGGCGTATTGGGCGACCCAGAAGGCGTTCTCGCCGCGCACCTCGCGGATCATCCGGTAACGAAAGTGCAACGGATCGTCCTTGAGCCCGGGCAATGGCGTCTCGCTGACGACCGCGCCGCTGCGGTCGACGATGCGGATCTGATTCACGCCGCTGTCCATGAGCGCGAACCGCTGGCCTCCTTCGAGAACTGCCACGCTGTTCGCTTCCGCCCCTTTTTCGTCCGCCCGGGCCTTGTGCTCCAAGACGAGCTTGCCCGCGGCATCAAATACCGCGAGTCCGCCCCTGTGGGCATAGGCGATGCCGCCGTCGGGGAGTCGTGCCGCGTCGTAAATGCCGCCGTGGCCCGGCTGCTTCAGCAACGCGGTGACCTTCCCGGAGCGGTCGATCTCGATGACCTGCGTGTCCGCCGCGAGCAGGTAGCGTTCCTCGGCGAAGGCAGAAACGGCGAGGGAAAGAAGCGTGTAAAGGAGGAGAAGCAGGGGTTTCACGGGAGGTGGCACTCAAAAGTCATTCACTGGCAATAGATGCGTGATGGCTTCCGCCGCGGTCCGCCGTTCTCCTGCGGCAGGAAGATCGCCCACACTTACCATCGACGCTGCTGAACCGGAAGCGGCAACCGGCTTAGCGTCAGCTGCGTTTCCCGTGAACGGGACCGGGGGTGATGCAGCACAGCCATGGGGAGGGCGACGCACCCTTGGGCGTGCCGGCGGGCGCGGTAGACCGCGGGGCTTTGGGGACGCAGCGGCGCTGGTGCGGCCGCCTGGCTTCCCGCTTTTACGGGTGAGGGGTTGTGCGCAGCGGTTGCAAGCGCACCTGCCTTCCAGCAGCGCGAAAACGGCGCCGCTGATGGATCAAAGCCAAAGTCTGCAGCCCGTAGGGCACCCGGTGAATCCCTACACCAAGGAATCCTACAGGTAGGATGCCGGCGGAAGGGGTTCTGCCGGGTACGGCTCAACCCAGGAGAACACCCCAAGGACACGCCGGCCTCAGTAACTTCCCTCGAGTTTGACAGGCCGGGTGAGGAAGCCCTTCAAGCCGGTGCCGGACGGCTGAGATGAATCCTCGGTGGCACACCCCGCGCAGAGTGAGCAAACCGTCAGCAGCAAGAAAAGACGAATGAGAGTCATAGATTTTCCACCTCCTTCCAACAGCTTTTGGCTGTTTGCTCTTTCCTAACAGCAGCCCCCGAAATTGCGAGCGGCCAATCAGAGCCGGGGGCTTGTCGCACAAATGTCACACGACTGAAGGCATCGCCGCTGTTAGGGGGCGATGGGAAGGGGGCAGAGCAAGCAGGAGGAACGAAGCCCCCGTGGACCGAGGGTCGCGCAGTCAATGATGGCCCGAGGGTAGATCCAGCTTGCCGGGCAAAAAGCGCTCAGGAGGCAAGGGTCTGTCCCGGGTCCCCGGGAACAAGGCACCCAAGCCTAGTAGCTGCCCTCAAGCATGACGCCGTAGGAATGGCCGACAGAGGCGGTGGTTTTGCAGCAACTGGAGCACTTGCTTGCGCAGCCAACGCCAAGTACCGAGACCACAAGAAGGAGGGCGAGTCTGAGGAGTTTCATAGGGGTAACAGTGAAGCCAAATGAGGGGATACGTTGGGGTTCCAGACACTCCAGAAGGACCGCCTGGAACCGGTGTTTCAAGCTCCGCAGAATGCTACAGTCGCGTGTCAGCTATGTGACATTCGTGTGACATTTTGAAGTTTCCGTGGGTTTTGTAAACTTTAAATTTCTTATTTCAGCTGTTTTTACAGAGGCGACGCATCACAGCACGCTTGTGGCCTCCGGACCCCGGCAGCGAGTCCGTGGGCTGGGGAGGCGGGAGCGGAGGTCTGTCACCCTTCGCCCCTGGGGTGGCTCCCTCCCTTGCGGGAATTCCGAGGAGCGGCCTCTGCTCGGACCGCTCGGCCCCAGCGAAGGGCCACTGTTCTGTTCCCTCCTCCTTTGACCCCGGCGAATCCTGAGCTAAACTACCTACCAGCCATGCTCCCCAAACTGCTCAACACTGTCCTCATCATCCTGGAGGTCCTTCTTATTTTTAACCTCCTGATTGTGGTCCACGAACTGGGCCACTTTCTCGCCGCGCGCTGGCGCGGACTGGTGGTGGACGAATTTGGCATCTGGTTTGGAAAGCCGATCTGGCGCAAAAAGCTTGGCGGCGTCTGGTATTCCCTCGGCAGCATTCCCGCTGGCGGCTTCGTCAAACTCCCGCAACTCGCCCCCATGGAGGCGATCGAAGGCGACACTGAGGAACGCGAAGCGCCCCTGCCGCCCATCACCCCGCTGGACAAGATCATCGTCGCCTTTGCCGGCCCACTCTTTTCCTTCCTCCTCGCCTTTGCAATGGCCGGGATCGTCTGGACCGCCGGCAAGCCCGTGCACGAGTTCGACCAGACCACCGTCATCGGCGTCGTCAAGGCGGGCGGGCCCGCGGACAAGGCCGGCCTCCGCCCGGGCGACCGCATTCTGGAGATTGACGGAAAGCCGGTCGACCGTTTCACCGGCCCGCTCCACTCTGTCACTTGGTACGTGATGAGCTCGCAGGGCGAAACCATCGCCTTCAAGATCATCCGTGACGGCAAGGAGTTGGTCATTGAATCCGGCTGGGACCGTGAGGAAAGCCCGGGCTGGAAGCGCAAGAGTTTGCGCAAGGTCTACATCGGCCAGAGGCTCACCCCCTCGGTGGGGGGCGTGGAAGCCAACTCCGCCGCCGCCAGGGCGGGTCTGGTTTCCGGCGACGTGGTTACTTCTTTGAACGGCAACCCCGTTGAGGACCTGGCCAAGTTCTACGAACTCCTCGGCACCACCTCCGGCCAGCCCGTCGCCCTGACCGTGCAGCGGGGTGCTTCCAGCATGCCGATCTCCCTCACGCCCGGCGCCCCCGAGGGCGAGGGCAAGGTGCCCAAGCTGGGCGTCAGCTGGGGCCGGCTCACCCTGACCCACCCCACGCCGATGGAACAGGTCACCGACGCAGTGCTGACCATCGGCAACATGCTCGATGCGCTCTTCTCCCCCAAGAGCGACGTGCGCGCCCAGCATTTCAGCGGGCCCGTGGGCATCCTCCGCGCCTACTACAGCCTGTTTGACTCCGAGCAGGGCTGGCGGCTGGCGCTGGCCTTCTCGGTGTTCTTCAACGTGAACCTGGGCCTCTTCAACATGCTGCCTTTCCCCGTGCTCGACGGCGGCCACATCACCCTCGCCCTGCTGGAAGCCGTCCGCAGAAAACCCATCAACACCAAGTTTCTGGAGATCCTTCAGACCGGCTGCGCCGTCGCCGTGATGCTCTTTCTGGCGTACGTCACCTTCTTCGATGTCAGCGAGTTTCTGCCGGGCCGCAAGTCCAAGGCCGCCCCGGTGGCCGCCGAGCTCAAGACCGAACCCGCAGCACCCGCGGCTACAAAGGAGGCTGCGCCCGCGGCGAAGTAACCGGATTGCCCTCATGAAGTACTGCCCCACTGTGTTCCGCGCCTCGCGCCGGGCCACCCGCGAAGTATTCGCAGGCTCCATCGGCATCGGCGGCGCCAATCCCATCCGCGTCCAGTCGATGATCACGTGCGACACCATGGACACCGCCGCCTGCATCGAACAAACCCTCGAACTGGCAGCGGTGGGGTGCGAGATTGTGCGCATCACCGCGCCCACGGTGAAGGACGCCGCC
>CAMCIN010000332.1 GCA_945874745.1 Akkermansia muciniphila | reverse complement strand
ATCGCCCGCAGGGCCCGCGACTTAAACAAGAACGCACCATTGCAGTCGATGGCGGGGATACCCGTCATGGCGGGGGAGGTGCAGGCGATGCTCCGTCAGAGCATCCGCGCGTTTGTAGAGAGGGAGACCGATCTGGCGCTCGAAGTGATCGGGCGCGACAAACTGGTGGACGCTGAATACAAGGAGGCTGCAGCGGAAGTGGAGGCTGCCATCATGGCGGATCCATCAACGACCGCCCGCGAGTTGCATCTTTTGACCGTGGCAAAGGCCTTGGAGCGTGCTGGCGACCACGCCACCAACATTGCAGAGGAGGTCTTTTACCTCTACAAGGGCGAGGATATCCGGCACTCCAGGAGCAAAGGGAAGGTTTCGGTCTAGGGTGGTGCCCTCCTGCGGGGGCGAGTGCCTGCACCGCTTTAGTGCAGCTTTTGGGCTTCCCTGGCGCGGAATTCCCCGGGAGTCATGCCCGTGTAGCTCTTGAAGTCTTTGCTGAAAAAGAAGCGGTCTGCGTATCCGACCTGCTCTGCAATCTGTTTGATTGTTTCCTGGCTTTCCACCAACCGGCGTTTGGCTTGGCTGATGCGCTCGCGTCGCAGCCAGTCTATGGGCGAGGTGCCGAATGCCCTTTTGAAGAGGCGGTTGAAATGGGAGGGGCTGAGGCCGCTCAGTGCTGCCAGTTGTTCCACGCGGGCCGTTTGGAAGTAAAAGAGCCGCATCCATTCCATGGCCTTGCGTAGCACCGGTGGCGCTGTTTCAAGCGCCTCTCCGCTTCCCGCCCGTGCGCAAAATGCCGCGGCAAGGAGTCGCGCCACCGCCGCATGAATGAGTGCGGGCGACTCCGGCGAGCGGCTTTGCATCCGCTGGAAGACTTCCGGATAAACCAGCGGCGAATCGGTTGGGCAGCCTGAAAACACGGGGTTAGAGTCCGTACCCAGCATCTGGCTGATGGTCTCCAACCTCGGGCCCTCGATGCGGAGCCAGTAGACCTCCCAGGGGTCTGCGGTATCCGCCCAGTGGGAATGTGGTTTGGCGCAGTTGATCCAGACCAACTCGCCCGCCGTGACCCCGTGGACTTTGCCCTGCAACTGGACCCAGCCTTTTCCCGCCAGACACCAAATGAGTTCGTGGCCCGGAAAATGGTCCCTTTGGACATGGTGGTCGGTACCCCCGACCAGGTGCCCCGCCCGCGGCACAGTGTAGAAAACCTGCTGATGGGCGGCGTTGGGCGTGGCGAACAGGGAGACCACAAACCGGGTGGTGGCTGGTGCAGACGGCATAGTCGGATAATACAACAAAGAAAGCGCTTGGCTCCATTTTCCGACCGGCTGGGACGTGGTTTAATTTCGAGATGAAGCGCGGATGTCTCTTTGTCTGGATCCCCTTGTGGCTGTCTGTGCCTGGGTTTGCCTCTGAGCCGGTCCAGTTTGGACGGGACGTGCTGCCTGTGCTTTCGGAGAACTGTCTGAGTTGTCACGGAGCCGATGAAAGCCATCGGAAAGCCGGGTTGCGGTTGGATGTGCGGGAGGGGGCTTTGGCCGCCAAGGAAGGGGTGGCTGCGGTGGTCCCGTACCAACCGGAGGCCAGCGAGTTGCTCAAGCGCGTCACGAGCAAGGATCCCGACGAGGTGATGCCCACGCCCAAGTCCCACAAGCTGCCGCTCAAGCCCGCTCAGGTGGAGGTATTGCGCCGCTGGATCGCCGAGGGCGCTTCCTGGGGCAGGCACTGGGCGTTTGAACCTCCGCGGCGCGTTGAGCCCGCGGCGACCGGGGCCACTCTGGCGCATCCGGTGGATCGGTGGGTGCGTATTGCGTGGGAGCGGGCCGGTGTGCAGGGGGCGGAGCGCGCGGATGCTGCAACGCTCTTGCGACGGGTGAGCTTCGACCTGACGGGGCTGCCCCCGACTCGGGTCGAGCTGGAGGCCTTCCTGTCTGACCTCGCCCCGGGTGCCTGGGAGCGGGCGGTGGCGCGGTTGCTGGATTCGCCCCATTTTGGCGAGCGGATGGCGATGTGGTGGTTGGATGTGGCGCGATATGCGGACACGGATGGTTTCCAGTCCGACGCGACCCGCACCAACTGGGCTTGGAGGGACTGGGTGGTGGACGCCTTCAACAGGAACCAGCGCTTTGATGAGTTTACGGTGGAGCAGTTTGCCGGCGACCTCCTGCCTGGGGCCACCGCCGAGCAAAAAGTGGCGACGTGTTTTCACCGCAACCACATGGCCAATGGGGAGGGCGGAAGGGATCCGGAGGAGAGTCGAGTGGATTACGTGATCGACCGGGTCAACACGATGGGCACGGCCTGGCTGGGGTTGACGTTGGGGTGCACGCAGTGTCACACGCACAAGTTCGATCCGATCAGCCACTCCGAGTATTACAGCCTGAGTGCGTTCTTCAACAGCATCGACGAAACCGGTGCTGCGGGCGGCGGAGCGAAGCCCGTGTTGGAGTACAAGTCTGCGCACGCGCAGGCAGCGGTACAGGAGGCGGAGCAGCTGGTGGCGGAGGCGAAGACGGCGGAAGCCGCTGCGCGGGCTGGCGCGAGCGGAGCATTTAGAGGGGCGTTGCCGGATTTGTTTGAGCGTTCGAGAGGGGACTTTCGCGAGTGGACTCCGCTTCTGGCGGTGGGGCTTGAGAGCGCCGAGGGAACCGTACTTGTCCAGCAGGCGGACGCCTCGGTGCGGGCAACCGGGCCGCACCCGCTGCAGGACGAGTACCGTCTTGCGGGGCGGGTGGCGCTGCCGCGTGTGACGGGGCTGAGGCTGGAGGTGCTGCCGGATGCGGCGCACACGGGGGCGGGGCTGTCCCGGGGCAAAAGCGGCGAGTTCATCCTCACGGATTTGAAGGTGCAGGTGCGGCAGCGGGGGCGCGCCGAGGTGCGGGACGTCAAGGTGTCGGGAGCCGTGGCGGATTATTCCTCCGACAAGAAAGTCAACGGGGGCTACGGCGACGTTAAAGACACACTCGACGATGACCCGCGTAACGGTTGGAGCACCAAGGGCGCGCCGCAAACCGAGCCACACGTGGCCGTGTTTCGGCTGGAGGAGGCGCTGGTGTTGGAGCCGGACGAAGAGCTCCTCGTGGAGCTGCGCCAGCGCTCAACGTTGGGCGATGCAAACATCGGGCTGTTCCGGCTCTCGGTCAGCGACCAGCTTGGGGAACCTGTCAGGAAGCTGGGGCCCGGTCCGCTGGCCACTTTGGCCGACAGCGGCGCTTCCCCTACAGAGGCCTTGCCGCAGGATCTGGAGGCGCGTTTATTTGAACAGTTTTTGGAGGAATACGCGCCCGATCTGGCAGCACGCCAGAGACTCTCCGTAGCCAATGCGCAGCTTGTTGAGGCGAAGGCTGCGGCGGGAAAGCTCAAGGTGCTCGTGCTGGAAGAACGCAAGCAGCCCCGCGAGACCTTCGTGCTTTTGCGGGGCATCTGGGATAAGCACGGTGAGCGTGTGAGGCCCGGGGTGCCGGCGGCTATTGCGCCGTGGCCGGTGGGCGAGCCGGAAAACCGGCTGGGCCTGGCTCGCTGGCTGGTTTCGCGCGAAAACCCACTGACGGCGCGCGTGGTGGTGAACCAGTTGTGGCAGCTTCTTTTCGGGGAGGGACTGGTGCGCACGCCCGAGGACTTTGGCCTGCAGGGGGAGCGGCCGACGCATCCGGAGCTCCTCGATTGGCTGGCGGTGGAGTTTATCGAGAGCGGTTGGGACGTGAAAAAGCTGCTGGCGCTACTGGCTGGCAGTCAGACCTACCAGCAGTCCTCGAGGGTGGGCGCGGACGAACTGGCCCGCGATCCCCAGAACAGGCTGCTGGCGCGCGGTGCGCGTTACCGGCTGCCCAGTTGGATGCTCAGGGACTCGGCGCTGCGGGCTGCTGGCCTTTTGGAAACCGGGCTGGGCGGGCCGCCGGTGCGGCCCTACCAGCCGGCGGGTGTGTGGGAGGAACTCTTCATGGGGCGCTTCAAGTATGAGCCAAGCCTCGGCCCCGCCCA
>CAMCIN010000331.1 GCA_945874745.1 Akkermansia muciniphila | reverse complement strand
CAAAAGGCTGATCGTAAGCCAAAGCAGTACAACCAGATCTGCGACGCCATCCGCAGTGTCTCGAAAGCACTTAACCTCGGGAAAATGCCATGAAACGCGCATCATTTCAGTTTGAAGTTCTCACTCCGGCGATCGCTGGCGGGGCCAGGCCGAAACAACAGGCGGAAATCCGGCCAGCATCCATCCGCGGGCAACTGCGCTGGTGGTTCAGGGTGTTGGGCGGCTTCCAATCACAATCGGGAAGCGTGCGGAGCCGAGAGGCAGAGGTGTTTGGATCCATTTCCGCGGGCACATTGCATTCGAGTCCCCTTGTGGTGCGAGTCGCACGACCTCCCGCCTGCACTCCGCCAAAAACGATGGAGGGTCTTGGCGCTGCCCAATTTCCTGACAAAGGCTACCTGCTTTGGCCGCTACGCAGGGATGAAGATGCCCGTGCAACGATTTCGCCCGATTCTAAATTTGAACTGCAGGTTTTGTGGAAAGGGAAGGCGGAGTTGTGGCCCGACGTGCTCGCTCTTGTATCCATCTTTGCGAACTTAGGGTCGTTGGGATTCCGTGGTCGCCGCGCAATGGGCGCACTGACGGCCAATTCCGTTTCGCCGCTCGCGGAGGCCCTGACACGGTTTGCGTCTCCGCGGAATATTTCGATAAAGTGGATTCCCGCAAGAAGTGGAGACAACGCCATTAAGGAACTTGGCGGCTGGCTCAAATCCTGGCGTGCCTATGGAAGAACAAAGGATGATCCCAGACCGGAGCAGCAGATGCCCGGATTCAAGTGGGCCAAGTCGGATCACGATTTAGGCGCTGCCGTTCTCTTCGGTGGGCCTCAGGCGCCAGCTGTCTTCCGGGCTGCCCTTGGTCTGCCCCTGAATCAAAGGTTTAATGCGGGTAGCCTGGATTGGAATACGGATTCGGGCCGCTTTGCATCGCCAGTTCTTCTTCGTCCGCATCGCACACCGGCGGGGGAGTGGAGGGCTCTTGTTGTTTTTATTCATAACCATGAATGGCCGGTGGGAACACAAGTGAATGCAGGCCGCCGAAAGCGCGTCTCCGTTTCTCTCGAGCTTCTCAAGGCCATGCAGGTGGATCCCAGGCTGACGGCCTTCGCGTAACCCTTCGCCTTTTCTCCGCTCATGACTGACTCCTCGAAAGTCGCGCTCATCCAACTCATCTCTGAGCAGACCATCCCAAATCTGTTTCCGATTTGTGCGTTGCGGCCCAGCGTGCTCATCCATCTCACCGCCCCCAAAACGGCCCCGCGTGCGTTACAAATCAAGAATGCCGCGGTGGTCGCAGGGGTGAATGCGGAGTTTTTCAACCGGCCCATTTCCTCGGCAATGCCCGGTATTCAGGAAACCGCGTTTTTTGTCGGCCAGGCCGTGCAAATCGCGCGCGATAAAAATTTCCTCCCCCTGGTCAACTTCACGGGAGGCACCAAACTCATGAGCATCGGGGCCTTCCAACAGGCGGCAAAAGACGGGGTCCCCAGCTTTTATGTAGACACCCAGTCCAATTGTTTTGTGGACGGTGGAACCGGTGGCGACATCCGGCCTTTCTTTGGCGGAGAAGTGTCCTTTTCCAAAATCATCGCCGACCTGACTCTGGACGTGATGGTCGTGGCAAATGGTCACCAGTCCGTTTCCGAGGGACGGGACTGGAGGGGGCATCTCTCCGCGGCACGGGCGGTTCGCGACAATTCCGAGGACACAAGGCAGCTGCAGGCTGTGCTCGAACATGGGGAGAAGGCGCACTTTCCCGGCGGGAAGATTCCCCGGGACCCGGCGGGCTGGCTCAGGGTTTTGGGAGTGTCTTTTCCCGTGCCGCTCTCCTTGTTCCCGCACCTGCTGTCTGCGGGATTACTGGATCCGACATCCACTCCGGAGGCGGCCCTGCTGCCGTCTTGGACGGAGCCTGAGTTGATGTTTTTGGCCCAGGCGAAGGCGCAGGGAACCTACATCGAAAACTACAACGGCCGGTGTTTCGAAGCCATGCGACCGCTCCAACACTTCCCCACTTTTCTGAGTGGCGGCTGGTGGGAGGTGATCGTGACTGAGGCACTCGAACGCGCCGGGCGTTTCCACGATTTGCGCTGGTCCGCAGACGTTATCCAGCAGGGGGGAAACGATCTGGAGGAGGACATCCTTGCCTTGGACGGCTGTGATGCCGTCTGCGTGTCCTGCAAAATCCGGGGCGTACGACTGGTGCCGTATCTGGACGAGCTCAACGGGCGTTCCAAGGCAATCGGGGGGACTTTCACGCGCGCCTTTCTTGCACTCCACCAGCCTCCCACGGGCAAGGCGTGGAAGGATCTGCTGGCCCGTGCGCGGCAGCTGCGGATCCGGCTTCTCACCCCTGACAACCTCGATACTCCAGCGTCTTTTGACTAGGCCGCCTTCCTTTTTCCATGCCGAAAGCCCGTTTGAGCACAAATCCAAAAGCAGCCTCCCCGAGCAGGGAGCCAGCGCAACGACCGTCTGCTCCATCAACCACAAAGACCGTTCTGCTGGCCGTGACCGGGTTGTCGCCCGCGATTGTCACGGAAACCGTTTGGGCACTGGCACAGGAGGGCAGGGAGCACATCCCGGCGCGCGTGCTTTTTATCACCACCGGTACGGGCGCCCGTAAAATTGAAGAGCAGCTGTTCACCCCGCAGGTCGCTCTGGGTGGCGTCTGCGCGTGGGAGGCGTTGCGTTCAGCCCTCGGGGTCGGACCCGACCAACTGCAGGCGGAGCCCGTCTGCGTCCTCGCGGCCCCAAATCCCAATACCGGGAGAATGGAACCGCTCGAGGACATCACAACCCCCGCGCAAAACAGCGCCGCAGCGAACCTGATTCTCGAAAGGGTGCGCGCATACGTGGAAAATCCTGAACTGCGTCTGGTGGCGAGCATCGCCGGCGGCCGCAAAACCATGGGGGCGCTGCTGCATGCCGCGATGACCCTCCTGGCGCGTGAAACAGACCGGATCACCCACGTGCTGGTGAGTTCCCCCTTTGAGAGTATTCCCGGTTTCTTCTTCCCCATCCAGCCTGGCGGGGCGCTCGCGGACCGTTCCGGCGGGAGTCATGATCCGGCGACTGCAGTGGTTCATCTGGCGGACGTCCCGTTTGTTCCATTGCGCAACCGGTTCAAGGAGCTGAACCAGATGCCGGGCACGTTTGAGGGGTTGATCCGTAGTTTCTCGAACTTACTCAAGGCGGATGTTCCCTGCGGAGTGAGGCTCGACTACGCGGGGAAACGGATGGAGGTGGACGGGCAGTGGATCGACTGTCCGCGGTCGGTGCTTTTTGTGGCGCATTTTTTGTTGGGGATCCGGCAAAAGGGAGTGGGGTTGCGCGACCAAAAAGAGGCGGGAAGTGAACTCTTGCTTTGGATGGAGGGGGGAAACCCGAAGGGGGTGGATGCCAAGTTCCTCCCTCCCGTGGACAAGCAAGAGCCGGCCGAGTACATCCGGAAGAAACTCTCCGACCTGCGGCGGTTGCTGGAAAAGGCGGGGGTACGCTGGCAGGTGCCGGCGAGGGACCTGTCGCTCAAAGGAGCCGAGCTTCTCGAATAGAGAGGCATTCAGGTCGGGAGATGAAAACCCCGAAAAGCCCCCACCTCCCGACCTAGGGTTTTACAGAGAGAGAGGCGTCTGTCGGCGCGAAAGCTCATGCATTATGTGCGAGTTTTTGACCTCCCGACTTTTTGGGGACTTGTGCCGCTGAGATTCAGGGTGTTAAGAAGGGTGGAGTCCCGAGAGGGGCGACTGCCGAAAGGCATTGGTGACACGTTCATAGGTTTTAGTGGGTTGCGTCAGAAAGCTTGCGTGGTCCCGAGAGGGGCGACTGCCGAAAGGCATTGGTGACGAAGGTTTCTGATGACGTTCCAAAGGGTGTACCGCAGTCCCGAGAGGGGCGACTGCCGAAAGGCATTGGTGACCGAAACTTATCGCCTGCCAGCAAAGCGATTCCCTTGTCCTGTCCCGAGAGGGGCGACTGCCGAAAGGC
>CAMCIN010000330.1 GCA_945874745.1 Akkermansia muciniphila | reverse complement strand
GAGGCGAGGTGGCGCTGTTTATGCTTTCTCATTTGCTGGGCGACCTTGAGGGTCACCGCGTCTATCGACGCATAAATATCGTGTGTCGTGACACTTGCCTCGATCGTGATATGGTTTGCGCAGTGCAGGATGATCTCCGCAAAGTGCCGGTTGCCATGCTTTTGCAGATCGAGCACGACGTGTGCCTCGATGATTCTGGGGTAGTCCAGCGGCAGCTGGTCTATCTTTTCTACTACGTGCCGTCTAATTGCTTCCGATACTGGGAAGTGACGACCATCCACTCGAACAGGAACATTAACATTAGCAGTCTGCATGGCTTTTTCCTTTCGGTGGGCACAAACCCTTTTTCTGGCGAAGGCTTGTGTCCGTTGTTTTGTTTTGGGGTTACTCCACTACTTCAACTACATACGGAAGCCCTCCCCGAGATACACCCGGCGGGCAACCGGATCATTGACCAGAAATTCTTTGGTGCCCTGCGTCTCCACACGCCCTTCAAAAATCAAGTAAGCCCGATCCACAATGGAGAGGGTCTCCCGCACATTGTGGTCAGTTATTAAGATAGCCAGACCCGACTCGCGCAGCTTAGCCACAATCTGCTGAACATCCGCAACAGCAATGGGATCCACGCCACTGAACGGCTCGTCGAGCATCAGCAACGAGGGGTTGGTTACCAAGGAGCGAGCGATAGTTAATCTCCGCTTTTCGCCACCAGACAACGTCAGTGCGAGTTGCTTTGCCACGTTAGTAATACCAAACTGATTTAGCAGCTCTTCGCAACGATTTTTTCGCTCTTTTTTAGGCAGCGGCTGTGTTTCCAAAATCGCCATGAGGTTGTCCTCAACAGACAACTTCCGGAAGATAGATTCCTCCTGCGGCAGGTAACCCATTCCCATTCTGGCCCTCTGGTGCATCGGGAAATCCGTAACATCCTCCCCCTGAAACATGACAGAGCCCCCGTCTGGACGCACCAGCCCGGCGATCATGTAGAAACTCGTCGTCTTCCCCGCCCCATTTGGGCCGAGCAACCCCACGATCTCCCCTCTGCGCAACTGGATGTCCACCCCGTTGACGACTGCCCGTCGCCCGTAGATCTTCAGCAGTCCCTGCGTCCGCAGGATCGGCTCGGACCCGTGCTCAAGTGCCGTGATTTCAGCGGCCATTGTCTGAACTTGTGTTGCGCAGAACGGATTTGGAGTGTCCCAACACTTCCAACGTCCCCTTCTGGTTGAGCAAGATCACCGTCCCCTCCTCCATTGCGATGATCGTGTTCTGTTTCTGCTCCACCTGAGGCCAGCCAGAGAGCGCAATGTTCCCTGTCTTTGTGTCGTAAACCGCTTTCTGTGCGCGCCCTACGCTCCGCTCAATCTCCCCTTTGTCATTGGTTTTTTCCTGAAAAATGATCACGTCCCCCTCAGCCACCGCTTTCTCAAGGGCCCCCTCCCCGGGGCCGGCCTCCTTTCCTGCCTTTCCCTCCTTGGCATCCTTGCCTTCCAGTGCTTTGCCCAACCCGGTGTTGTCCCGGAAGAAGACGGTCAACTTTTCGCAGGCCAGCGAAAAGCGGGAGTCCACCACCTTCACATCGCCCCAGAAGGAAGCCTCCTTTCCCTGAGAATCAAGCAGCAGGCGTTTTTGCGCCGTAATCGTCGTCACCGCGGCATTGCCTGAAGGAGCTGGTAGCTGCCCCAACCCGCCCGCTCGCTTTGGCGAGGAAACCGCCTTGCGGGGAACCTCCACGGTCGCGGTCTGTCGGGAACCACGCGCTGGCTCGGGCTCCACTCCGGTTTGTGCTGTAGCCAGGGGCTCCAGCCAAAAAACAGAAGCGGCCCACAGAAGCCCGAAACCAAAATGGGGGGAGAGAGGGCGGAGGAAAAAATAAGAGGCCATGGGTTGAGCGCAAAATTGCGGTAAGAATTTACTTTGGCGCGGGGGATGCCGCCCTGGGCGATTGACCGGGAGAGGCTGCTTTTTTCGGGGAGGCGGAGTCGACGCCGTTGTAGATGGTCATCTGCACAGGGCCGCCAAGACCGCCTTCTTTCGTCACTGTGTTGAACTCCAGAGAAGCCCCCTTTAACTCGAACTCGGCCTTGCGCAAGGTTACCGGTGTTTTTGCCACCAAGACCCGGGTGAAACGGTCAAGGGTTGCCTTCGGCAGCTCGATGGAGAACTCCGGACTTCCGTCCTCGGCGTAAGTCTCCAAAAAGCTTTCGCGAATTTCGACGTTTCTATCGTCGATTCTAGAAATGGCGCCGATCACAAACAGCGAGCGCAGACGGCCCTCCAAGTCGTGGTCAGGAAGGCTCAGGCCGAAGCTGTCGTACCCTTGCACCAGCGGGATGGCCAGTGGCGTAGGCCCCGGGGATTGGCCCCCAGAAGCACCGGCAGCGACGTTTGCTCCCTTTTGTGCAGCAGTCGGGCCCTTGGGCGAGACATTGAGCCGCGCCCCCCAATCTGCGGGCTGGGCATCCCGTTCCGACCCCGCCCCCCGCTTTTCGGGCGTGGCCGCCACCGGAGCGCCCGGCGCACCGCACAGCGGCAGGCAGGTCCCCCAGAGGCCGCCGAGCAACCCAAAAACAACGGCCGCAATATTACTCCCGGACCAGTGCATGAATGCGTGTGAGTTTGTGGAGCAGCGCCGGCAATTGCTCCAACGGCACCTGATTGGGGCCGTCACTGAGCGCCTTGGACGGATCCTCGTGCGTTTCAATAAATACGCCGTCGCACCCGGCAGCGACCGCAGCGCGCGCCAGAACGGGCGCCAGCACGCCGTCCCCAGAGGTCTTGTCGCCTCCGCCTCCGGGCCGCTGCACCGAGTGGGTGGCATCGAACACAACACGGAAGCCCTGCTCCCGAATCCAGTAAAGGGAACGCATGTCGGCCACGAGATTGTTGTAGCCAAAGGTCACCCCGCGCTCGGTGAAAAAGAACGATTCACACCCGAATGTCCGCAATTTGTGTGCGATGTTTCCCACGTCCTGAGGCGCCAGAAACTGCCCCTTTTTCACATTCACAACCCGCCCCGTGCGGGCTGCAGCCTCGATCAGGTCAGTCTGGCGACAAAGAAATGCAGGGATCTGCAGGATATCAATCCACTCGGCTGCTCTTTCCGCCTCTTCTGGCGAGTGCACATCGGTGGTTACCGGTACGCAAAGTTCCCTGCCGATCTCCCCGAGGATGCGACAGCCCTCCTCCACCCCGTTGCCCCGATAGCTTGAAACCGAAGTCCGGTTTGCCTTGTCGTAAGAGGCCTTGAACACAAAAGGCAGGCGCAGGTGAGTGCAGATCGCCTTCAGGCTGCGCGCCATCTTCCAGACAAACTCCTCCGATTCCAAGACGCAGGGGCCGAGGATAAACAGAGGGAGAGCCCCCCCGAGCTGTACGGCGTTTGGTCCTGAACCTATGGAAAGGGGCGGGAGTTCGATCCCCGGAAAGATGGAGTGAGGCATGGCTTTTTTGAGATTGGGATATTGAGCGCCGGGGAGCAATCCAACCTTTGCTTCAATGCAATTCATTCAGGTCACACAGATACCAACCCAACGTTAATACATTTAAGTTCCAATTACTCCCCCCCTCGGCCCCAAACTTGCGAAGTCCGACCCAAGTCTTTCGCGGAGCGTTGCAGGTGGGTACCCCTTCGCCAACGCCTCACTGACGCGCTGTGAGCCGCAGAGGAGGCAAATGGCACAGATGAAAAGTCGGCCGAGGGATTTGTTTATGGCTTTTTGTCATTTGTCGAATCTGCGCTCTCTGCGGATAAAAGGTTTGTCGGCTTTCTTTGGGATAGCCCGCGCGCGTGACCACCTAGCAGTGGATGGCGCCCTCCAACGCCTCCCCTGCTTCAGGGGCAAGCGGGCCGGCAATCGCGGTGACCGCGGGCGCTTCTCCTAAATAGCGCCTCGCCACACTGCGCACCTCCTCCGCCGTTACCGAACGGATCCGCTCCCGCTCCACCAAGTAATGTTCCGCCCCCAGACCGCACAACTCGTCCGCGGTACAGCT
>CAMCIN010000329.1 GCA_945874745.1 Akkermansia muciniphila | reverse complement strand
CCTCGTTTTCCTCATCCTCCCCACCACTTTGCCTACTCCTGTCCCGCTTCCTCCCACCCCTTCTTCCGTGGCAAACCCTACCGAAAATCCATCCCCGAGCGACGCCGTCGTCGCCCTCTGGAACCAAGTCTCCGCCACCCTCCAGTCGGAGGTGAGCGTCGATACGTTCCGCCGCTGGTTTCAGGACATCCGTCCCGTCTGCGTCGACGAAAAGCAGCTGACGCTGTGTGTCCCAAACTCCATCCACCAGCTCTGGATCGAGAGCAACTACCATTCCCTGCTCCATTCCGCCCTGATGCTGGCCACGGGCAAGGGCCGTGAAATCGTTTTTGTCTTCGACACCAACCCCGTGGCAGTGGCGCCCGAGGAACAGGAGGACGCTTCGGACTCGGCATCCAGTGCGGAGCCCCACAAGCCGAATGCCTCCAGCGGGAACGGGCTGAATCCGAGAAACACGTTTGAATCCTTTGTCGTAGGAACCAACAACCAGTTTGCCCACGCTGCCTGCTCCGCAGTCGCAAACGGGCCTGGAAAGACCTACAACCCCCTCTTTATCTACAGTGGCGTCGGCCTGGGCAAAACCCACCTGATGCACGCCATCGGCCACCAGATTCTGGGCTCCAAGAAGAACGCGAAGGTGATGTACATCACCTCGGAACACTTCACCAACGAGTTCATCGACGCCATCCAGACGGGCACACTTGCCAAGTTTCGCAAGCGCTACCGCCAGGCCGAAGTCCTCCTCATCGACGACATCCAGTTCCTTGCAGGCAAGGAGCGCTCTCAAGAAGAGTTCTTCCACACCTTCAACGCCCTCTTTGATGGCCACAAGCAGATCGTCCTCTCCAGCGACCGGCCGCCTTCCGAGATCGCTAACCTGGAAAGCCGCCTGGTTTCCCGCTTTGAATGGGGCCTGACGGCCGAGATGCAGCCGCCGGAAGTCGAGACCCGCATCGCGATCCTGCGCAAGAAGTCCCAGTCCATGCAGGTGAAGCTTCCTTCCGAGGTGCTCAACTTCCTAGCCGAGCGCATCC
Source organism: Akkermansia muciniphila (assembly GCA_945874745.1). Classification (GTDB taxonomy): domain Bacteria; phylum Verrucomicrobiota; class Verrucomicrobiia; order Chthoniobacterales; family Chthoniobacteraceae; genus Chth-196. The sequence continues at coordinate 2,974 of CAMCIN010000329.1, read as the reverse complement.
GCACCAACGTGCGCCGACTCGAGGGCGGCCTCATGCGGGTGGCCTCCTATACCTCCCTCAACGACGGGAAGGTGCCGTCCCCGGAAAAAATCGAGATGCTCCTCAAGGACATCCTCCAGGAGGAGGCCCGCAAAGCCGTCACCATCGAACAGATCCAGCGGCGCGTCGCCGACCACTTCGACATCCGTCTGGCCGACATGACCAGCAAGCGCCGCCCGGCAAACATCGCCTTTCCCAGACAGATTGCGATGTACCTCTCCCGCGAACTGACGCGCTCCTCGCTCTCGGAAATCGGCGAGGCCTTCGGTGGCCGCGATCATGGCACCGTTTTGCACGCACACCGGCAGGTGGTCGACAAAATGACCAAGGACGAGCGCACCCGCCACGTGGTCAGCTTCCTGGACAATCAGCTTCAACGTTAATCCCAAACCGCCTCCGGTTCCAACCGGTGTCCAGCCCACTTTTTTCCGCCCTTTACCACGGACTTCCAGACTGCAAAGAATAGTTCCCAGTTGTCCCCCGGAGTTCCTTTCATCAAAACGATTCAGAATATGAGATTCAGCGTCACCAAAGACACCCTTCTCGCTGGACTGCAGACCGTGCAGAACGTCGTCAGTTCGCGCACCACCCTGCCGATTCTCGCCAACGTCCGCATCCACGCTCAGGACGGCCAGCTCCGCTTCACCACCACGGACTTGGATGTCGGTGTCACCTGCGTCGCGGAAGCCCAGGTCGAACGTCCCGGCGGCACCACCATCCCGGTCAAGCGGCTGGCCGGCATCATCCGCGAACTCCCCGCCGGGGAGGTCCAGATCGAGGTGGACTCCAAAAACATCACTGCGATCCGTTCGGGCCAGTCCTTTTTCAAAATCCACGGCCTGCCCGAGGACGACTTCCCCGCGCTGCCAAAATTTGAGGACTGCAAGCTGTTTTCCCTCAAGCAAAGCGACCTCAAGGACGCGCTCAAGAAAACCTCTTACGCCATCTCCACAGACGAGACCCGTTATGTGCTGAACGGCATCCTTTTTTCCTTCAAGGAAAGCCGCCTCACCATGGTCGCCACAGACGGCCGCAGGCTGGCTCTCATCGACCTAGAGGTCGAGTTTCCCCAAAGCGAGGAGACGGAAGTCATCGTTCCGACCAAGTGCATTAACGAACTGGTGCGCCTTGTGGGCGAAACAGGCGAGGTCAAGATGTACGTCTCCCAGAACCAGGTCGCCTTTGACGTCGGCTCGACCCGGTTGGTGTCCAAGCTGGTCGAGGGCAACTACCCAAACTACAGGCAGGTTATCCCGGCCGAGGTCAAGGAACGGGTCACGCTCGAGCGCACCCTCTTTCTGGCAGCAGTCCACCGGGTTTCGCTGCTGGCCAGCGAGAAGAGCAACTCCGTCAAGCTCATGTTCTCGCGCAACCAGCTTGAGATCGCCGCAAATTCCCCGGACATCGGCGAGGCCCGCGAATCCATCCCGGTTGTCTACAAGGGGCCCGACATGGCAATCGCCTTCAACCCGGAGTACCTCATGGCTCCGCTGCGTGCCCTGCCGAATGAAGAGGTGTTTCTGGATCTCATTGATGAAATGAGCCCAGGGGTCATAAAGATCCCGAGCCCCTTCCTCTATGTGATCATGCCTATGCGGGTTTCCTGACCCGGTTGGTAAGATTTCCCTATTTTTAAGTTGTCCCCGGGCGGGTTCGGGTTAATCTCCCAATCCCCCGCGCGGCCTCTGAAAGCAGAGGTTGCGCAAAGTAAATGCTCACGTGGCGGAATTGGCAGACGCGTACGGCTCAGGACCGTATGGGGCGACCCGTGGAGGTTCGAGTCCTCTCGTGAGCACCATTCTTGCATCGGCAGGAGTCAGGTGAAAGGCAGCTCAAGGCTGCAGTGACTTAAAGCGGACGAGCCGCTTTTTTCTGGGGCTCAATCGCCATCCGCCGGCAGCAAGCACTCTTCCAAGCATGCTCACCCCGCTCACTTTTGCCGCCTGCCTCTTGGGGCTTCTGCTCGGCTTTCTGCCCGCCCTCCTCCTGCTGTTCAAGCGGGCCCAAGCCGCTTCAGAACGCCAGATCCTCACCGAGCGCCTTGCCGCACGCGAAGCACGCGTTCTTGAACTCGAGTCCTCGCTCGACTCCGCTCAAACCCGCCTGCGCGAAGAAGCCGAGCGACTCAGGTTGGAATCCAACGCCAAGGCGGCCGCGGAACGGGACGCCCGCCGGCTTCCCCCGCTGGAAGCGGAGCTGGCAGGCCTGCGCACCGAGAACGCACAAATCCAGACCCTCAACGCGGAACTGCAGGTCGCCCTCGACAACGAGCGCGAAAGCTCCCTCGAAAAGCTGCAGCTCCTCACCCAAGCAAAGGAAGCCCTTTCCCACCAGTTCAAGGCGCTGGCCGATGAAATCCTCCAGTCCAAGGCGGCCCAGTTTTCCCAGCAAAACGAGGCCATCGCTGAACAGAATCAACTCAACCTCGGCAACCTGCTCAATCCGCTGAAGGAACAGCTGGGCGAGTTCAAGAAGAAGGTAGAGGACGTCTATGTCCAGGAAGGCAAGGACCGCTCCGCCCTCGCCGCAGAGGTCAAACAGTTGCGGGAACTCAACCAAACACTCAGTGAAGAGGCCAAAAACCTGACCTCAGCCCTCAAGGGTTCCAACAAGACGCAGGGCAACTATGGCGAGCTGATTCTTGAGCGGGTGCTGGAGGCGTCCGGCCTGCGCAAGGGCCAGGAGTACCACGTCCAAGTCAGCCACCTGGTCGAGGGCAGGCGCCAGCAGCCCGACGTGGTCATCCACCTGCCCGAGGAGCGCCGTCTCGTGGTGGACTCCAAAATCTCGCTGGACGCCTACCAGGCAAGCGTCTCCGCAGACGACGCGGCCGTCCGGGACGCCTGCATCAAGGAGCACATCACCTCGGTCCAGTCCCACATCAAGGGGCTGGCGGCGAAAAACTACCAGCAGCTCTACGGCATCCAGTCGTTAG
>CAMCIN010000328.1 GCA_945874745.1 Akkermansia muciniphila | reverse complement strand
TGTCCGCCTGCAGCACAGAGCCCGGCTCTTCCACGCAAAAGCCAGAGGCGACGGCGGCTGGAATTTTGAGTTCGTCGTGTCCGGAACTTGGGGAGGGGAGCGGGTTGGCGGCTGCGGTACTTGCTGAAAGAGAAGAGGGAAGGTGAAATTATGGGATAGCTCAGCGGTGGTGCCGTTGTTGGTAAACGAAGCGGATTCGGTGCGCCGAGCAGAGGTGTTACGGGCTGAGATCGAGGGGCTCCCGTATTTCGCTGAAATCGGACAGATCCGTTGCACGGACAAGCCAATCCACTTCATGACACAGTGATGGCCGATTTGTGCGCCAAGCTCAACGACACAGAAACCGAGCATCCCGGCACCCCCTTCCGAATCAGATGCGTCCCACTGAGATCACCCCATTCCCCGAGACCTCAGGATGTCTGAGGCTTTTGAGATGTAAGCACAGCGATTTCATGATCTCCAATCGGCGCGTCGTTTTAAACCCTTCGCGATTCACATACTGACAAAGTGAAGTTTCTGTTGTTCTCGGGACGCATGGAAAGGGCGCACGCAAGAGTGAGGCGGAGGAATGCATCCCCATGGCGCGCGTTCTCAGCGGACGTCTACCCGTGTTTGCGTGCAGGTCCTGCCCTTGGCGATGTCGAAGGGGCGAGCCTGATTGTAGATTTTTGAGTCGGACACGGAGTGGGATTTGCCGCTGAAGTGGAAGGCCGCACCGGCGTTGTCGTGCACCACGCAGTTTCGGTAATTGGTCGAGCACTGGTTGACATCGGCAACGCCTCCCGATGCCGAGCCATTCCAAGCGATCTCGGCACCGTCCACGGTCATCTCCACTTCGTCATGCGCGCTGATGCCTTCATCGCCATTGGAGAGGGCGCGAATGTTTTCGAGTCGAATGCCAGTCCATCGATTGTGAATGTTGAACCCATCGTTGCCGGCATGCGTGGAGGTGACGTTTCGAACCACGATGTGCGAGCAGGCGATGCTGACCGCGCTGACGCCAGCCTTTGCGGGCAGCACGAGGCGCGCGGAGCCCGGGCGCTTGTTCGCGGGCCATCGGAAGTAGAGCGATCCATCCTCGGCGAAGCCCATTTGGCCGGGTTGAAGCGAAGTGGGGTCGACGTAGCAGAAGCCCTTTTTCTCCGGATGCACTTTTTCTTTTTGGAGGTTTCGAGGAACGGCGATGGGTTGTTCGTCGACGAAGAGGCCAGCGGTTTGTCCTGCGAGGATTGGGGAGCGCTCGAGAAGAGGGCCTTGGGAGGTCCAGAGGTCGCCCTCTTGTTTCCACGGATGATCGCTCACATCCGAACCGAGATCGATGACGAGGCCCTTGCCATCAAACACCTCAGGGTGCTCGGGTGTCCCGCCTTTGGAGAGGAGGAGAGGGGTGCGAGAGAGTTCACTCGCAAGGGCAGGACAGGCGAGGAGAAGGGCCAGCAAGATTGGAAGCAAAGGCATGGATGAGTTTCTGTTTTGGGTCGGCTCTTCTGGATTCACTAAAAGTTGGTGCAGTTGCCTCGCATCGCCGCAAGCGGTCTCTAAAACCAAGCCGAAGCCCGCCGAGCGCAGCAGGACCGAATCACTGCGCGAACTTCACGTCGACCTTCGGGAGGAGCGCTTTGATCTTGGATTGCTCTTCGTTGGAAAAGCCTTTCGGCCGGAGGGTGAGGGTCAGCGATTTGAGGAATGAAAAGGACTGCAACTGTTGCAGACACTCCTCGGACGGCTTCCCGATTTCGACAGACAATTCGTGAAGCTGGGTCGCGCCGGCGAGCGTGGTGAGCTCGGTATCGGGGAGTGCGCCACCGAGCTTAAGCCGTCGCAGCGTCGGGATAGACTTCACGTTGGCGATGGCGTCCGCTGACGGGGTGTTTACGCCGTATTCGAGTGCGATGTATTCCATGGGCAGGTCGCGCAGGTGTTTGAGGAGGCCGGAGGTGGCTTTCGCACAACTGATCTCGATGCCTGTGAGGTGCTTGAGCTTCTTGAAGTGCTCCGCCGCGGCATCGGTGAGCTGCTTGGAGTGCCACAGCTTAATGAACTCGAGATTCGGGAATTTTTCACAGACATAGCCGAGTCCTTCGTCGTCGAGGCCGTTGCTGTGGAAGTTGATCCGCTTGAGTTTCGTCCAGTTATCGAACCTCGCGAAGAAATGACCGGGATACCCAGCGCCTCGTGGCGTGAACGACTCCAGGTTTTTCAGGCCCGCGAGCTTTTCCCAACCCGAGTCGGTGGCCTTGCCAAAATAGGCCAGCTCGAGGTTGGTGAGATCAGGACACTCGGAGAGTTGCTGGAGCTGAGCCAGGCTGGCATCGCCAAGATTACCAAAGCCGCTTAGGCTCAGGCTCTTCAGTTTCTTGAGCTTGAGTAGCGGAGCCACCCAGTCGTCCTGGATTCCCGATGCCTCCAGTTTGACCGACTCCAGCGAGGGGATGTGCCCAAGGTGCTCGATGAAGGCTGCGTTGTAGGGATCGTCTTTCTCCTTGCGATGATCGTGCGCTTTGCCTCCCAGAATGTTGGTGCTGATCTGGGTGAGCGTGTCGAAGATCGCAATGTTGCCGCCAACCGCCGTTTTCAGAGCCTCGGGCGTGGCATTGACCTTCGTGAACGTGCCCGGCGCACTCTCTATCGTGCGGATAACCACCTCGACATGCGTGTGCTGGTCCGCGGCGGCCAAGATGTCGGCCACGTGTTCGGTGAGCGTCTTCTTCAGAGTGGCATCGGCGGTCGCGGCGATGAGGGCTTCGAGATCGTCCCGTGAAGTGATCTTGGAAAGATCAGGCGTTGCGGCCTGAAGCATGAAGATGGGTGAGAATAGGAGGGCGAAGAATAGGCGAGGCATGGGGGATGAAGGTCTTGTTTTTGAGTTTCTGGTGGCTCTGCAAACGGTCGGAATTCGATTCGTCCACCCCAGAGCCTCGCAACCGGTAACCTGGAATATGAACGATTCAGTATTTCGGGAAGATCGCGGGTGTGGGGAAACGGTCCTGAGGATTGTTCGAATCACCGAGGATTTCCTCCCTCGGAAGCGAAACAGCGGGCCAGGTTCCGGGCCGCACGCGCACGACCCGAGTGGGGCGGATGGCCTCGATGATGAGGTCCGTTTCGAAGCGGATCTGAATGCCACTGCTTCCCATGGGGACTTCGCCGGATGCCTTAGCGACCTGCAATAGAGGTCCCTTGGATGCGATATGGGCTGGTCCATATCCGCCAGCGGTGTGTTTCAAGGTGTTCTCGGCGCCGTTCATGATCACTTGGGTGTCCTTTTGAAAATCGGCGTAAAGCGAGGGATCCATACCCCCGAAGAGCGTGGCAGTGACGGTGGCACGGCCAAACTTTCCGTACTCGACGCTGTCCACCCAGGCGGGCATCCAGCGGCTGCGGATAAATGCTTTGTGCGCTTCGGTCTGATTTCGGGCCGCGCGTTCGATGGAGGTATCGTCGAGCCAGATGTCGGAGACGTGGAATCGGGTGAATATCCCGTCTGGCGTGGGTTTCCAGGTGATGCCAAGCAGGATGGGCTGGCCTGCGAAAGATTTTTTCCCGTCGGCAGGCCAGAGGCCCTCGGCGATCACCTCCTCGATCCGGAGGCACTCCCGGCCGCGCCAGAAACGGGTGGCGGCGTCGAAAGTCATTTTTTCTTCGGTAGCCTTGGAGTCGTCACCGTGCTTCGGAGTGCGGCTGGCAAGGAGGAAGCCCTCGTTGTTTTTGAGCGCCACCTCCTTGAGCCTCCAGATCAGTCCTTCGCTCAGACAGCGGCTGGGTTCGTCCTCCAGCAGGAGCACGTGGTTTTCGGCGGGGAACACCCCAATGCCGCGGTAGTGGTTGGCATCGATGTTTTTATTGTTCACCGGCAGCACGGGCACGGAAGAGTTCTTCGGGTCGGGAGGGAGGAATGCCCGGACGTGCAGCACTGTGCCGAGCGGGATGTCCCGCAGATCCGCCGGTGCGCCGTGATACCGGACGATACCGTAGGGGAGCATGGCAAAGGGGTGTGGGTCGTTTCGGTG
>CAMCIN010000327.1 GCA_945874745.1 Akkermansia muciniphila | reverse complement strand
GGGAACTTGCCGTGGCTGGGATGTTCAAAGTAACTCCGGAAGAACTTGTGCCAGGCGTTCTGGTTGTCGCCGTCCGACATTACTAGCGCCACATAGATTTTGTCCCGGTCCAGCGCTGGGGCAGGGGGCTGCTCGGGCTGTTTAAGTTCGGGCACAGCCACCCCGCTCATCACGCCTGCGTTCAACATGTGGTCGGTGCAAATGAGTCCCTTGCCATACCGGCTCGCCAACGCCACCCCCGGAGGCTCTCCAATTCCCACGCCTTCGCCCGCCGCCGGAAACCCAAACACGGGAACATTCACGGGCATCTCCGCAAACACTCTCGCCACCGCTCTTTTCTCCGCCCCACGATCCGCCCCTCGGTACGCCTCGTCCTCCTGTCCCGAGATCCACATCATGGGCGCCTTCCACTGATAGGCGTACGCAAAGTTCCCATTCTTGAGCCGGCCCGGCTGCATATAATCGCACATGTGCCGGTTCAACCGGTCCTTGTACGTGGCCCACAACCAGTCCAGTCCGTCGGCGTACGTCGTGAATTTGCCGCGTAAATCCATCCGGATCTCCAGCCCCAGCGCCTTCGCCAGTTCGGGCGATGCCACGATGGAATCCTCACAGGCCGCCACGTTCACCGCCAATAAATCGCCCCGGTACAGCGCCGGATCCGGCACAATCGCGCCTTTGATTTCCGCCCGATATTTCGAAAACAACGCCTTCCAGTTTTCCTCCTCCACGAAGCCATCGATGTGGCCCTGCTTCTGATGCCACTCGAGCCAGAAGCGGTCTATGGCCGTGTTCACCAGCCAGAGTTGAGGTTGCGTGCGGCTGGTTAATCCCTGCAGACACGTCAGTGCGATCCTTTCGTCTTCGCTTAATCGCGCCAAAGCCACAGCCGTCAGTTGTCGCGCTGGAGGTCTCGATTTTGGGACGAATGAATCGCCCCAGGGCCGCGGCGTTTCCACGGCGGTGAGCCCGTCCGGGAGCGGTTCGGGAAAGCGTTTTTGGTTCAGGAAAGCCAGCCGGCTGGCGAAGACTTCCTCCGTGATTGCCTCCTTTTCACGCAAACACCACAGCACTCCCCGCACAATAAGCTGCGAGGCCAGGAAAGTGTCCCGTTCCTCGTTCCCACCGGTCATGTGTCCCAGCCACACGTCGCAGGCTCCGGAATACTGCTCGCACCGATGCCGAATGAGGGCTGCGGCAGGGTGCGGTTTTTGGTCGGGCCCCACGGTGGAAAGGATGGGCAGGACTTCATCGGAGCTGTCTAGGGTCCGGGTATCGAGCCATTGCGTGCGGCCTTCGCGGCCGGAGAACCATTCTTCGGGAAGAGCCAGCGGACTGACGGGAGTCTGGAGAGTCCACTTCTGATCTGCCGGCGCGGAAAGAAACCCGCCGGTGCCTATCCCGTTTTCTCCGTGTGCGAAAAGGTTCTGATGGCCCAAATCGCGCCATTTGCCCTTTTCGAGTTCACAAGGGTGGGTGAATGGGATGCCTGTCAGAACGAGGCACCCTCCGCGTTTATGGTATTGCTGAAGATTGGCGAAGGCACCCTTTGGGAAGGCATTGCCACTTGGGAGAACCAGAACGGACGAGGCTGCATTTTCCAAAAAAGCCGGGTCTTCGAGCTCCTTTGCGCCGACTTTCCGGGCCTCGACGCCGCTCTGCTGGAGCTGGGTGACCAATTTTTGAGCTGAAATGGCTGCCGCACCTGCGGCCCTGGGAAAGAAGCTTTCGCCAAAGACCGACACCGTTACAGGGGAGGAAGCGGCCACGGGCAAAGCCACGAGACTCGCCGCAAAAAACAGAACCGCACGGGGGGAGTGGAACATGCCCGGTTTATAACAAAGCGACGTCGAGCCGTGATGTCGGACGTTTGACCGACAAGTTGCCGATAATGTCGCCAAACCGAGTCCTTAAGAGATGGCCTTTTCCACAAGGGCACCGCCGATTCGTCCATTACCGTCCTCAAAAGGGTGAACTAACACAAACAAGGGTATAGCTCACGATGGGATGACTATTGAGCAATAGAGGAGCGTTTTATCGCTCAGCACCACCGTCGGGTATCCTGATCGCCTGCCTACACCTCCGGACAAGGAGCGTCGCTTCGAGGTGGTGTGTGAAGGTGTACGCGAAGCCAAAGAGGCCGTGGGCCGCAAACGGATCGACGTACCTGGATACACGTTTCGGATCTTTGTCACCAATCGCACGGGAGAGCGTTGGAGCTTTGGTGGGCCGGATTACAACAAACGGGCCGTGATTGGACAACGCGTCGAGGAGATCAAAGCGGAACGGCACGCCGACGGCTTTTGCATGAAGGATTTCTTCGCAACGGAGTCCGCATTTTTGGCGGTGCTCTTTACGTTCAATTTGCTGAGCCTCTACCAAAAGGTGGCGCAGCCGGAAGGGGGCTACCGGCAATGCGCCACGTTACGGGCAGCGGCGTTTCCTGGAGGAGCCGTGTTGGGGCGAGCTGCTTTTGATCTCCGAAACTTGGGGTGGACTCCAAAAGCACATCCCCTTCATCGAACAGATCGTTGAATGGAAAATCCCAACTTCGCCGAAGTTGGAATAAGACCCACCAGAGCCCCTCATTCGCAGCCCTGTTTGAGCTCCTTTTAGCTTCAACCTCGGAGTTCGGGATTAACTGTCGTCGCACAGGCCTTCACAGTTTCTTCGCTCCCTCAACCAATCCATCGCTCCAGCCAAAAACTGACCGGATCCCGGTTTATTAACGCAACTCTTCAACCACCGGAACGATCTCGACTGCCCTTCCAAACTGGAGAGCTGCGCCACCTGTTCCATGGCTACTCACAGCAATATTTCGAGTCGCGATCCCAACTAGCTCACCAGCCGAATTGAATACCCCCCCCCCGCTCAATCCGTTCGGAAAACCCCGATCTAGATCGAAACATTTCGCGCGTAATCGGCCCAGCATATGCCAATTGGGAAGGCTTACCCGAGCAGCGTGAGCACCTAATTGGAAAAACGCCGCCCCCGGACAGGAACCGCAGACCCAAAGCATCTCGCCGGCCGTCGGGGGCTCCCCGAGTCGGCGCACCTGCCCCGTAAAGATCGACCGTGTCGTGAGAAGCACAATGTCTGCCTCGGTTTTTCTGAGCAGTGTTCTCGCAACGCCCGAGACACTGCCATCGCGCCCCAAGATCACGGCACAATCTCCCCGATCTGCCTCTTGAAAGGGATGCAGGGCCGTCAAAAAAAGCCCCGACTGCCTGTCGATACAGACGCAGGAAAGGGCACCCTTTACCTTCAGAGCGCCTTGGGTGTGGGATAGCACGAGGACCACGCCAGTAGCCTCGGAGAGGCCGCCCCCCCCCACGGCCGGACTCTGTCCCGGCTCTCGTAACGCATCGATACGCGCCCTGGCAAAACGCACCTCCTCAACAATATCGGAATCGCCCTTAGCCATGATCTGTTCGACAGAAGGGAGCCCGAGGATGAAACTCTGTAGTTTTTCAGAAAAAACCGGTTCTCTAGCCGCATCTACGGCTTCAAGAACGCCGAGGTCCACTAGCGGCGAACCCACGGCATCCAAATCGGGCGCGGTAACAAGGGAAAGTGTCGCGAACCAAACTCCCGCTAAAAGAGGACGCATCGTTATTTTGGGACTTCGTTGGACCGTTCAAAATCAGAGAGGGCCTTGATCCAAGCAGGGTTTTGATTGGCCCAGCTGTCGGCAAGCGAGGGCTGGATGTAGCGTGCGTTTCCGTAAAGCGTCGCCACTGCGATCACACGGTTGTTTTCGTCGGAGATCCTTGTGCAGAGGTTCAATGCTCCTAACACATCGGTCTTGATCATTTCATTGGCCACGGCAGAGGTCATTTCATCGCGGAGCGGACCGGATGCGATCTGCTGCAACCAGCCAAGACAACGATTGCTATCAGAGCGAAAGTACTCTTGGGCTACCTCTTTTGCGGCAATCGAGCCGTAGACAGGGTCGCTAATTTGAGTGGTCACATCCGAAAAGGCGGCCTCCGGGTTCTCGCGTGCAAGATGCCGCGCC
>CAMCIN010000326.1 GCA_945874745.1 Akkermansia muciniphila | reverse complement strand
CCCGTTTTAAAAGGCGTCGCCAGGTGGTTGCTGGCTGCGGCGGCCCTTCTGTGCTCGCCCTCACCGGGGGCGGCCGAAGAGCTCCAGCCCGACTTCATCCACGACGTCGCTCCCATTCTGAGCCGGTTTGGCTGCAACGGCTCGGCCTGCCACGGGAAGGCCGAGGGACAGAATGGGTTCAAACTATCGGTGTTTGGCAACGACCCCCGCTCGGACTTCGAGGCGCTGGTGCTGCAAGACCGGGGCCGCCGCGTGATGCCCGCCGCCCCAGAAAACAGCCTCCTGCTGACCAAAAGCGCCTCGCTCGTGCCGCACGCGGGCGGCCCGCGTCTGCGTGTCGGCTCCCGGGAGTACGGCATCCTCCGGGACTGGGTGGCACGGGGCGCTCTTTATGAGGACAGGGAACGCCCCATTTGGACGAACCTGCGCATGGAACCGGCCGCGGCGGTGCTCGGCTTTTCGGGGCACCAACCGCTCAAGGTCTACGCCCGCTCCTCCGACGGAGTCGAACAGGACGTGACTTGGCTGGCTATCTTTCACTCCAACAACCCCGCTTTGGCGGAGGTCGATGAACAGGGGGCAGTGACCACGGGCTCCCTCGTGGGCCAGGCAGCGGTGATGGCCAGGTTTGAAGGCCAGATCGCCATCCATCAGGTCACCGTCCCCCGTCCCGGCGCCTCAAACGCCTTTGAGGAGCCTCCGGGAGCCACGGACATCGACCTGCTGGTGCACAAAAATCTGCGCAAGATGAACCTCCGCCCGTCGGAACCGGTGGACGACGCCGCCTACCTTCGACGCGTTTCCATAGATTTGATCGGCCGGATCCCCTCGCTTCAGGAGGCCCGCGCCTTCCTCGAGGACGCGGCCCCCGGCAAAAGGGCGCGCGCCGTCGACCGGCTATTGACGCGCCCCGAGTACGCTGACCTGTGGGCCCTGAAGTGGTCCGACGTCCTCCGCGTCGACCGGCGCACCCTCGGACACGCCAATGCCTTCTCCTACTACCGGTGGATTCACGAGTCCATGGAGGCAAACCTTCCCCTCGACGTCTTCGCTCGCGGGTTGCTGGAGGCCGAAGGGCCCCTGACCCAGAACGCGGCCGGCTACTTTTTCAAGGTCACCAAGAAGCCCGGTGAAATGGCGGCCACCGCCTCGCAGGCGCTGCTGGGAATCCGCATCACCTGCGCGGAATGCCACCAGCATCCCTACGATCGCTGGACCCAGTCGGACTACCACGGGATGCGCGCCTTTTTCGAACAGGTCCGCTTCAAGAAGACAGGCACGGAGGAGGCCCTGCTTGCCGACGGCACGCCGAAGGTGACCCACCCGCGCACCAAGGAGGTGCTCTACGCTCATCCCCTGGGAACGCCTATGCCCGAGGCCGACCCGGCCGGGGACCGCCGCGAAGCACTCGCACAGTGGCTCACCGCCCCGGACAACCCCTGGTTTGCGCAAAACATGGCCAACCGGATCTGGTCCCACTTTTTGGGCCGAGGCCTGGTGGAACCGGTGGACGATGTGCGCGCCTCCAACCCGCCGTCGAATCCGGAGCTGCTTTCGCTGCTGGCGCGGCTCTTGACGGACGCAAAGTTTGATCAAAAGGCCCTGATCCGTGCCATCGTCGCGTCCCAAACCTACCAGCGCTCCGCCACCCCCAACGCCACCAACGAGGGAGACGAGCTCAACTTTTCGAGGGCGCTGTTCCGGCGGCTGCCTGCCGAGGTGCTGCTCGACGCCATCTGCGACGTCACGGGGGTGCCCGAAAAGTTTCCCGGAGTGCCGCTGGGCCAGCGGGCGGTCCAGCTCTGGGACAGCGAACAGCAGAGTTATTTCCTCAAGCTCTTCGGCCGGCCCATGCGGACCACCGCCTGCGTCTGCGAACGGTCGGCGTCCGCGGGAATTTCCCAAGCCCTGCACTTCATGAACTCGAACAATCTGCAGGCCAAGCTCGCCCATGCGGAGGGCAGTCTGCCCCGTTGGATTGCGCAGCAGGGAGGGGCGGACGCGCTGGTCGAGTCCGCCTACCTTGCCTGCTTTTCACGCCCACCCAACGCACAGGAACGCAGCAGCGCCCTGGCCTACCTCGCCGCCCGGCCCGGCCATTTCCGGGAAGCCGCCGAGGACCTTGTCTGGTCCCTGCTCAACACCCTGGAGTTTGTCTTCAATCACTGAACCGCCCCCCTGCTCCCCGCCATGAAACCTACCCACACCCCCTTTTGTGACGGCCTCGCCCGCCGGGATTTTCTGCGCATCGGAACCGCGGGCCTGCTGGGAATGAACCTCTCGATGGCGCAGATGCTCCGCCAGGAGGCGCGCGGCGCGGGCGCGGGGGCAAGCCCCTCCTTCATCTACCTTTTCCTGCAAGGGGGCCTGAGCACGATCGACTCCTTTGACATGAAGCCGGAGGCGCCCAGCACCGTCCGCGGGCCGTTCAATCCGATCCGGTCCCGGGTGCCTGGGATTCACGTGTGCGAACATCTGCCGGAAGTGGCGGCTGTGACCGACAAGTTTTCGCTGATTCGCTCCTTCACGCATGGGGACGCGGGGCACGGCTCCGCAGACCACCACATGCTCACCGGCTACCGTCCGAACGCCGCCTTCAACGCCGGCCTTTCCCCCAACAACCAGCACCCCTCGCTGGGCTCGGTCATCGCCCAACGGCTGGGGGCCCGGGGCAGCATCCCCCCCTACGTCTGCCTGCCGGGCATGCACGCCAGCGGCAGCTCCTCCTACCTGGGGCCGAGCGCGGTGCCCTTTGTCATCGAAACGGATCCCAACTCCCCGGGCTTCGAAATCCCCGACCTGCAACCGCCGCTTTCCATCGACGCCGCGCGTATCGCGGACCGCCGGGCGCTACTCGCGCAGGTGGACCGCTTCCAGCGCAGCGTCGAACAAAAGGCCAACGCCAACGCCGGCGAGCTGAGCGTCTTTGCGGAAAGAGCCACCGCCCTGATGACCTCGCGCGAGGCCAAGACCGCCTTCGACATCCAACAGGAGGATCCGAAGCTGCGCGACACTTACGGCCGCAGCACGCTGGGCCAAAGCTGCCTGCTCGCACGCCGGTTGGTGGAATCAGGGGTGCGCTGCGTCACCATCAACCACCAGAACTGGGACACCCATTCCAAGGGGTTTGTGACCCTCAAGGACGACTTACTTCCCAAGCTCAACCTTGCCATGTCCGCCCTCTTCCGGGATCTGGATGCGCGCGGCCTGCTGCAAAGCACTGTTGTGGTGGTCACCGGCGAATTTGGGCGCACCCCCGTCATCAACAAGGACGCCGGCCGCGACCACTGGAGCCGGTGCTTCACCGTCGCGCTCGGCGGCGGCGGGATCCAGGGGGGCAGGGTGCTGGGCAGAAGCGACGCGCAGGCTTCCGATCCGGCGGAGTCGCCCTACGGCCCGGAGGATCTCTGCGCCACGGTCTACCACCTCATGGGCATCCCACCCCACGGGGAAATGCTCACCCAGGAAGGCCGGCCCGTCATGCTCACAAACGCCGGCAGGATCATGCGCGACCTGCTCTAGCCTCCGCCTGTCTCCCGCCGATGACGCGACGCCCCCGCTTCCACACCGCCAGCGGTCTTGCCTCCGCCGCCCTGCTCCTAGCGGCGCTCACCGCCCCGGCTGAACCTCCGGGGGTCTCCTACGTGTTCCCCGCCGGCGCCCAGCGAGGCAAGGCTTTGGAGGCGCGCGTGGGCGGCTTCTACTTTCACGGTAACGCCCGTTTTGAGTTCGCCAACGGCCTGCTCCACGCCCAGCCGCAGCTGGCGGAAATGCAGACCCTCTTTTTCAACGGCCCCCTGATCCTCAAGCCTGCCTCCCAGAACAGGGAAGACTACCCAAAGGACTACGCCGCGCGGATCAGCGTACCGGCCGACGCTCCGCTCGGGCCGCATCTTTGGCGCTGCGCGACCTCCCAGGGCGTCACCCCCAGTATGAAGTTTGTCGTCGGGGACCTTCCCGAGCTCCTTGAAGAAGAGCTCGAAGGCCCCCAGAGCCCGACGGCGGTCCGGCTTCCGCTCACCATCAACGGA
>CAMCIN010000325.1 GCA_945874745.1 Akkermansia muciniphila | reverse complement strand
TCTGAAGCGCAAGCCGCGCCTTTTCCTCCAAGGCGTTCAGAAAATTAAAGGGCAGCAGCGCGGTGATGGCCACCAACAGACCGAAGGCGGTCGCAATGAGCGCCTCGGCGATCCCCCCGGTGATGGCGGCGGGGGCGCCCAACTCCGCTCCGCCGAGCATCCCGAAACTGTTGATCATCCCCGTAACCGTGCCCAGCAGCCCCAGCAGCGGCGCCAGAGTGATGATGGTGTCCAGCAGGGCCAGCCCCCGCAAATAGCGCTGAAGCTCCTGGTTGGCAGAGTGAAGCATCGCCTCGGCAAAAACCTTCTCGTGGGCGAGCGCCGAGACCAGTGCGCGCACCACAAAATCACCAGTAACCGCCCCCGCCTTCCGGGCGCCGCTCACATCGCCCTGAGCGACGCGCGACAGCACCTCCTCCAGTTGGCGCGGGTTGCGCCGGACCGCCTCCAATAGCGCAAAAGCCAGCCGCTCCAGCGCCACGGTCAACGCCACGACCGAGGCGCACAGGAGGGGCCACATGATGGGGCCACCTTTGTAAAACAGTTCAATCATGGTGGGGAGGAGTGCGGCTTTAGCAAACCAGCATTCCGGTGCCTGCGCACTACCATTTGAGCTCCACGCCGGCGTAAAAGGTGCGCGGCAGGCCGGGGGCATAGACGGCGGTGTTGGAGGCAACTGAAGCGCTGTCGGCGTAACGGCGGTCCGCAAGGTTGAGCACCCGGGCGTAGATGCTGGCGTTGCGGCAGACGTCGTAACTGGATCGAAAGTTCAGTAAATGATGCCCGTCGTACTTGGCCACGCCTTTGCGGGGATCGGCGGCGCTGGTAGTGCCGGCGTTGGACTCCTGCAGGTAGTACCCGCCCATGCGCACCCATTCCAGTTGTGCGGAAAACGCGTCCACAGGCTTCCAGGACAAACGTGTGTTGCCGATAAACCGCGGCGCCGCCGGCATCTCCTTGCCAGAGAAGTCAGTCGTGGAGCGCCACTGCCTGTACTCGTGTTTTGCGTTAGAAAGGGCGGTCTCCAAACGCAGTCCCCCCGGCAAATCGCGTCCTAGCGACGCTTCGACGCCACGGCTTTCAGTTTTGCCCGCATTCTCGCTGTAGCTCAGATTTGTAAGCGTGTTTCGCAGACTCACGATGTCGTCGTGTTTTACGAGCCGGTAGGCCGCCAGGGAGTAGTCCACTCCCAACGCTTTCCCGCGCGTTCCGAGCTCAAACTGGTCGGCCTTGATTGGTTTGAGCCCCAAGGCAACGGCCGACCGCTCCTGCGCCACCGGGCCATTTGACCCCGTACCTGCGCGAAACAACTGTCCCTCCGAAGGCACGCGGAACCCCCGGTTGTAGGAGGCGTAAACACTGGAATTCTTTGTCAGCTCGTAGGTGGCGCCAAGCTTGGGGCTGAGCCTCGAGAAGGACCGGGCCGTGGAATCGCTTTGACCGTAGAGGGCGGTACCGTTCGCGCTCACCCCCCGGCCAAGGTTGTTCTGGAAGTCATACCCCAGCACGTCGTACCTCGCCCCAGCCGTGACGCGCAGCTTATCCACAGGAGAAATCTCTGTGTGCACATAGGGCGAAACACTTCTGAAGGTCACGTCGTAGTCGTAAATCCGGCTGCCCACCGTGTAGGCGGTATAGTTGGTGTACGCCCCCGCCCCTGTTTTCGTCAGATTCAACGCATCCTCCCGCCGAGTCCCGGGGCTGCTTTCCATATCCAGGCCTACAATCACCCGGGCCCGCTTGAACTCGGGGAAATCCTGGCGCCACTTGCTCAGCAAACCGTAGGACTGGCTCTGGGTCTTTTCGATCCGCGCGTCTCCCGAGTTAAAATTGTAAGACCCGTTGAGGTCCATCCGGTTGTCCCGGAAGTAGGGCGTGAGCGAAAGCAGTCCGTCCCCGATCTTGCGCTCAAACTCGGTGGAAATCCGCAGCGCCTCCACCTTTCGGTACGCCGCCGAAAACAGATTTGTCTTCGGCGCATTCTGGTAGAGGTCCCAGGGGAGCGCGGAATTTGCCCCCGTCTGCTGGTCGATATGGGTGTAGCCGACGATGGTCTTGAGCTTTGTGTCCTCGTCCAGCCTCCAGTCCCAACGCAGGTTGCCACTCTGACGATCGTACCCCGTCTGGCTCCGCCAGCCGTCGGTGTGGGTGAGGTTGAGATCCCCGTGCAGCCCGCCAAACCGGGTCTCCCCGCTGCTGAAGGAGGCCAGCTCCCGAAGCCACCCAAAGCTGCCTGCCTCGCTTGAGAGCGAGAGTTCAGGCAGGGGCCCGGACGCCCTGCTCAACACGTTGATTACCCCACCAATCGCATCGGAGCCGTACAGCGCCGAGCCAGGGCCGCGCGTGACTTCGATCCCGGCAGCCATGGGAATGTTCAGTTCGTAAAGAGCGTTGTGATTGAAAAACCCCGTGGGCCGAACCCCGATACCATCCTCCAAAAACAGGTAGAGCGGGCTGGTGGAGATGGGCTGACGAATCGCGGTCTGATGGCCTTCGCCGTTGGTCACCGAAATGGCCACCCCGGGAACCTGCCCTAAAATTTGCTGCGGATGCGCGGGAGCCGCAAACTTGATGGCCTCCGGCTTGAGGATGCTCACCGATGCGGGCGTCTCCTTGAGAGGCTCCGCCTCGCGTGTCGCGGTGATGACCAACTCGCCGAGCTCCTGCACGGCGGATACTGCCTCTGGCGTTTGGGGAACGGCCTGGACGCTGAAGACGGCTGCGCCCAAGGAGGCGATTTGGAAGGAAGACTTTCTGAAATTCATGATTTTTTGAAGAAGTGAAAAGTTTGAAAAGAGACGGGCCAACGCCCTGCCACGGGCAACCGTCAGAATGGGGAACCAAAGGAGGGCTGCGAAAGGCCGCGGCGGGCTATGAACAGAACCGGCGAAATAACCGGTAAAGGCGCTTCCCAGGCGCGCGCGGCGGTCCTGCCCCCGCCCTCCATGGAGAATGTGACCTCTCGGAATAGGCAAAACACCCCTGGGACAGGTCAAAATGGGGAGCGACACCCAAGCCGCCCCGGAAACCAGGGGCAGGCCGGCCACAGGCTGCGCGCGAGAAAGGCGCAGACTGAACCGCTCCGCTTAGGCGAGCGGAGGAGGCGTGGGCGGAGCTTCTGCACAGCGCCCAATTGAGACACCCCACTCCGGCCACAGGACCGCTACGGCACCCAGCCGGGGCGGCACGCTGAGCACACAAAACTCGGGAAATTTGAGCTCCCCGCCTTTTTTCAAGAGTTCGAGTTCCTTCTGGGAACGCTCTTCGGTGTGCTGGCCGTTGGAAATGGCCTCGCACATGCGGCAGGGATGCTGCCCGTCAAAAGTGGAGTCGATCGCCTCGACCACAGACGCATTCAGGCTCCTCGAAATGAGCATCCCGGTCCAGGCAGTCGTCTGCAGAACCATCCAGTGCGCGCCACTCAGATAGAGCGCACAGCAGAGGATGATTAATTTGTGGAAGGCAGACCTCACGGAAAGCACTCCTTAGTGGCAAGCCAAACGCGCACGCAAGAAATAAAACCCAGCCGGGACAGGCAAACTGAAGGAATGCGGGTCCGCAGGTTTGCTCTGTCGACAGACGGTGGATTACGACTCGACACGGTTCCGTCCTTGGAAGCCACCTTTCTTTCCCAACGCGGTTGACAGCGCCGGGAGATTCGCTTTAGCTACCCAACCCGCGTGGGCCGGAACATCTTTGATTCTCCATCCAACGCCTCTTTTCCTTTTTCCAACTCCGTTATGGCCACCACAGAAGTCATCCTCACTGAAAAAATCGAGTCACTAGGCGCGGAAGCCGACGTGGTGAAAGTCCGGGCAGGTTTTGCCCGCAATTACTTGGTACCGCAGGGCAAGGCGCTCGAGATCACTCCCGCCGCGCTGCGCCGCATCAATCTGCTCAAGACCAAGCGGGCCGAGCGTGAAGCCACGGAACTGAACGACGCAAACGAAATTTCACGCCGCATCTCCAAGTTGAAGCTCTCTTTCGAGCTGGAAACCGGCGAAACTGGGAAGGCCTTCGGTTCGATCACGACCTCCGACATCGCT
>CAMCIN010000324.1 GCA_945874745.1 Akkermansia muciniphila | reverse complement strand
GCTGAGCGTAGCGAGACAAACAGCCGGAGGCCACCTGAAGGAAAGCGTATCAACGGGCACGGAAGAATCCACGGCGGCGAGACCGGGGCGAGGTGGGTTGCCCGGCTGCCTCACCCTCCCCAGACAAACCACTTCCTGCTGGAGCTGATGAGTGCCCTGCCGTTGAGGTTCTTCGCTTCAAGGGGCGTGGCCATGCCGCATCTCCGTCGCAAACAGGCGTATGATTTTTTCTCCGGCTTACTTCGGCAGGGGTGCCACAACGACGTCGTCGAACCAGACGAGACCGATGGTCTTCAGATCGCCGGCGGCCTCCAGGCTCAGGCTGCGCAGGGGCTGGTGGTGGGGCAGCTTTAAGGTCACGGCCGGGTTCCCATCCAGCGAGGCTTGCGCCTCGTTGCCCATCACCTCCAGCAAGAGGTTGTGCCACGTGCCGGGAGTGATTCCACCAGCGGCCTTTTCCTCCAGAACCGTGTTCCGGTACTTCCGCGACTCCTTGTCCGGAGCTGGGCCGGTCAGTTCGCGGTTGCCATTCCAAAGGCGCAAGCCGGCCGCGGAAACGTCGAGCGCGAGCACGTGGTTGTCCGTGGCGTCCTTGTCGTGAGGACTGGTGGTCAGCCCGAACAAGCGCAGAGTGCCCCGGCTCGTCTCGGTGACCTTGATGCGCCAGGAAATGCGCGCGCCACTCCCGGCCAGTTTTGCCTGCGCGAGAGGCTCCTTCCAAGAGATGCCAGCCGGGTGTTTCTCATCCGGAAAGTTTTGCCCCCGCAGCGCCCCTTCCTCCAGGGCCCACCATTCGGGCCGGGCCTTGCCCACGCCCTGCGCCCACGTGCCGTCTGCGAGCCGGCCATACGGGATCCAAGACTCGAAAACTTTCTCGCCGCTTGCGGAAAAGTCTTCCTTCAAATCCGCCCGCGCAGCCAGCGGTGCGAGCAGAAGGGCCGTGAGCAGCAGGGGGATTGGCCTCATTGTATGGGTTTTCAGTTCTTGGTTGCTCACTTGCCGGCGCTCAGGGGCAAAGGGCTTGGCAGCAGCAGGTTTTTATGGGGTTGCAGGGCGGCGTGGCATTCGGGACTGAGCCTGGCGAGGCCGGTGAGGTGGAGGCGGCCCGGGTGTTTGGCGAGGGCGGCTGCGGTGTCCGGAGTGAGTTCGGTGACCGCCTTGAGCACAAGCTCGCCGGTGAAGGCGGAAAGCGCGGTGGCCGACTCCGTCGAGAGATTCTCCAGTCCGTTGAGCACGAGCGTGCCGGTGCGTTTCGCTGTGACGCTGGAGCCGTTGGCGCGGATCGCGTTGCTGTTGCCCACGCGTCTGGCAAGTGACGCAGCCACTGCCGGCGGGAGCGCACTGAGGCCGTTGAGCACGAGCACGCCTTCGTGGGCAGCCAGGGCCTCAGCGACCTCCGGTGTAAGCGACTCGAGGTTGTCGAGCCGCAGGACGGAGGCAGCACCGTCCTGACGCCGGAAGATGACGCCCGGGCGCGTCTTGTCTTCCTCGGTGCCGCGGTGTTTGGCGAGTTCAGCGGCGATGGGCGCAGAGAGCTCCGAGACCCCGAGACGCAACTCACCCCACTGCCGCGCGAGCTTTTGCGCGAGCGGGAGGGAGTCGAGTCTCTCCAGTGCGTAGAGCAGCACCTTGCCCGAATGCGCCGCGAGTGCTTCGGCGGCTTTGGGGGAGAGGGTCTTCACGCCGTTGAGGCGGAGGTCTGCGGAGCCGAAGCCCTTGCCGGGCGGATGCTTCGCCAGCACCGCCGCGACTTCGGGCGAAAGTTCCGTGAGGCCGTTGAAGGACAGCGCACCCTCGTACTTCACGAGCACCTCCGCCACCTCGGGGGTAAGCGTGGTCAGCGCGTCCAAGCTCACAAAGCCTCCGTCGATGGAACTCACATTCACCGGTTTCTTCGCCATCACCTCCCGGGCCTGCTCCACGGTAAGCGAGGTTAACTTGCTCGAATCCTCAGCAAATGCCGTAAACGGAGACAGGGCGGCCAGGGTAAGGAGGAGACGGAACCCTTGCCGACAGCGTGCAGGAAAGTACATGTCTGGACGCTTCATTTTCGGGTGATGAGTTCGCTCTCGCAGCAGAGCAGCACCAGGTCGCGCAGCCGATAGCCGTCGGCGGCGGCCCGCTCGACGATCCGGCGGATGGCAGGACGGTCGGCTGCGCCCAACTCCCGCCCCAGCGCATGGGTGAGGAGTTTCTCCACAAGGCAACGGGCAAACTGCGGCTGGCGCTCCACCAACGCTTTCTTGAAGCCGACAACGTCCTTAAACTCCTGTCCGTTGAACTCACCGCTTGGATCAACGGGCAGCACCTTGTCGTTGACGGGATTGTAGTGCCCTCGCCACCGGCCGATGGCGTCGAAGCTCTCCAGCGCAAAACCGGGCGGGTCAATCTGCCGGTGGCAGCCGGCGCACGCCGCATTCTCCCGATGTTTTTCGAGACGCTGACGCAGCGTCGTCGTGCCGCGGATGTCCGGCTCGACAACGGGCACATTCGGCGGCGGAGGCGACGGTGGCGCTCCAAGAATGTTTTCCAACAGCCAAATGCCGCGGATGACCGGAGAAGTGTCCACGCCATTGGCGGTGAGCGTGAGAATGCTAGCCTGGCCAAGCAGCCCGCCGCGGCGCTTGTCGGTGAGCTTGACTTGGACAAAGCCCTGCGACGGCGAATCACCCGCGCCGTCCGGCCGGAGGTCGTCCGGGTTGAGTCCGGCTACCGGCCTGCCGAGGTCCGCCTCCACGGTCTGCCACGCAATCCCATACAGCTTCGCAAGGCCCCGGTTTAGGAAGGTGTAGTCGGAGTCGAGCAGGTCGGCAATCGGACCGTTGGTTTGCAGGAGCCGCTTGAAGAAGAGCCGCGTCTCGGTGCGCATCGCCGGCTCGAGATTGTCGTCGTAATAGATGCCGAAGCCGCCGCCCTGGGGCTTCATCGAGCCGAGCTTCCGCATTGCCAGCCAACCGTCGAGAAACTCGCTCACGAAGGTGTCGGAACGTGCGTCGGTGAGCATACGCTCCACTTCCTTCCGCCGTGCCTCGGGTCGTGCGAGGTCACCGGCAGCGGCGCGGGACATGAGTTGGGCGTCCGGCAGCGAAGACCAAAGGAAATAGGAAAGCCGCGAGGCGATCTCGGGCCCGTCAAGCTGGGGCAGGCGCTCCTCGCGGTAGAGAAACTCCGGCGCGCAAAGCACCGCCCTGACCCCCTGGGCGATGGCTGACTCCGCAGCCTGCTCCGGCGGTGCGCCCCCATCGGCGGCGGCCTTTTCTGCGGTCTGCACGAGCTTCAGGATCGGATTCACATCCGCGAGGCTCACAGGGCGACGCCACGCCCGCTCGGCGAACGCACGCAGCACCTCCCCCGCCCTAACCGGGGCATAGGGCGTGTCGCCAAAGATGGCGCGATGACTCGCCGGCGGCCACTGCTCGTTGAGCGGCCCCTTCACCTCTGCCTTGTGCAGGCGGATCCGCGGCGTCTCGAAAAAAATCAGATGCCCCCAGTCACCACCCAGATCCGCAGCCTCATAGGCCGCGAGCTGCTTCTTGTCGAGCAGGGTGTATTTGTTGTCTTTAACGAAACCGGTGATGCGGTTGTTGCTGGCCGAGGGGCCGTTTGGAAATGAAAACTGTGGGAACTGTCCCGCCTCCAGCCATACGCGGCATTCCAACCAGGAAGGCACATCGTCGGGCACGTCCCAGAGCGCGACGGCGCGGCTACCCGAGCCAACCACCTCGCCATAGGAGCCAATGAGCGCATCGCGGACAGCATCCTTGTTCGCAGGGTCCACCCCGACGAGCGTGCTGAGCGTCAGCGCCAGTCGGTGCGGCTGGCTCGGATCAATGAGCGCGGTGCCTCCGAACATCTTCTTTGCGTCCATGTCCGCGTAGCGAAACTTTGCCTCGGCCAGCACGCGGATGGAATACCAGCCCGCCACCGGCACGCCGTCGCGCAACTCCTCGAGCGGTACGCTGCTGTCGCGGTACTCAAGCGTCTGGTAGGGCTGCGGTTCGCGGAGACGCTTCGCATACCACTCCCGCTCGGAATGCCGATGCCCTCCCGCGATTTTCTCGAA
>CAMCIN010000323.1 GCA_945874745.1 Akkermansia muciniphila | reverse complement strand
CATCCGCGAGCACGATGTTTGCAAAAACGGGCCCCTTCGCGAATTCGAACGCACGACGGCCCCCGGGCAATTCCTGCAAAATGTCGGTGCCGGTGATGTCCATGGGCATCAGATCGGGCGTGAACTGAATGCGGCTGAAGCTGAGCGACATCGTTTCGGCGAGCCGGCTGATGAGTAGCGTCTTGGCCAGACCGGGAACGCCCATGAGCAGCGCGTGCCCGCGTGCGAACAAACAAATGGCCAGCTGCTCGATCACCGTTTCCTGTCCGACGATAATTTTCCCCAACTCGCGCTGGAGGTTTCCATAGACCTGACGGAGTTCATCAATGGCATCGACGTCGTCTTTAGGGAGGGGGGAAGAAGGCGAGGGATTGGACATAAGGCGCGAAGCCGCATTACCGCAGAAGGGGCCTAAATGGCAATCCCGCTTCCGGATTTAAACACCCGCGCATGTGGGCTTAGAGACGGATGCCAGGGGCGCTTTTTCGCCTCCCTGATTTCAGCACCAGGGGACGCCTTTGGGCCCCT
This sequence comes from Akkermansia muciniphila, assembly GCA_945874745.1. Classification (GTDB taxonomy): domain Bacteria; phylum Verrucomicrobiota; class Verrucomicrobiia; order Chthoniobacterales; family Chthoniobacteraceae; genus Chth-196. The sequence continues at coordinate 3,546 of CAMCIN010000323.1, read as the reverse complement.
TCTGGATTCGCTTAGAAGAAGGGACAAGGAGCCTCAATAGGGATGAGAATGTAAACTTTGGGCACCGTCGGCGGTTTGAGTGTATTTTAGGGAGTGGAAGCAAAGCAGGTGGGAGTGAAGGAACTTTATCCGGTGCGGGAAAAATGGGGCGTCGCTCCCGGGAGGCACGGGATTTCAAAGAGGGGAGGTTCATTGACAACAAAGCAACCGGGTGAACCGGGCGACATTTTGTGCATCCGCAGTGAGGTGAATTTGATTCAGCAAATTCGGCTTATCCATGCCATCGCCGAGTCGGACTTTGGGGTGGCTTTGGAGCCATTGCAGGAAGCCAAATTCCAGATCCTCAAAGAGCGGTTCGGCCTACAATTCTTTCCCCACTCCGCCTACGGCGTAGATATCACTAATCAAATCGAACTCAGCCACACTCGACCTTGCACTTCGATTGGAAGTGTCTCTCGGCCGCTGATTTTCCCAAGAGCCGTTGTCGAATGCTGTCGCACCCTGTGGCCCGAACGCCGTGAGTTTCGCTATTCGTTTCAGGGACTGCTTACGGGCTCAAGGCAACAACTCCTTCAGCAATGGATCCAGGCAAACCTGCCCGCAGAAACTTTCCGTATTCCCAAAGCCGACTCCCTTATTTCCAGACTCCGAAAGGCGTGCGGCACGGTGTTCGGACTGGATAAAATCCGGGAGTGGCAACTCGGCGAGCTCCTCGTGTGTTCCTCGGATCGGGGCAGGACATTTCCGATCAAAGCGTGGGACGAAGAATATTTCCGCATCCTGGCCGGATCGGAGTTTGTGTTGTGTCCCAGCGGCGACTGCGTCTGGTCGTATCGGGTATTTGAAGCGATCCTGTGTGGTGCCATCCCCATTGCAGAGAAGGAGTGTCCTGCCTATGAGGGGTTTCGTGATCATTACCTTGCGGACAAGGCCGCAGGACTAAAATGGTGCCTGGAAGATGCGGAATACAATTACCGTCTCTGCGTGGAAAAACTGACCCTCCCGAAGGTCACCCTGAATGAGGAACTGGAACGGATTATCTCATTAAAGGCAGCGAATTAGCACAGAGCCACACTTTGGGGCGTGAAAGAACACCTCCTTGAATGAGGTCTAGTTTCAGCCTGGGCCCCCTGCGCGCCCTGGTTTCCGGTTTCGGGAAAAGGGGCAACGTTGAACAATGGAGGGTGAGACAGAACGGGGCGTGGGCGTTTTAATAAGAGCCGATAGCCCTTACTTACCTATGCACGTTGACCATCATCCCTTAGTGAAAGAATTCCCTGAAATGCGGGAGCGTATTCACACGCTGAGATCGTCCTCCACTCACTTCGCCAACCTGGCCGAGCAGTATGAGGAAGTGGACAAACACATCTGCCGCGCCGAGGACAGTCCCGAAGGTTATGCCGAAGGTCACATGCATGAGTTGAAAGCCAAACGGCTGCACCTCAAAGATCTCCTGTATTCGGAGCTATCGACCAGTGTTTAGGCGGCTGTCGGTCTGATCAAATCGGACAACGCAGCATTTTTGAAACAAGGGCGCGCTAATGTGCGCCCTTGTTTTTTTGGGGGGGACGGATTCACCGCGATCGGCCGTCCAATCGCAAAGGGCGGTGGCTAGAATCGCGGGGGGAGCATTTTGAAATGGCTGACACTCCACGGCCACACAGGGAAGATTGCCGCGTTTCGCAGGCACCCGGCTCAGTTCGGGAATACGCAGTCGACTGTAGAATAATCGCCCAGCGCGCTCTGGATGGGATATTCGCAATAGCGGATCCGGGCGCTGATGTCCGCTCCACAGTGGATCAAGAGTTCCGCGAGCGCGTAACGGCCCAAAATGCGGCCCTTGTAATGCCGTATGTCCCTCCTGGGAATGCCACTAGACGTCTGCGCATTTCTGAAGAAGCGCACCAACCCCCTTCTTAATTGCCAGCCAAACACGCACCTCACTCGTCACATTCTGCGTGCCCTTTTGCCGAGTGGGATTGTTTGCCTTGGCTGCAAAATTACCGGCCAAAATAACGGCGGGCACAACGGAAATCAGCCCAGCAAGACACCGGCTGGGAATGGGAGGAATCGCTTCCACTTGCGTGGCGATAGCGTTCGGCATCCTGCGGTTTATAGGCAGTAGAAATGCCGGACACCGAATCTGAACCGATTCATGGGCAGGTTGGCGGGTTGGATGAAATGAGCAGGGAGGAGGTCAGGACACAGACGACCTACTCAAAGCTGTCCGATGAACAACAAACGATGTCCTTTGGAAAATCACCATTTAAGGGTTAATTAAGGAATCGGTTCTTATTGTTTCCCGGTTTCGCTCTCAGTGATCCGCTGTTCACCCCCCTTGCTTCCCCCCCTATGAAACTCCCTTCCCAGTCCCCTGTCTTTGTTGTGGCCGCGTTTGCCGCATTTGCTTTCGCAGCCGAGGCCGCGCCGCTGACCCTGCGGCAAGATGAGGCCACCAACACCATCTCTATCTTTCGGCAAAATGTCGCGGAACCGATCCTGACCCAAAACGCACGTCCTGATTTTCGGCCGTTTCTACACCCGATTGTCGCCCCCGATGGCAAGGGTGTGCTCACAGAGTTCAGTCCGGCGCATCATAAGCATCAGACCGGGCTTTACTGGGGCCTCAAGCAGGTCAATGGGCGGGATTATTTTCACAATCCTGGCGCGGGCTTCTGGCGCAAGGTCTCCAGTACGCCTGTGGTTGCGCAAGGTGAAGCGGTCAAGTGGACCACGGTTTATCACCTCCTGGATGCCGACGGGAATCCAGTGATGGCCGAGACCCAGACCTGGACGATGCACGACAGCGGGGACCGCTACATTCTGGATCTGGAATGGAAGGGCGAAGGCCTTGTGGACCTGACTATGGCGAAACAACCGTACGGTGGTCTTTTTCTTCGCATGCCATGGAAGCCCGGCATGGACGGTTCCGTGGTGAACAACGATCGCCTTCGCAACGATCTGGCCAACACCAAGAACGCCTTTTGGGTCGATCTAGGACTCAAGATCGATGGACGTGAGGACCAGGCTCACATCGCGATTTTTGATCATCCGAAGAACACTGGGTATCCACATGCTTGGCGTGTGGATGGTCAAATGGGGGTCGGACCTTGCCGAGCCATCAACGGTGACTGGACGATTCAGAAGGGCAAATCCGAGACGGTTCGACATCAGTTTGTCGTCTACACCGGCAAACTGGATCAGGAAGCTCTGAACCAGAAATGGGAAACTTTTAGCCAGAAAAAGGTCCTCGTTGAAAACATGGTTCTCGCTCGGAAAAGTGGCAGTGCCGCCACTTTCCTCACCGGAGAACAGGCAGTCGCAAAGATGACGGTTCCCGACGGCTTTGAAGCGAAACTTGCCGCTGCCGAACCAATGATTACTCAACCGATGGCGTTCTGTTGGGACGATCGCGGCCGCCTCTGGGTCGCTGAAAATCGAGATTACGAAACGCGCAGCACTGGTTTCTCCGCGGACGGAAACAGTCGAATCCTCATCCTCGAAGACACGGACGGGGACGGGAAATTCGATAAGCGCACGGTTTTC
>CAMCIN010000322.1 GCA_945874745.1 Akkermansia muciniphila | reverse complement strand
TAGGAGTGCAGACTTTTGAGAAGGAACTGCCACCTGCCCTGCTCGAATCCCTCTCTCTCCTCCTCAAACAGAAAAACGCGGAGCTTGCGGATATCGTGAAACTCTATGAGTCCGGCAAGGTCCTTTTTGAGGTGGAGATCAGCGTCGGCATGGAATCCAAGGTTCTGGGTTTTTATTCCGACGGCCGTCCAGCCTACACGGAGGCGCATCTGGCGGAACTGCCCAAGTCGCTCCGAAAATCCATCAAACAGCTCGAGCAGACCGAGGGAACGGTCGAAAGCATCCTGAGATTAGAAGCCAGCGGACGGGGACTTTATCAGATAGCGGTCAACCGTCCCCGAAAGCCCCTCTGGATCACGTTCGACGCTTCCGGCGCCGTGGTGGAACGGGAGGAAGTTATGGACTTCAAAGCCACCCCGGAATCCGTGCAATCGGCCATCCTCACCAAAGCAGGTTCGGGTGAGCGGGTGCGTGTCCTGCGTAAGCGGGCCGGCAAAACAGTGGAATTTGAGGTGCACTTTTTCAGGGACTCCAAGCTCCACATTCTCCACCTCTCTCAGACAGGGGAGACAACGGGAGCTCTGTTGGAGCCTCTGAGCCTGCCGTGAACTCCTGAACAGGGAGGGCCCTCTGCCCGAAGAACTCCCGGCTACCCCCAGCCACGCCCGGGCAAACGTCCCCCTCACTCAGCCCCTGCTGCCTTGATCCGCCTGTGCAGCGTCCGGCGGCTAATCCCGAGACGTTTCGCCGCCTGGGTCACATTCCCCTTTACCTCGGCCAACGCCTGCGCGATGGCCCGATCCTCCAACCGGTGCAGGTTGAAGCGCTCCTCGCGCCCGGTCCACACGGCGCTCGAGACGGGTGCAGTTCCCGGATTGCCTCCCCTTCCCGCATTCCGGACGGCGGCGGGCAGGTCCTTCATTGTGATTTTAGCGCCACTGGCCATCACAACCCCGTGTTCGATTGCCGTGCGCAGTTCCCGCACATTCCCCGGCCAGTCGTGGCTGAGAATGGCCTGCATCGCATCCGCGCTCAGTTCGCGCGACGGCTTGCCGTTCTCCAGCGAAAACTGTTTGAGAAAGGCCTGCACCAACAGGGGCAGATCCTCCTTGCGCGCACGCAAGGGGGGGAGAGTGAGGGGTACCACATTCAGTCGGAAGTAGAGGTCTTCCCGGAACTTTCCCTCCCCCACCAGCTTCGCCAGGTCCTTGTTGGTTGCCGCCACCAGACGCACATCCACCTTGATGTTGGCATTCCCCCCCACCCGCTCAAATGACCGCTCCTCGCCCAAAACCCGCAGCAGCTTGACCTGCGTCGCCTGGTCGATTTCGCCGATTTCGTCCAGAAAAAGCGTCCCCCCGTTGGCCTGCTCAAACCGCCCGATCCGCCGCTCGCTCGCCCCGGTGAAGGCCCCCTTCTCGTGCCCGAATAACTCGCTCTCGAGCAGTTGCGGGGAAAGGGCGGCGCAATGGACCGTGACAAACTTGCCCTTGGGCCGTTCGCTGAGCGCGTGGAGCGCCTGGGCCACCAGCTCCTTGCCCGTACCGCTTTCCCCCTGAATGAGGATCGTCGCACGGGTCGGTGCCACCTGTTTGATGGTGTCGTAGATCTCCTGCATCGGCCCGGATTCGCCCACAAGGCGCTCCAAACCAAACCGCTTCTCGACCTGCTTTTTGAGCTCCACCACCTCGTTCTCCACCTCCTTGGAGCGCAGCGCGCGCCTCAACATCAGTTCCAGACGGTCGATGTTCACCGGCTTGGAAATAAAGTCGTACGCGCCGCGACGCATCGCCTCAACCGCCGTGTCCACCGAGCCGTACGCCGTCATCATCACGATCACCGGCCGGTGCGGCATGCCCAGCGCGCGCTCGATGAGTTGCATCCCGTCCTCGGCGCCAATGCGCAGATCGGTAAGCAGGACGTCCACCTGCTCCCGTTCAAGCACGGCCATGGCACCGGCCAAATCCGCGGAAATGTAGACGTCGAAACTGTCCTCCAGGGAGGCGCGCAAGCCTTCTCGGGTGTGTTTCTCGTCATCGACGATCAGCAGCGTGGGGTTCATGTATGCGCCATTCTGACACACCCAGTCACGATAGGCGAGCCTTGATCGCCCACCCAGCAGCACGACCTATCCTGGATTGTAGCCAAGCCACGGGCCCAGCCAGCGCTCCACCTCCTGCTCGGTGAGGCCCTTCCGCACCGCGTACTCCTCCACCTGGTCCTTGCCAATGTTACCGATCCCAAAGTAGCCGGACTGCGGATGCCCGAAATACAGCCCGCTGACACTCGAACCGGGCCACATCGCGTAGCTTTCGGTGAGCCGCATACCGGCGCGCTCCTCGACCTGTAGCAGGCGCCACAGCTTCCCCTTCTCCGTGTGGTCGGGGCAGCCGGGGTACCCCGCCGCAGGCCGAATCCCGCGGTACTTTTCGTCGATGATCTCCTCGATCGAAAGCGAGTCCGGGTCCGCGAACCCCCATTCCTTCCGGACCTTGGCGTGCAACCATTCGGCCAGTCCTTCAGCAAAGCGGTCGGCAACGGCCTCCGCCATAATCACGTGGTAGTCGTCGTGCTCGGCGCGGAACTCCTCAAGTAATTCGGGCAGGCCCAGACCGGAGGTGACCGCAAACCCGCCAATGTGGTCCGCCAGCCCCGTTTCGTGCGGCGCGACAAAATCCGAGAGGCTCCGGTGCGGCTTGCCCGCTTCCTTCTCCTTCTGCTGGCGCAGAAAACAAAACCGCTCCACTTCGGTAGAACGCGAAGCGTCCGCAAAAACCGCCACGTCGTCGCCAAAAGCAGCCGCCGGAAACAGGCCGTAGACGGCGCGCAACCCGAGCAGCTTTTCAGAAATGATCCGCCTCAGCAGCGTCTGGGCGTCCTCGAACAATTTGCGGGCGGTCTCACCGTACTTCTCGTTGTTGAAGATGGCCGGGTACACGCCCCGCAGCCCCCAGGTGTGAAAGAACGGACCCCAGTCGATATAGGCCGCCACCTCCTCCAACCGGATCTCCCCCAGCGGCGCACCGTGCGTCTCAAACGCAGGCACCCGCACATGCGGCGCCACGGCCGACTGCAATACCCGCACTCCGGTAAAGCTCGGCTGAGGGAGGTCCTCGGAACGCCACTGGATCGGGATCCGGTTGGCGCGCGCGGCCTCCAAGGTGACCAGCGGGTCGCGCGACTGCTGGTGCTGGCTGCGCAGGGTCTCCTGAAGGCGGGCGTTGTCCGCTGCAAACTTGCGCTTCTGCTCCGGGCTGATGAGCGCGCCGACGGTGGGCACGGCCCGGCTAGCATCCAGCACGTGCACAATTGGGTGGTCGTAGACGGGAGCGATCTTCACCGCGGTGTGGGCCTTGCTCGTCGTCGCACCGCCAATGAGTAGCGGCAGCGTGAAGCCCTCGCGCTGCATCTCACGCGCCACGTAGATCATCTCGTCCAGGGACGGCGTGATCAGCCCGCTCAGACCGATCACATCCACATTGTGCAGCCGCGCGGCCTCCAAAATCTTGTCGCACGGCACCATGACGCCGATGTCGATCACCTCGTAGTTGTTGCACCCAAGCACCACGCCGACGATGTTTTTGCCGATGTCGTGGACGTCTCCCTTGACCGTGGCGAGGAGTACCTTGCCCTGCGCCCGGCCTCCGCCCGCGGCTTTTTCCTCCTCCATAAACGGCGTCAGATAGGCCACGGCCTTCTTCATGACCCTCGCACTCTTGACCACCTGCGGAAGAAACATTTTACCCGCACCAAAAAGGTCCCCGACGACGTTCATGCCGTCCATGAGCGGGCCTTCGATGACCAAGAGCGGCCGGCCGTACTTGACACGGGCCTCCTCCGCGTCGGCGTCGATGTGGTCGACAATCCCCTTGATCAAAGCGTGCTTGAGCCGCTCCTCGACGCTGGTGCGCCGCCAGGACTGCTCTTCCTGGGCGGTCTCGGTTTTTTCGCGGCCACGGATGCTTTCGGCGAAGGTCACCAGCCGTTCGGTAGCTTCCGGCCGGCGGTTGAGCAGCACGTCCTCCACCAGATCCAGAAGCTTCCGCGGGATCTCCTCGTAGACCTCGAGCATCCCCGCGTTGACGATCCCCAT
>CAMCIN010000321.1 GCA_945874745.1 Akkermansia muciniphila | reverse complement strand
CCGCAAGTGGAAGGCCTGAAACCCGGCACGCTCCTCTCCTGCACCTGCCCGCCTGAAGGCCCCTTTCTCCGATCCGTCCCATGGAACCCTCTTCGACTCCCAATCCCCCCGAGCACACGGCCAAGCCCGTCTCCAGCATTCCCCGTTTCAGCATCGGGGCAAACGTGCTGCTTCAAGCCGTCATCTTCACAGCCCTTGTGCTGATGGCCAATTACTTCAACTTCCGTCACTTCAAACGCTGGGATTTTTCCCGTAATCAGAAGTACGCATTGGCCCCCCTCACAAAGAACCTGCTGGGAAGCCTCAAAAAGCCGGTCCAAGCCATCATCTTTTTCCCAAGTGCCGGCATGATCGCGCAGGACGTATCCTCCCTTCTGCGGGAATACGAATACGCCTCGGATAAGAAGCTTTCCGTTGAAGTGGTCGACCCCTATCGCAATCTCCTCCGCGCGAAAGAGCTTTCAGAAAAGTACAAGTTTGGGAACAACGACAACATTGTGATTCTGGACTTCGACGGGCGCTCCAAGTTTGTGAATGCCACCGACATGGCGGAGCTCGACTCCTCCGGAGCAATGCTTGGCCAGCAACCGACCGTCCGTGCGTTCAAGGGGGAAGAAGCCCTCACCTCGGCTTTGCTTGAGCTCACCGAGGAGAAACAGAGCAAACTCTACTTCCTGGGTGGGCACGGCGAATCCGCCCCGAATGCCGAGGACCTTTCTGCGCTCAAAACCTACGTGGAACGGCAGAACATCAAACTCGACACGCTCAACCTCAACAATGTCGACGCCGTCCCGGCGGACGCCTCGGCGCTGGTCATCTTTGGTCCTAAAACGGATCTTTCCGAGCGCGAACTGAAGCTTCTCTCTGACTACTGGACAGAGCGCAACGGAAGGCTTTTTTTATTACTTCAGGGCAACATAAAGACGCCCCGTCTCGCGGATTGGCTCGCCACCCAGGGGGTCACCCTGTTGCAGGACGTCGTCGTGAAGTCCGGCACCATGCTGGCGCTGCAAGCCGGACAGCCCGTGCTCCGCTCAGGCATCGTCACGAGTGCCGTCGGCTTCACGCCCCCCAGCGCCAAGGGCGTCCTCAAGGACATAGCGGGTCTGGACATGCAACTGGCCGGGCTGACCCAGTCCATGAGTCTCGACGCGTCCAAGGCGACGGCGGCAAAGGTCCGCTCGATCCAGTTACTGCTCACGACCGCCGATTACTGGGGCGAAACCGAGTTTATCGCCAACAACCCGCAGCCCGCGAGCAAGGACCCCCAGACCGACCACCTCGGCCCGCTCACCCTCGGCGTGGCCCTAGAACGGGGCGCATTGCAGGACCCCAGGGTCAAGGTCGAGACAGGCCGGATGGTGCTGGTCGGGAACTCGGGATTTCTCTCAAACGAGGGTCTGCGCGTGTCTGACTCCGGCATTGACTTTGCGGTCAATGCGCTCAACTGGCTCATCAACCGGGAACAGCTCGCAGGAATTCCACCCAAGCCAAAACAGGCCCTCAGCCTGAGTCTGAACGAATCCCAGATGAGCAGGATCGCCCTGGCCGTCATCGGAGTCATTCCCGCGGCCGTGGCCCTCGTGGGACTGCTGGTCTGGTGGAGGCGCCGCAACTGAGTCGCCGAACCAGCGCCACAATCCGAATTCCCTTCAACGCTTCGCCCCGTCGCCCCTCATGAAAACGCGCACTACTCTCCTGCTGGCCCTTCTTGCCGGCGGCTTCTTTGCCTACCTGTGGTTTGTGGAGCGCCACCAGGAATCCACCCGCGACGCAGCCGAGTCATCCTCCAAGGTGATCTCCATCGAGCGCGACAAGATCGACTCCCTGTCGCTTCGAAACGGCTCCACTCAAATTGAACTCCGCAAAAAAGACGGCGTCTGGCAGATGGAACAGCCTCAACAAGACAGGGCGGACAGCTCGGCGGTCGACCGCTTGCTCGGCCTGTTGGAGGGGCTCAGGCACGACGCAAAGATCGAACTACCAAAAGGCAAGGAACAGGAGTTACTCACTGAATTTGGACTTGCCGACCCCGAAATGGCACTCAAATTCAGAGCAGGCACCGGAAAGGAGATTGAGCTTCTGCTTGGCAAAGACAGCGCTATCCCGGGAAAGCTTTACCTCCGCCAGCAGGGCCAAAACTCCGCATTCGTCATCCGTAACGAACTGCGAGGGAGAGTCACCGCCAGCGCGGATGAGTTTCGCGACCACCGGCTCTCGGCAACGCCAGTGGGCTCTGTGGAACGATTTACGATCCGAAACGGAGAGGGCGAAATAGAGCTCGAGCGGAAGGGCAGCCACTGGGACCTGGTAAAACCACTTCGGGCCAGGGCGGCAACCCCAAAGATCAACGACCTGCTGGCGGGGATGCTCACCGCGCAGGTAAGCCAGTTTCTGCCCGAGCCGCCCTCCCCGGAACAGGGACTCGCAGAACCACGCGCAACGCTCACCGCGTTCGTTGAAGGACAGAAGGAACCCCTTGTACTTCAGATCGGTGCGACGCCAAACGGCGAAGAAAACAAGGAGCGTTCTTTCGCCAAAATTTCAGGCAGGGCCGCCGTCACCGTGCTTCCCAACGCCTCTCTCGATCCCCTGCTCAAGGCGCGGCCAAACGACCTGCGCGACAAAAAGCTGGTCCGCGTCGAAACTGACATTGTGGACCGCATCACTTTCGAACGGAAGGGGACGCCCCCTCTGGTGCTCATGCGGAAGGGCGAGGGCTGGACCTACCGGGAAGGCGAAAAAGACATGCCGGTGAAGGACGGACTGGTGGCAAAAATCCTATCCGACCTCCTCGCGGCGGAGGCGGTGAACCTCGTGGCGGATCTGACCACCGATTTGGGGCAGTACGGCCTGTCCGATCCGCAGTTGCGCGTGCGCCTATCCTCCTTCGCCAGTGAAAACACGGCTGAATCAAAGTCGGGCGAGAACCCAATTGTGACCCTCCTATTTGGGAAGGTGGAGGGAGAAAGTGGCTACGTCAAACTTGAGGACGAGCCCTTTATCGTAGCGGCAGATAAGCGATTGCTCGAGTCCTTGCCGACAGAGACGTTCGACCTGCTTCCCCCTGCGGCGCCCGAATCCGTGCTGGAATTGAAAGCACCGGAGGTGGTTGGACTCGAGCTTTCCGCAAAGGATGTCCCGTCCGTTCGTCTGGACAAGGCCGACGGTGGTTGGACGACGGCTGCGGCCGAAGCCAAGCCAGACGAGGCCGCAATTCAGGCACTCCTGACCAGAATCTCAGCGCTGCAGGCGGCACGGAGAACAGGCCAGTACGCCCCTCTTACCAAGGCGCTGGCAGTGCCGTTTTTGACCCTCAAAATTAGCACCCTGGCAAACGGAGTCCAAACGCAGTACACCCTGACAGTGGGCGCCCCTCTGCGGGACGGAACATTTCCAACCCTCCTGAGCGGCAAGGAGGGGGTCTTTCTTTTGTTGGCCGAGGACGTAGCCGGCTTGCAAAAAAAACTGCTCCTTTGATGTTTGGGCCCCGCATCGGGGCAACTCAAGGGCGACAGTTAGGATTTGGCATCCCGATCTGGATGGAGCGCTTTCCTTCAGCTACCGCTTTCTCTGCCATTCTGACTGTGGACATCTCACCGCACCATTCTCAGGGAACGGGAAGTCCTCCACAGCTGACAGAGATTCACAGAGAGTGGCATCTGGATTTCCTCCTCCATGAAATCTGTCACATCTGCGGATTATAAATCAGAAGCCCCGCGCGTTTCCCTTCCCGAACTGGAGTGCATTTAACCGTGAATGCGCCCGAGGGCGATTCCACAAAATAGATTAGCGAGAAGGTTTCACCACTGGCTCGGCTTTGGGGGGGCCGGCGGGGCGCACCGGCTCGGCTTTGGGAGGGGCTTCGGAGGAAGGCTGCGGAGGAGAAGGTGCCGCCTTTAGTACAGGGAGCTCACCTGCAGTGTGCAAGGCGGCAGCCGGGTAGCGATTTTCTGGCGCAGCGTTCATCACCTCGGTCCATACGGGCAAAGCCATCGTCGCGCCGTAGCCTTGCGCGATGGTCCGCTGGGGCTTGTCGAAACCCACCCAAACCCCAGCGGTGAGGGTACTGGTGTAACCGACAAACCAAGCGTCCTTGTAGTCGTC
>CAMCIN010000320.1 GCA_945874745.1 Akkermansia muciniphila | reverse complement strand
TGACGCAGATTTGAGGGACTAAAAGAATCCCAAAAAAACATCTGCGATGTTTGCTGCATCTGCGGAACACTGCCCGTCCCCTGAGGAGTCAGGGAGACGGTGCCCAAAGTGAGCACTGGGCTGCGCCCCACCTTGGCCCTCTCGCGTACAGCCTCCCTAAAAAGAGAGGGCTACTGCGCCGCTGGAGATTTTGCACCGGCCGGCCGCGCGGGCGGGGCATCCATTTTTTCACCCGGCTTCGGAAGCGTCGCCTGCACCTCGGCCCATGCGGGATTGAGCGAAGCCTCGGAAATTCTCAGGTTGCGGAACTCCACAGACTGCCCGCCCACCGTCAGACCGGGAGCCGTCCGCTCTTGCTTAAATTGCGCGTTGGTACCCCAGGCGACGCACTCGTCCACCTTGCCAAGAAGCGTGTCCCCCACCATCTCCATGCGCACCTTGTGCCAGATGCCCGGCTGGAAATCGGCGGCAAAACGGGCGAACACCACCGCCTTGTCCGGTCCCTCGTGGTCCATGTCGTCCTTTTGGATGGCCACGGACTTGGGGGTGATGGCGATGCGGGCCAGATGGCCTTTTGCTGCATTGAGGGAAAGGCTGGTGGCCTTGGCTCCCTCAAATTTGAACTCATATTCGAAGACAAAATCCGAAAGTTTGTCGGGCAGACGCGTTACCGCGCCATGTTTGTCCTCCGGTTTCTCCGAACCTCGGAGCACGCCGCCGGTAATCTCCCAGGCTCCCTTCGACGACTTCCACTGCGCCCCTAGTTCAGAATCAAACTTGTTTTCGTAAAGCACCTTCCCTGTGACCGCTAAAAGCGGTTTTTCGGTGGCACGCAGCGCGGAGGAACCCAACAGAAGAGCCGAGGCGGAAAGAAGCAGTGAGAATTTCATGGGAGATGGAGTACCCTTGCCAAAACACCTTGTGGACGGTGAAGTTGCGCGGAAATCAACAGTCGGAGCGCGTGGGAGGCGGCGCGCTGCAATGCAAAAAACCGGCCTACCTTCGCGGCGGGCCGGTCTTTCGACTTTCAGTCGGGTAAGCGAATGCTACTTGGGCAGGGCGTCAAACGCCTTCAGGACATCTTTGGCGTGGTCCGTTGTGGATGCCGCAGGCATGGTCCAGGCGACCTTGCCGTCCTTGACTAAAAAAGACATACGCTTGGCAAAGCCCATGGTCACAGGAACCCCGAATCCGGCAGCAACCTTGCCCTCCGGATCGGCCACAAGAGTGAAGGGAAGCTTGTACTTTTCCTCGAACTTCTTTTGCGCCTCAGGTTTGTCACCGCTCACACCCAGTACCTGGATGCCCTTTGTCTTGAGCGCGTCCCAGTCGTCCCGGAGGCTGCAGGCCTGCTTGGTGCAACCGGGCGTATCGGCCTTGGGATAAAAGTAAACGAGGGTTGGGCCCTTGGCGAAGACGTCCTTGAGGACCAACGGCGCCCCATTTTGGTCGACTGCGGAGACATCCGGAGCCGGGGCACCGACGGCCAGCGGGGCGGCCTTTGCACACAGGGTCAGGCCCAAAAGGGAGAAGAGGGTCGCAAGTAGTTTCATACGCAGGAATAAGTTTGGGGAGAGAGCGTCCTTAGAGCGAGTTTTTAAGGAGTCAGAGAGCCATCTGAATGTTACTTTGGAAAGCAACAGGCAGGAGCTAATGATGAAAAGAGACATGAAAGCGCATCCCGCATCCCATTTTATCTCCCGCGAATTAAGCTGGCTCGAGTTCAATCAGCGGGTGCTCTCGGAGGTGTTGGATTCTAAAAATCCCCTGCTGGAACGGGTCAAGTTCTTCAGCATCGTCAGCTCCAATTTGGACGAGTTCTTTGAAGTGCGCGTGGCTGGAATCAAGCAGCAGATCGAAAGCGACATCGTCGAACGCTCCGTAGACGGGCGCACCGCAACGGAAACCTTCCGGGCCATCCACGCCCGGGTGGACGCCATGATGGAGACCCAGTTCAAATGCTGGCGCACCGAGCTTATTCCCCAGTTGGCCAAAAACGACATCCGCTTTCTGCGCCCCGACGAGCTCCAACCGGAGCGGCTCGCCTGGCTCAACGAGTACTACCACCAGCAGGTGCGGCCCGTCCTGACCCCGCTTGGAATCGACCCGGTGCACCCCTTTCCGCAGCTGCTTAACAAGTCGCTCAACATCATCTTGCAGCTCGAAATCGAGCGGGACGGAAACACCTCCCGCCACCTAGCCGTGGTGCAGGTCCCCCAAGTACTGCCCCGCCTGGTGCGCCTGCCGGGCACCGAAAGTCAACGCGACTACGTCTTTCTCGGCCACCTGATCGGGCACTATTTGGCCGACATCTTCCCGGGGACCAAAATCCTTGGCTACTGGCATTTCCGGGTGACCCGCAACAGCGAGCTCTACATCGACGAGGACGACGTGCGCAATCTGCTCAGCGCCGTTGAGCAGGAACTCCACAACCGGCGTAAGGGCGCCGCCGTCCGGTTGGAGGTGGACAAGGACACCCCCGAGGAGGTCAACCAGTACCTGATGGAAAACCTCGACCTGACCGCCGAGGACCTCTACCGGATCGACGGCCCACTCAACCCCGCCCGGCTCATGGCGATCTGCTCCGGGGACCACTCGCCCGAGCTGCGCGACAAGCCCTACGTCGCACCGGTCTCAGTCACCGTCCGGGACGTAGGCGACCTGTTCGCGGCGATCCGCCAGAAGGACATCCTTCTCCACCATCCGTACGAAAGCTTCAGCACGGTGGTGGATTTTCTGGAGAACGCCGCGCGCGACCCGCACGTGCTGGCAATCAAGCAGACGCTCTACCGCACCGGGGGCGATCCCCGGATCGTGGGCGCCCTCATGAGCGCCGTGCGCAACGGTAAACAGGTGACGGCCGTCACGGAGTTGAAGGCGCGCTTTGACGAGGCAAACAACATCCTGTGGGCCAGACGCCTGGAGGAGGCCGGGGTGCACGTTGTCTACGGGATGGCCCACCACAAAGTTCACTCCAAGATGGCCCTCGTGGTGCGCAGGGACGAGGACTGCATCCGCCGCTATCTTCATTTGGGCACGGGTAACTACAATCCGTCCACCGCCAAGATCTACACCGACCTTTCGCTCCTGACGGCGGCTCCGGAGTTTGGAGAGGACGCGACCAACCTCTTTAACCTGCTTACGGGCATCGGCCAGTTTCAGGGCGCGACCAAGTTTCTGATTGCCCCCTTCACCCTGCAGGAACGGATCCTTGCGATGATCCACGCGGAAACCGAGGCGGCCCGGCAGGGCAAGCCGGCGCGTATCATCGCGAAGATGAACGGTCTCGTGGACAGAGACCTCATCGAGGCGATGTATGCGGCCTCCACCGCGGGGGTGGAGATCGACCTGATCGTGCGCGGAATGTGCTGCCTGCGCCCGGGAATCCCGGGGGTAAGCGAACGCATCCGAGTGCGCTCCATCATTGGGCGTTTTCTGGAACACAGCCGGGTCTACTGTTTTGAGAATCAGGGCAAGCCGCTCGTGTACGTCGGCAGCGCAGACTGGATGCCCCGCAATCTGCACAACCGTGTCGAGGTGGTGTTTCCCATTGAAGACCCCTCGCTCAAAAACCATCTCATCAACGACATCCTGCTGCGCTTTTTAGAGGATAACACAAGGTCTTGGAGGCTTCTTCCCGACGCCTCCTACCAGCGTATCGTTCCCGCCCCTGACGCGGAACCCATCTCCGCGCAGGCGGAATTTATGGAGGCCGCACTCCATTCCAACCGGAAGCGCTCGTCCCGCGGCACTCCGCGCGCCAGGATGATCTCGACAGGCTCGACAAAGAGCGCCGTAAAGACAGCGCTGAAGCCTGCCACCATGCCCAAGAAGCGCGCCAAGCGAGGCCAGCAAAATCCCTAGGACGCGCTCATGGTTAATTAAAACCAAGCAGAGCGAGGAAAGCGCGCCGACCCACCAAAGAAAAGCCCGCAAACCACTCATTAAGAGACGTATCTGCAGATTTTAAGTGTTTTACAGGTGACGAAACACAGTACTCAACATCTGTGAGTCTCTGTGTCATCTGTGGATTATACCAACTATCAGTAATAATCGGAGTTTTTCCGCCCCGAAGGGGCAGGCAACTCGCAGCCCATGGCAACGCCATGGGGA
>CAMCIN010000319.1 GCA_945874745.1 Akkermansia muciniphila | reverse complement strand
GCTGGCAGGCGCGCAGCTGCGCGGCCGCTTGCTGGGCGAAGCGGTCGCCCATTCCAAAGGAAAATTTACCGAGCGTGAGAGGAGTGTGCATTGGGCTGAAAAAATGAGACCCGACCCTAGGCAGCCCGGTCACAGAAATCACACAAACTTTAAGCGGAGTCCCCGTCTTGCGCCGAAGGCATCCTTTGGTCCGGTTCCAGAGTGGCGCCCACCTTCCCATACCCTGATCCACGCAAACCGAAGCTTGGCTCCGCCGTCAAAACACTTAGCTTCGAAGTGGCGGATTCGAATCTGCCGCAACGGCTCCCCCCTGGCCATGTTTACCCCCCACAGGCAGAACGGCATTTTTGCGCCCCCAAGGCGTAGGCCGGTCTCTTTGTGTCCGCGCCTCTTCTTGAGTGCGCTCCGGGCGAGGGTGTGGCTGACGCGGCTGGTGGCCCTCTGGGCATTTGTCGCCCTCCAGGCGCTGGAGATTCGGGTGCAGGCGGCCGCTGTGCTTTGGACGGGCACGGCCGGCGCGGTCTGGAGCGAGGCAAACAACTGGACCGGCCTTGTGCTGCCGGGGACGCTCGATACGGGCTCCTTTAATGCCGGCACGCCGCTTTCGGTTTATCTCAACGGCGACGAGTCGGTGTTTGGGCTGAGTTTCTCCGGAGTCGGAGGCGGCACGCTTTATGGCGGCAGCCTTGAAGCCGTGTCCGCAAACACACTGACCCTGGGGGGGACGGACGCAAACGCGAATGGTGGGATCAGCCTTGGGGCGCGCACGGGACCTGTGACCTTTGATTCGAGCGTGCGGCTGGTTCTCAACGGTGACACGCAGGTGAGTACCGCGTTTGGGACCACCCTCAATCTGCAGGGGGAGCTCGGAGGCTCGGGAACCTTGTGGAAGACAGGGGACGGGGTGTTGCGGTTGGGGGGTGCCAATGCGTCCAGCTTCACCGGGGACGTCGCGGTGAGCGGCGGGATGTTGGTGGTGCGAGGCGCCGGCCAGCTCGGCACGCTGCCACGGACATTTTCGGTGCAGGGACTGAGCACCCTCGGTTTCAATGGCGGGATGCTGGTGCTGGACGGGGGGAGCGGCGGAACCACCTTCAGCCAGGGACTCACCGTCTCCGGCCGTGGACCGACGCCCGTCAATGGAGGCGTGGCGCTCCTTTCCCTTGGGAACAACACGCTCAGCGGGAATTTGTTGCTTTCCCACACAGTCGGGTCGACCGCCATCGCATCTGGCTACGGAAATACCACCCTGAGCGGCCAGGTGACCCTGGCCACCACGCTCAACACGAACTACACCACTGTGTTCACCGGGAATGGAAACCTGATTCTGAGCGGCTCCGTCGCGGGCTTTGAAATGGCAACGGACCGCTTTGTGAAAACCACGGGGGTCCTCAACTCGGGGCTCTGGCTGCAAAACATCAACAACACCTTCCTTTCCACGCTGCGCCTGGATGCCGGCATCTTGCGCGTCTCGGACGGTCGTGCGATGGGCCGCAACAACTCGGCCTCAGCGCTGCAGGTCGTGGGAAACTCGACTCTCGAAATCCGCGCGGATCCCGAAACGCTCGGCAGCTTCGCGAGCAAAAACGTGGCCATCCTAAACAACAACGTGATTGCCACAGTTTTTGCGGACCGGGCCCTTGGCGGCTCGGGGCTCGGGCAGACCGTGACGTTGGGCTCCTTTTCGTACGGAACACTGGGCGCCAACGCCCCGCGCACTTTGCTGGTGGCCGGGCGAAACGGGTACGGTGTTTCGATTGGCTCGTTGGGTGCGAATCTGGGGGGAAACGGGCAGGGAGCGCCGGTGTGGAACAACTCCGGAAATGGGACAGCGGTCCTTAACGGCAATGTGACGGTGGGGGACAACGCCCTGAGCCGTGCGCTCACCGTCACGGGGAACGGGGATACGCTCTGGAACGGCAACCTGCTCACGGTCAATACCAGCCTTCTGGTTGCGGATGTCTTGCAGAAGAATTCCCAAGGCACTTTTGTTTTCGCCGGCACGGCCTCCACGTACACGGGAGCAACGTCGATCACCGGGGGGCTTCTACAGATCAGCAGTTTCAGCGCCCTCAACGCAGCAGCCTCCCAGGGCGCCATCTCGCTTTCGGCGGGCGCCCTGTCGTTTGCCGGCAGCAGTGGCGAAACCACGGCCAAGCCAGTGGTGCTCTCCACCACGACGGGCAACGGGCTCCTGCTGGCAAACCAGTCCGGAGCCACCCCCCTTGTGTTTTCAGCCGGGGTGTTTGCGGCGGGCAACGGCACAAAGACGCTGGTGCTTGGGGGGACCAGCACCGCCCTAAACCAGATCAGCCGCCCGATCGTTCAATACGGGACGACCAATGTGTTCAAAACCGATCCGGGCACCTGGGTGTACGCTCCCGCCACTACCGCAACGGTCGCGGGCACAACGGCGACTACTTCGGCCGCGAGTAACCCATACACAAGTGCTCTCTTCGTGGGTTCCACAGCCGGAATCTCGATCGGCATGGCAGTCAGTGGTTTAGCCGTACCAGCCTCGGTTGTGACTGCCATCAGCGGCAACACGCTCTGGCTTTCCGCCAATATGACAAATAACCAGGTCGCCAGCGGCACGCTGCTCACCTTCCAGCCGCTCACGAATTTTTCCGGCAGCCTCACCATAAGCGCCGGCAGCTTCATTCTGAAGGAGACCTCCGCCGGACTGGACCTGCTCACCAACACCAGTCCCGTTGTCTTCAACTCGGATGCGGCGGCCCCCGGCCTCGGCCGTCAGACGGCGGGCGGTCGGCTCGAATACCAGGGCTTTGCAGCCGGCAGTGCTGAGAGCGCGGGTTCCCTTTCCGCAACCGCTGGGGCCGGCGTAGTGGCGGTCGGCAACGGCACCCTCACCTTTGCGGGGCTGTCTGCGCGCACGGCCGGCGCCACGGTGGATTTCCAGCCCGGCAGCGGCCGCCTTGGGTTGGCGGCCTTCACCCCGGCCAACGGGCTTCTGGGCGGTTGGGCGACCTTCAACGGAATTGATTTTGCGGGCACCTTGAGCGGGGGCACGCTTGCCGCCGCGTCCTACACCCCGCTCGTGCTTTCCGGCGGTTCCGCAGCTGTAAACTACTCCCGCAACGGGGGAACCGCGACTACGGGAACGCTTGCTGCCAACGCGCTCCGCCTTTCGGGGGAAGGCACGTTTCTCCTTGGGGGCACCCTGACCCTGACCTCCGGCGGGCTGCTCTTTGACAACTCCACGGGCGCCCTGAGCATCGAAAATGGCGGCACACTCACGAGCACTTTGGGCGGGACCTCGGAGTTGATTGTGACGGTCAACGGCGCCACCGAAGCCAATGCGCTCACCATCAATGCACGAATCGGAAGCGGCGCCGCCTCCCTCACCAAGGCCGGAACAGGCAGGCTCATTATCGGCGGCCCAAACCTGTACACGGGCAACACCACCGTGAACTCCGGCCTCCTCCAACTCAGCGGGGCAACGGCCTCCCTCGGCGTGGCCGGCGCGGCTACCCTGACCGTAATCCGGCAGGGCGCGGTGCTGGACCTGAACGCGGCCGGCGCCACGGTTGCCCTCTACCCCGGCGGACCCAGCCTCCCGCAAGTGGGCCTCGGCGTGCTTGTAGGGGCGGGGATTGTGGTCAACACGAGTGCTTCCGCCGCGGCCGTGCTGCTGGGCTCCACCCTGAGCAACAGCAACGGGGTCTTCTCCGGGGTGATTCAAAACACGGGCGCTGGCCCGCTTGCCGTGGTGCGCAACGCCGCCTCCGGGACGCTTTTTCTGACCGGCCTCAATACGTACACCGGCCCCACCATCCTGAACGGGGGAACGCTCGCCGTGACAACGCTCGCCTCGGGCGGGCTTCCCAGCGGCATCGGCGCCTCCAGCAGTGCGGCTTCCAATCTGGTCTTCAACGGCGGGGTGCTGCAGTACACCGGTTCCAACGCAAACGTCGTCCAGTTCACCCAGACCCCCAGCATCGCGATCGACCGTCTCTTCACCCTCGCGGCAAACGGGACGCTGGATTCCTCCGGCGCCTACGGCAACAACGCCCTCGCAGCCTCTGTTAAAAACGACGCCACCCTCGTGCTCTCAAATCCGGGCTTGGCAGCCTTTTCGGGGGACGGTCCGCGCACGCTCACGCT
>CAMCIN010000318.1 GCA_945874745.1 Akkermansia muciniphila | reverse complement strand
TGAAGTTGAGTTCCGCCTTCGTGATGGGGGTGCTCGCCTCGAATGTGGCCCAGACTTTGCCCTCGCCGGTTCCTTGTTTGGTGATGCGCGCCAGCGCAGGGCCGTTTCGCAGGACATGGTCGGCGAAGGCGCAGATCTCCTGCGCGTTCTCGCTTTCTCGGATATGACCGTGCCGCATGCCGACCTTGACGCAGAGTGTGCGCTCGCCGGCCGGGCTGCGGTAGGATTTCTGGAGCGAGTCGAGCGGGTAGGCGAAATCGTTGGAACCGGTCAGCCAAAGGAAGGGTATTTTCGCGCGGGGCAGATATTGGGAGGGATCCCAGTAGCGCAGCCATTTGGCGGCCTTTTCCTTGCCCATCCCCATAAAATTGGGAAGCCACGTGGAGTTGTCGCCGATGAATCCGCACCCATAGACCGGTGCGGCAAATCGAAACCGGTCGTCGAGGCTGGCGACAATGCAGGTGACAAAGCCGCCCCACGAGATGCCGGTGAGCCCGACCCGGTCCTGGTCCACGTCCGGCATTGATCGCAGCAACGAGTTGGCGAGGATCGCGTCGGCGACGGCGTGATAGGTCCACTGGTCCTCGAGCGGCTCATCGATCTGGGCAAAGCGGCCAGAGCCGCCCGGCGCCGTGCCGGGGCCACCGTTTTCGTGGCGCTCCCAGTCGCTGGATTTGCCCCGAGGCACGCAGCCGCAGGTGTCCATCGCGAGGGCGGCGTAACCGCGACTGTTCCAGAATTGCACCCACTTGGCGAATGCCGTGCCGCCGCCGCCATGAATCAGAACCATCGCGGGGACTTTTTCACCGGCCTTGTGGTCGGGCATGCCGATAAATGCGAACACACGGGTGGGTTTGCCGTTCCACAGCGGGCCGTCGAAGAAAATGCCGCGGACTCCGTCCGTGTCGAAGTCGGCGGCGGGCTGGAATTGCGGCGCCTTGAAGAGCGCGTTCAGATCCCACGGGCTCTGCGGCGGTTTTTCGTTTTCGGCGGCAACGGCGGCACTGCTGGCAATACTGAGCAGGGACAGTCCGAGCAGGGTTCCGCGAGCAAGGCCCGCCGCAACAGTTCTGAGCTTCATCATAATTCAAGAAATTCGCTTTTGCGCCGTGGCGGCGGGAAATGAGGGGCTAGGGTTGACTGAGAGGTTGGCCGGGCTTACCAGCGGAACCGCTGCGGGCCAGGCGGAAGCCGACGTTCGTACTGGCGAGCGCTGGAAACGCGGTGAGCCGATAGGCGCAGGCTGCCCGTTCGGCTGTTTGGTTCCAATGGCCTCCACGCAAGATCCGCAGTGCTCCCTCGACGGCCCGCCCCTCGACGCCCGCGCCCTTGACGGTCGCCTTCGGAAACACAGGCCCCCAGTCGAACTCGGCGGGCCCCTTCGGGTCTGTGGCCGGTTCTTTGCCGTAGCGGCCGAACCAGTCCCAGCACCACTGCGACACATTGCCTGTCATGTCGAAGAGTCCGTAGCCGTTGGGCAGGAAGCTTTTCACAGGGCTGGTGCCCGCAGCCCCGACCAAGGCGAACTGCGGGTGATGGCCCGCGGTCTTCCCGCTGGCGTCGTAGGCCAGTTTGGAGTCGGCGATGTAATTCGCCTGATCATGCGAAATCGTGTCACCCCACGGAAAACTCTTTCCTGGGAGACCTCCCCGGGCCGAGACCTCCCACTCGGCCTCGGTCGGCAGGCGGTAGCCGTCGGCCTTCCAATCACACGCCACGGTGTCGCTCACACCGGTCCGATACACGGTTCCCTTCACCGTGTAGCAGGGTTTCAGGCCATCCCGTTCGCTGGCGGCGTTGCACCACTTCACGACGTCATACCAGCTCACCGTATGTATCGGATGGTCGCCCGCCCTGCCGGCCCCCTCGGCGAGATCGGCGTAGCCGTGGGCCGCCGCCCACGCCCGCACGGCGTCCCACTGCGGCCTGGTCGTCGCCGTGACGGCCATGGAATAGCCACCGAGCGTCACGGTCTGCACGCCACGGAAGACGCTGGATGTGAAAATTTCCTTGCTGTTGTCCCCCCTCTGGTAGCGTCCACCTGGGATGGCGGCGAACTCGGGCGGAGTCCACGGTTGCCGAATCGCATCGGTCGGCGGGGCGAGTGTTGCGACGGCAGCTTGGTCGTGCGGCACGGCGGGCCATCGCCTCCAGGCACCATCCATCGTGCCTTCACGATGGATTTGACCACCAAAATGTTGGAACAGCGTCAAGCCGATGCCTCTCCCCAGGAGCTTGCGCCGCAAGGCCCGCTCGTCAAAGGCTGCGGGGACGATGAGAGCGGTCGCCAGGCCGGTTTGGAGGTTCACGGTCGCCTGCTCGACGCCCCCGGCAGCCATGATAAGCTGGTAAACGCCGAACGCACACGCTTCGCAGTCGATGCCCTCGAACGGGATCTCGATCCAGCACAGCTTTTCGAGCGGCGTGGTCCTACGGGCATGGAGGGAAAAGATCGATGGCGGCTTCCGCGGGGAGAGTTTTGCGTTGAACAAACCCAGCAGTTGCTCGGGCTTGACGTTGCCGAAGCGCGGGTCGAATGCGACCGCCGGATCGAACTCGAACGTCGCCTCCGCGTTGGGCACGGCAACGGCCACGACCCGGACCTCCGGGAGATTCTCGGCAACCAGGGCCCGAAAGTCCTTTTCCCCCTCAGGGCAGAAGAGACCCCGAATCTGCCAGGTGACGCGCATCTTGCCGGGCGGCGGCTCGTCGGCTGCAGAGGCAAAGCAAGTGAGGAGCAACAAGGCGGCGACGGCAAATCGGGCGGCGGCGCCAAGAATCGTTGGTGGTGTCAGGTGCATCGTGTGCGAATCTCAAGAGGCTGCGCGTCAGTGGGTTTGGAACAGATCGCTGCGGATGACCTCGTGGATGAGCGTGCGAACGCCGCCACCCTTGGCGGCGGTGCGGGCGACGATCTGTTGAACGGCCTGGCGATCCGCGAACGAGACTTCCCGGCCGGTTGAGTAAACGAGGAACTGCCCGGCCAGGTTTGTGAGCAGCACGTCCGCATCCCGGGAGATGAGGTTTTGAAACTCCCGCACGTCGCGAAAGCTGCGGCCATCCAATAGCATGCCCGACGGATCGACTGCGGGGCCGAGCCCGAAGGTGCCGCCGATGCCGAGCTTTACGAAGGCCTTGGAGCGGGGGGCAAACGCTCCTTCTCCGCCGCGGATCGCACGATAACGCGTCCGCGAGCCGCCGATCACGTCGAACGACTCGAGCGCGAAGCCGGCCGGGTCAAACTTCGCGTGACAGCCAGCGCAGGCCTGGTTGTTTCGGTGCAAGTCGAGCTGCTCGCGGATCGTCGTCGCCCCGCGAACGTCCGGCTCCACGGCCGGCACCGCCTCGGGCGGCGGTGCAGGGGGCCGGCCAAGCAGCCTGTCCATCACGAACGCCCCGCGGTTGACTGGGGAGGTGGTTGTTCCATTCGCCGTGATCTTGAGGAGCGAAGCCTGGGTGAGGAACGGGCCGCGCGGGCTTTCCGGCGGTAGGCCTACCCGGCGGATCTGAGATCCCTCCACGCCGTCGATCCCGTAGTGGAGCGCGAGCCGCCCGTTGAGCATCGCGAAGTCCGACTTCACGAGGTGCGTCGCATTGAGGTCGCGGTCGATCAGCTCGCGGAAATACGCCCGGGTCTCCCCGACCATCGAGTCCTGCAGGTACTTCTGAAACTCGGGGTAGAGACCCGTGTCCACATCGTTCATGCCGATCGTCCGCAGCTTCAGCCATTGGCCGAGGAAGTCCGCGACGAAGCGTTGCGACTTCTCCGACCCCAGCATCCGCTCGACTTCCCCCTTCAGGACTTCTGCACCGCGCAGCTTTTTCCCGGCGGCCTGCTCCCGCAGGCGGCCATCGGGCGGCCCGTTCCAGAGGAAGTAGGACATCCGGTTCGCCAGGGCATCGTCCGTGAGAGTGGTCCCGCCAGCGACGGACGGCGCCACATGGAGCAGGAAGTCCGGCGAACACAGGGCCAGCCGATAGGCCCA
This sequence comes from Akkermansia muciniphila, assembly GCA_945874745.1. Classification (GTDB taxonomy): domain Bacteria; phylum Verrucomicrobiota; class Verrucomicrobiia; order Chthoniobacterales; family Chthoniobacteraceae; genus Chth-196. The sequence goes on along the minus strand of CAMCIN010000318.1, from coordinate 155 downwards.
GCGCATTGCAGACTCGAAGCAGTCGCCGGCCTCCAGCCGCACGTCCACCTCGGCGAGATACTCCTTCCGGATCGCAGCGACAACCGGCCGCCGGAACGCCCGGGGGAGAAAGTCGGCGAGCAACCGGTCGGCATCGACCAGCGGCTGTTCGCTAT
>CAMCIN010000317.1 GCA_945874745.1 Akkermansia muciniphila | reverse complement strand
GGGTCTGGGTAATCACAATAAAAGGAATGAAAACGCCGGGTTTCCTCCATCCATTCCCCATCATCGCATCCCCCTTGTTCGTACGCTGCATAAAGCGCCTCCCATGGGAGCTTCTCTCTGGGTTGATGCGACTGGGTGATTTCTGGGGGTGTGCTTTTGCCTTTCATAAATAAACTCAGGATCGGTATGTCTGTTCAGAAATCGGCCTCCGCCTTACACCGCTACCCCCGGAACCGTTGCGATGGCCGCCCAGACTTGGGCCTCCTCGTGGTGCGTGTAAGTCTTGTGTGCTCTGCGAGTGGAATGACCAGTGAGGAGCATCCGGACTTCCTCGGGAACCCCCGCGTTTGCCATCGCTGAAGTGAAGGAGTGCCGCAGTGAGTGAAAGGACAGGCTCGTAGTTTGCCGCGCTCCTCCAACGCCTTTTCGAAGCACCCGGCCGCGGATGCCCGCCTTTTCCATCAGGTTCTTAAATTGAGTTGAGAGTCCGGTGTTCCCCCCGGGCTTTCCTCCATGGAGAGTGCGGAACAGGGGCGCCCGCCCCACCCCCTGCCAGGGCTCCAGAAACGCCCTCAGTGAGGGGTGGATCGGTATCGCAACCTCTTTCCTAGTCTTCAGGGTCTTTCGCCGTAGAAACCACCCTTGCGCCCCCGCAGTGTCCACATCTGCCCAGGTGAGCGTTGCCACATCCCCGAGCCGTAACCCGGTGAAATAGGCCACAAACACAGCGCCCTCCCAATCTGTCCCCTTACCCGCTTCAATGAGGACTTTTACCTGCTCTGGGGTGAACACGTCTCTTTCCGCCTCGGTATCATCCCGAATAGCCTCCAGACCGTGGCACGGATTGACCGGGATGTACCCGAGCTTCTGCGCCTTTTGGAAGGCGATGGAAACCACTTTCAGGTTGAAGTTTACCGTTGCCGGAGTGCGCCCCCCTTTTTGTAGAGCGTCTCTCCATTTCTCCAAGTCACCGGGCCCGATATTGCCGAGGGGTTGGGTTGCCCGTTTGCCAAGAGCATTCAAGAAGGAATCAACCGTCTGGGTGTACTTGATGGCGGTGTTCTTAGCCTTGCCAGCGTCCCATTGCGTTTTCCAGTGGGTGAAGTAATCCGCCACGGTTTGGAAGTGGAGAGGTTCCCCAGTTGCCTGCTCCACGAGTTCGGCGACAACCTTCCGAACTTGCGCGGCCACCACACTCCCAGCCCGCCCACTTTTTGCGAGCCTCTCCCAATCGGCAGCCATCCTCATTGCAAGGGTTCGGTCCGTTGTCTTGGTGCTTCTTCTTCGCTGAACCCCGGCGGAGTCAAAAAACGAGACGTACCAAAACTTGGATCGGTTCCTCGGATCTTTGTAAACACTCGCCATAGAGTCATCATAAAAGTCATCATGGTTGCCCTTGTCAACGATGTTCACAGAAGCACAGATTACACTGTTGGACACCCTTTCCAAGGGTCAGGGATATAAATGCAGGTTCGATCCCTGCCGGAGACACTTTTTGCTAGAAACGAGGGGTTTACGCAAATTCCAAGGACGCGAACAGGCCAAAGCTTCAATTTCACCCCAGAAATCACCGTTATTTCCGAAGGATTTCTTGGGACAGTGCACATGAGATCCGTCAGGCTGCCGTCGCTCTTTTAACTGGGCGGGAGGATGTTGCGACATCCATATATCCCGCCACCACGGAAATCTAGGAGAGCTGCCCCCCCGAAGTTACCGGTATTTCCACAGGTGTTTTTGAGGGGCGAATCAGGCTTTCATTCCCCTACCCCCACCCCGAGCTCGGCGCGCAACCCGGCCAGATCTGCCGAGAGCCGTTTGACCAGCTCCTCCAATTCCGTCACGCGCCGTTCCAGGTCGGACGGAACCGGGCGAACCAGGGCTTCTGGCTCTGCCTGCAGTGACGGTGCTCCGGTAAGCAGCTGGACCCACCTCGCCTCCTTCTGCCCGGGCTGGCGGGGCAGCCTCTCCACGAGCGCGCCCGACTTTCGCGCCGCCAATTCCGCCAGGAGTGTCTCAAAATCTGCAGCCCCCGGTTGACGGCACAGCCTTTCGCTATTGGCCCGAAGAGATGCCGCCGTTTGGGGGCCGCGCACGAGTAATTCACACAGCAAGGCGCGGGATACATCGTCCATCGGGAAAACCTGCTCCAGCTTGTGCTTGTACTTGGGGACACGCGAGTCCGCGCCCGTGAAGATGACTGCAAGTTTGTGCACCCGTAACTCATCAAGGCCCGCCACCAAGTCGGCCTCCGAAAGTGCCATGATCGGCTCTCGGTTGCTGCGCTGGTTGCAAGCGTTTGTCAGGGCGTTAAGCGTCAGCGGATAAATGTCCGGCGTCGCAAACTCCTTTTCAATGAGGCAACCCAGCGCGCGCGCAGCGACCCCAGAAAGCACGAAAGAAAGCCCCCCTTGTTCGTCCGGTACCGCCTCTACAGTTTCAATTTCCATAGTGGCAACAACACTGCACAAAGTCCTGCCTAAATCAAAGCCGCTGGCTCCCAAGGCGTATTCACAGTGGGTAAAGTTCCGCCGGCTCCTCAGGGACCTGGGCAGGGATCCACAGGTGCCTTTACGGCAGACTCTTATCTGCTGATTCTCAGAGGTTTGTGGATAGTGTTCTGAATGAAAGCTTTCGAACACGCCAGAGCACTAGGGGAGGACGCCCGTTTCGCGCAAAATCAACCGGATCGAGCGCTTCTCCTCCGCCGGTAGATAGGCGAACTCGGAGGGCGCCCCCTTTTCGCCAAGCGCAAGAGCCAGCCCCCTCAAAACACGCTGCTTCAATTCGCCGGGAAGCGCGGAAAAACCGTGGGTGTAGATCATGTAGCTGCAACGGTTCACAAACAAACGCGTGCCAAGCTCCAGATCCCGCAGAGAACGGCCCGAAGGCCCAGCGATGCGGCGCGCAGAAAAAGCCGCCTGCAGTTCCGGCTCGGGTTTGAGTCCCCCAGCGGGCAGCGCGGCCTCCCCACTGAAAAGAAGATACCGCACCAGCCTCCAGGCTATTTCGTCCATTGGGGCGCGGTCCTCCTGCCGCACCGAGCCACCACCCGCGGCCAAAGCATCCCGTGTCCGGTACAGGCCCAAGGTAACGAGGTTGTGAAACCCGATCTGGTGCTCATGCAACAAATGCGCGAACAGGTCGCTGGTTCGCACAGGGTAGTGCCCCCAGTCAAACCGGCTTCCGGGCGGGTTTGAAAACTTGGTGTACCCTCCCGCCGAAGCGGCCCCTAGGAGATTCCCCAAATGCTCCCCCTGTTCGTGTGGACCCGTGACGTGCCAGCCACCGAGGCGTTCCGCAAGCGGGATGGTGTGCCCGGCCAGTTCGCGCCGAAAGCCATCCAGACTCGCGCCAGAGCTGGCCGTGGCAATGACTGATTCGGCGACCAGGCCGGGAACCCCCCAGCTGGTGCGGCCGGCATGGCAGTTCATGCAGCGTTCCGTGCGTTGGGCTTGCAAGCGCCCTGTTGCGTCGGATTGCGCCAGATAAAACACCGGCCCTAAAACAGGGTCAATGGCGGCCACTTCCAAGCGCCCCCCTGGAACATAGCCAACATAGACCTCTTCGTTGAAATAGATGGCTCGCGGGTTCGACGGCAGGATCAAGCCGCTTTGCAGACTGGTCGCCGAGTAGGCCAGCAATTGGGAGGCCTGCGGCACATTCAAAGCCTGAAGCAGGGAAACCAACTGTTCCCGGGCGTCCCCAGAGAGGAGCGCACCCCTTCCTCCCTGCTGTTTTGCTAGAAAACCCGCAAAAGCGTCTGCTGGCGTCTTGGTCCAATAGGCATGAGGGGGCTCGGGAAAACGGTGCACCGGGATTTCCGAAAGCACCCTTGCCGGCAAGAGGCCTGCCCAAACGCAAATGCCGGCCAGCGCAGCGCGCAAAAGTGGGGTCATGAAAGAAGCCGGGCTGAGTTTGCGGTGGAAACAAAAAGGGCTGCCCGACCCAAGGGTCCTGGCAGCCCGTTAGTGAGGCGCATGTTAAAAAGGCCTCGAACCCAAATGGCTTACTTTTCGGTACCTTCCTTCGCCTGGAGCCATCCGCTGATGCCTGCGGAGAGGTGCTTTACATTGGTGTAGCCCAGCTTGGTGGCGGCATTTGCTGCGCGCGTGTAGGCATTGCAGGAAGGCCCGCCACAATAGGCGACAATC
>CAMCIN010000316.1 GCA_945874745.1 Akkermansia muciniphila | reverse complement strand
TGGAATGCACAGCACCTTTGGATCACGTTTGCCCATTTGTCCCAGAGGGGAGGACTCCAGTCGGAGTTTCAAATTCGGCCCGGTGAAGTCCTCAGTTTTTTGGGGGCGCATGCCGTTGTTTACTCTCCTCTTCTTTTTCTCGCGATGCTCGGCACGCTCGCCAAGGAACTACCCCGGGCCAGGGACCATTTTAAGCCGCGCTTCCTGCTTGCCTTCACCCTGCCCTTGTTCGGAATTTATCTGCTCCTTTCGCTCAAAAAGGCGGGCGAAGCCAACTGGACTGCTCCTGCGATGATCTCTCTTCTGGTGCTTGCCGCGGCAGACTGGACCGAAAAGGCGCGCCAGGCGGCATGGGCAAGGCGCTATTTGGGAATCGGCCTGGTTCTTGGGGTGCTGCTGAGTGTGGCGGTGCTGAACGTCGATTTGTTTCGGCACGCGGGGATCCCGTTCCCCTACAAGCGGGATCCAAGCAAAAAACTCCGCGGCTGGCGCACCACCACCGAGGCCGTTGAGAATGTCCGCACGGCGACTGAAAAAGAGCTGGGCGCGCCGGTATTCCTGATCGCCAATGGGCGGGCGCTCGCCTCCGAAATTGCCTTTTACCTCAAGGACCCCCGCCAGGAGGGCCCGCAGCACCCCCCCGTGTACACCCCAGAATCCCAGGCGATCGAGGACCAGTTTTCCCTCTGGCCAAGGTATGACGAGTTTGTCGCACTCAAACCCGGACAGCGCCTCCCCGACTCCCAATTTACCGAGGAAGGCGGCGTCAACCCCTTCCATGGCCGCACCGCTCTTTTCATCTCCGACAACGCCGGGGATACCCCTCCGAGCGCCATCTCCGGAGGCTTTGAAAAAAACGAGCTTATTGCCTGCCTAGACATAGAGCACCATGGCTTCAGATTGCGCCAGATACGCATTTTTCGTTGCTCCAACTACCGCGGCCGCGCGCTGTAGCGGACCGGCCGGATGTTTTTGCGGACAGAGGTTATTTCGCCGCTTTTGGCCTGTTTCAGCGCCGGACCTGCCCTTATGCTGAGGGACTTTCTCCTGCCCTTTTCATGCTTTCTGTAGTCATCCCACTGTATAACGAAGAAGAGAACGTGGCCCCATTGTGCGCCGAAATCGCCGGGGCACTCGCTGGGCGCGCCTACGAAATCGTGCTGGTCGACGACAAGTCCACGGACCAAACGCTCCAAAAGATTCCCGTGCTGCCCGAAATCCGGGTGCTCGAACTGGCTCGGAACACAGGTCAGAGCGGCGCCATGTACGCCGGCATTCACGCGGCCAAGGGGGATATTCTGGTGCTCATGGATGGAGATCGGCAGAACGATCCGGCTGACATTCCCAAACTGCTCGAGACCTTGGACCGAGGGTTTGACTTGGTCTGCGGCTACCGGGCCAACCGGAAGGACACCCTCTCCAAGAGGCTCACCTCCCGCGTGGCCAACACCATCCGTTCGCGCTTCACGAAGGACGGGGTCCGTGACACCGGTTGCACGCTCAATGTGCTCCGCAGCGAGTGCCGAGAGGCGTTGCTCCCATTTAACGGCATGCACCGCTTTATCCCGGCGCTGATCAAGGGCATGGGCTACCGCATCACAGAGCTCGCGGTGAACCACCGCCCCCGCGTGGCGGGCGTAAGTAAGTACGGGTTCGGAAATCGGGCCCTGCGAGCGACGATGGACATGTTTGCGGTGCGGTGGCTTTTGCAGCGCCAAATCCAACTGAACATCGCCCGGGAGCGCTAGCAGCGGGCCTTGTCGCCCCGCCGCCCTCCCCAGAAAGGTTGCCAAATCCGTTGGCGAATCAGACTGAACGGTGGCACCTTCCCCTCGATGATAGATCTTGATGCAAATGCGACGACACCGCTGGATGAAGCGGCGCTCGAAGCGATGCTTCCCTGCCTGCGCGAGCACCACGGCAACCCCTCCTCCAGCCACCACGGAGGACGCCAAAGCCGTGCAGTCATTGATTCTGCCCGCGATACCCTAGCTGGTTTGCTTGGTTGCCGCTCCCACGAACTCATCTTCACAGGTTCCGGTACAGAATCAGACAACCTAGCCATCCTCGGCCTCTCCCGGGCCTACTCAACCAAGGGCCGCCACCTGGTAACCTGTCAGACGGAGCACCATGCCGTGCTGCACGCCCTCGACTACCTTGAGAAGCACGAGGAATTTAGCGTCACCCGCCTCGGAGTCGAACCAAACGGCACCCTTTCGCCGGAGGCCCTCCACGCAGCGCTTCGCCCTGACACCATCTTGGTCTCCCTCATGAGCGCCAACAATGAAACTGGCGTCCGCCACCCGTTGGCGGCGCTCAGCAAGGTCTGCCGCGCCGCTGGCGTCCTTTTCCACTGCGACGGAGTGCAGTCCTTTGGAAAGGAACCCCTCGATACCTCGCTGTTCGACGCACTCAGCATCACTGCGCATAAGTTTTACGGGCCGAAAGGGGCCGGGCTGCTCTATCTGCGAGCCGGCCTTTTGCTTCAGTCGGTTCAACTGGGTGGAGCGCAGGAATCACAGCGTCGGCCGGGCACGGAAAACGCAGCGGCCATCGCGGGAATGGCCGCCGCGGCCCAGGTGGCTCTGGCACGCATGGAGGCCGACGCGCTCCGCATTGAGCCTCTCCGCGACCTCCTGGAGGCCCGAATCCAGGAAAGCTGCCCCGGAGTGGAGCTCAACGGAACACTTGCGCCACGCCTCTGGAACACGGCCAATGTGACATTTCCCAGCTCCGACGCGGAAAGCCTGCTTATGGCGCTGGACATGGAGGGGGTCTGGGCCTCAAGCGGCTCGGCCTGCATGGTAGGGTCCATGCAGCCGTCTCACGTTTTGGAGGCAATGGGCCGCTCCCCCGCCCGCGCGGGCAGTTCCATTCGATTCTCCATGGGACGCAGCATTACGATGGAGGCCGTGGAAGCCGCCGGTAAAAAAGTGGAACGCGTCTGGAACCGCCTTAGAGAATGACACCTTCTTCTTTTCAAAAACGCATATCGGCTAGTGCCAGCACCGAACGGGATCTTACAAAGCAGGTTGAACCAGCAGGCGATGCGCGGGATCTGGCACTTTTTGGAAAGGCCGCACTTGAGGGCCTCGGTCTGGGAGCGCTGGCGGCAAAGCTCACGGTGACCTGGAATTCCAGAATGCGCAGCACCGCGGGCCTAGCCTATCCGAACACTTCCCAAATTGTCTTAAACCCAAAACTGAGGGGGTTTGGCTGGGCAGAAGTAGAGCGCACGCTGCTGCACGAACTTGCCCACCTGGTCGCCCACCACCGTTGCGGCCGGCGGCGCATTTCCCCCCACGGCCCCGAATGGCGCAGGGCCTGCACCGATTTGGGTATGGACAACGAGGCCCGTTGCCACGACCTGCCGCTGCCCAGACGCAAAATGGCCCGCCGCTTTGTGTACCAATGTCCGTCTTGCGCGACCAAAGTCGAGCGCGTCCGCCTTTTTAGGAGACCGGCAGCCTGTCTCAAGTGTTGTCAGACCCATTGCGGGGGCCGCTACGACAAACGCTTCAATCTTACCAGAGTTCTACAACAAGAGCTGCCTCTAGACTAAGGCAGTGCCGTCGCGGGAGGGAAAAAAGCGCAGCAACCCTAATGACGGGTTGCCGTTCAGATTCTGCTGTTTCCGGAGTGCGACAAGGATCCTTTCGGGATTTCTCTGTACGCTGCGGAGCGGCAAAAAGGGCGGCGGCAAAAAAACACCGAGCCGCCTGAAAAAAACATACCGCCGCCAAGTCTAAGCGGGGGTCCCGTCGCCCTTTTTACCCACCAACAGCACTTCCGATACTTCCGGCATGCTGCCCAAACGGATGGGGGCTCCCGTTGTTCCCAGGCCGCGGTTGGTGTGCAGAAAAAGCCCCTGCAGCTGGTAGCTTCCAAACGGGTACTTTCTCGCGCCTAGGGGCAGTCCGTAACGGCCAAGGCCCGGTACTCGCACCTGTCCTCCGTGGCTGTGGCCTGAAAGCTGTACCGACACCCGACCGTCCCGGACGGCGGCATCTGCAACATCGGGTTCGTGCGCCAAAAGAAGGGTCGGCTCGTTTTCCCGAGACCCGCTCAAGGCAGCCTGAAGATCGAACCTCCCGGAAATGGAATCCACGCCAGCCAGTTGGAGCCGTGCATTTCCCCATTCCAACGAAACCCCGC
>CAMCIN010000315.1 GCA_945874745.1 Akkermansia muciniphila | reverse complement strand
CCTCTGAGGGCATGAGAAAAAGCGCTTCCAACGTGGGTTCCAAACTCCGGTTCATGAGTGCCAGTTGGAATTCGAATTCAAAATCAGACACTGCCCTCAGGCCGCGGATGACGGCCTTCGCGTTCTGGGCCCGGGCGAATTCGACGAGCAAGCCCTCAAAACTGGTGACGCGCACATTGGGCAGCGAGGCGGTGGACTCCCGGAGCAGCTGCACGCGTTCCTCGGGGGTGAAGAGCCCTTTTTTGGATTCGTTGTGCGCTACAGCAACAACGACTTCGTCAAACAGCCGGGCCGCACGGGCCAAGACATCGAGGTGGCCGTTGGTGACGGGGTCAAACGAACCGGGATAAAGGGCGCGGAGCATGAGGCGGGTTAGGTGGTGGCTGCGGCAGAGGCAAGGGCTGCGCCCAGCAAAAATGAGGCGACAAGTGGGGGGGTCAGGACGGCGAGTGCGGTGCGCCAGAGGGGGACTCCGTGGGAAGAGGACAACGCCTGTAGGAGCACAAACAGGGACCAGACCACGGTGGCTCCCGCCGACAGAAGCATGGCCGACTCCACCACCAGCGGTTGCCCGGAAAAACCGCTCGCCCAGACGGCCCCCAGCGGCACGATCCAGAGCGCAGAGGTGGCGCCCAGGGCATAGCAGGCGGCTCGGAAGGTGGTGGAAAAGGGGGCAATGGACCCGGCTCCAAGGTGCATCAACCCGTGCAGAATACCCGCTTTGAAAAGCACAGTCAGGGGCAGGAGGAGGGTGCTTCCCAGAACGGAAGCCGTCAGCATCGCAGTCGAAAACTCCGACTGGTGCATCAGGCGGAGGATCTTGGAGAAAGGGCTCCCAGTGGAGGGAAGCAGCTCAACGGTCCAGAGCACCATCACGGTTCCGACCGCGTTGAGGATCGCCAAGAAGGCGAGCGGCAGGCCCCAGCCGCCGGACAGGTTCAGCCGTTTGAAGACCGACGCGGGTGAAAAGAGAATTTCAACGATGCTGGGCAGGAGCTCGAGCAGGGGTCCGTCCGGTCCGGAATTCTCCCATTTGGGAGCACAATCGGTTTTGCTGCCATGGGCGCCCTCGTCAAGAGGGGGCGCTTCGGAGGCGTCTCCTTCGGCGTTGGCGTCCTCCTCCGAAGGGGAAGGAGATCCCGCTGCGGGGGACGCTTCTTCTGCCGGAGAGGAGGCCTCTGCCGCAGGCTTGTCGGCCGGTTCCTTTTGGAGCGAAGGCAACTTGAACTCGCCGGAGGCCTTCAGCTTCGGGGCGGGACCAAACTCACGCACTTTCTCCAAGGGCGCCCAATCCTCCATGCCCTCCCTCCAAATGAGGCAGTCGGCGCCGATTTTGCCTTCCTCCTTCAACTGGCGCAGTTCGCTTTCCAAGATCGGCCCCTGAGGGTGGCCGTTGGACTCGTAATACCATTTCATAGTGCGGGTGGTCGTTTGCCCCGCAGCGGGCCCGCCGGGCGTGAGTGAAACTCAGCCCAGCCGCCCCCCTGCTTGCAAAACTGTTCCGCTACGCTACACGGGCTTGGTGACTTCTGCCAGAGCCGTTCACCATTTCCATGTGCCACCAGAGAAAGCTGGGGGGCGTCTCGATCAGTTTTTGTGTGCCTGTTTCCCGGAGCGCTCCCGTTCCCAATTGCAGGAGTGGGTCAAACTCGGGGCGGTTCTCCTCGACGGCGCGCCTCCTGCCAAGGCTGGACTCAAGCTCAAGGGCGGCGAGGAACTGCGCATTGAAGAGCCGGTCCCGCCGGCCCATGACGCAGTGGCGGAGGCTTTGCCCTTGGATTTGCTGTACGAGGACGAGGATCTTTTGGTGCTCAACAAGGCCGCCGGCATGGTCGTGCATCCCGCCGTGGGAAATTGGACGGGTACCGTGGTCAACGCCCTGCTTCATCACTGCGAGGACCTCTCGGGGGAGGGGGGCGAGGAGCGCCCCGGCATCGTGCACCGGCTGGACAAGGAGACTTCCGGCTGCCTTGTGGTGGCTAAAAACGACCTGTCTCATCGCGCGCTTTCCGCCCAGTTTGCCGGGCGCGAGATCCGCAAAATCTACCTCGCTCTTGCTTTGGGACGCTTTCGGGAGCTTCGTGGCAGCGCCCAGCAGCCCATCGGCCGACATCCTGTTCACCGCCAGAAGATGGCGGTGCTTCCGGCCGGCCGCGGCCGGGAGGCGCGCACAGACTGGCGTGTGATCGGCGAGATCGAGGCCAAGGGCAACCCCGTCACGCTTGTGCAATGCCACCTTTTTACGGGACGCACCCACCAGATCCGGGTGCACTTGGCGCACTTGGGGCACGGGTTGCTCGGTGACCTTGTTTATGGCCGCCGCTTGGGCATGGAGCGGCACATGCTGCACGCCTGGCAGCTGGGCTTTACGCATCCCAAAACGGGCCAGCGCCTCCAGTTTACCAGCCCGTTGCCCGCGGATTTCCGGGAACTGGGGATCACTCTAAACGCGCCGCTGCCAGGGTGACGCATCCTTGGGGCGCCGCCTCCGGGGCCTTGCCCCAGCGCCCTTCAAGCCGCTTCGCTGCAAAGTTCCCCATTCACCTTACATGAAACATTTTCTTGTTCTCTTTTTCAGCGTGTTGCTGCCACTGGCCGCCGCTGAGGAAACTTTCCGCATCGTCACTCTTGGGGATTCCATCACCAAGGGGATCCGTTCCGGGGTGCGGGCGGAGGAAACCTTCAGTGCCGTGCTGCAGGAGGCTTTGCAAAAAGAGGGCTTGAGGCTTCTGGTAGAAAATCTGGGTATCGGCGGTGAGCGCACTGACCAGGCGCTCAAGCGACTTGAACGAAACGTGCTCAGTCTGGGCCCGCGTTTGGTGACAGTCATGTACGGCACTAACGACAGCTGGGTCGACGCGGGCAAGACGGAGAGCCGGCTTACGGAGGACGCTTACGAGGCAAACCTACGCGAGCTTCTCAAGCGCCTGGTGGCGGCGAAAATCCAGCCCGTCCTCATGACCGAGCCCATGTTTGGCGAGGCTAATCCCAAAAACGGGGCGGGGGAGGAGCCCAACCTGCGGTTGGCCCGCTACATGGAGCGGTGCCGAACCGTGGCCCGGGAAATGCAGGTGCCCTTGGTCGACCACTTCAGCCACTGGGCGGATGCCCAGAGGGCGGGCCAGAAGCTGCAAGACTGGACGACCGACGGCTGTCATCCCAACCCCGCGGGGCATGCCGAGATGGCGCGCACCATTTTGAAGCAGCTATCTGCCTTGGTTCGGCCCGCGGCGGTAACTGCCCCACGCTGAGAGGACCCGGAATACGGGTGAAACGCTCTTGCTCTGTCCCTCGTTGAGTGGCACCACACACCGGTTTTACGCGGCCTGCCCCCCAAGTGGAGGAGCTACTTCCCCCCGGCCGCCGACCATTTGAAATCAGCGAAAAGCACCTTGGTCAAATCCGAGCCGGGCTTAGGCAGGAAGGAGATCTCGCCCACTTCGGCCCAGTCGCGCATGGGCTTCTGACTAAAGCGGCTCGTCAGGCGCCCCGCCGGAACAACCAGTTCCTGCCACTCGTCCGAGGCGGTGATTTCAAGCTCGACGGAGTGGTAGTTTGTGGCGGTGAGGACCACCACCTGGGGTTCGGTGCAATAAAACTTGAAGCTGAGGTTGCTGTTGGCAGGAGCCTTCCACTTTGGGTCGTGGAGTTGCTCGGTACCGGAGCCGCGTTGGTTGTTGGTGGGGCGGAAGCCCTTGATGCCCTTGGGCCCCTCCAGTTCTGCGATGTTGGTCCACAAGCTGTAACCGCTTTCAGAGATTGCGTCCGAAGGCTTGTCCGTGGCCTTCGCCTTTCCCAGTTGCGCGGGAATGGCAGCTAATAAGTCGCTGGAACGCACCACGGTCGTTTCGTACGTGATGTTGGCGTAGGCAAAGAGGTAGTCCTCCACGTTGAGCACGGGCAGTTTTCCCACCCACAGTTCCCCTGTCTGGGTACTCTGGGTATCCCGCCAGGCCCGGGCGAAGCTGCAGGGGTTTTTGAGCGCGTAGAACATTTCGACTTTGCGCACGGCCGTTGGAGAGGCCGGTTCGAGAACCAGTTCGGGAACCCCTTCCGCATCCAGCCGGAGCCGGGCCTTTGGCTGCGCAGGCCAGGCCACCTCAATGCCGCGCACGTGCTTGGCCAGCCACAGCTTTGTGTCCTGCTCGATCTTCTCGGTGTCGTGGTGGCCGCGGGCTTGGATCGCAAAGGACCAGGGTACGCCGGGTTGGAATTTTTTGAAGCTCTCC
>CAMCIN010000314.1 GCA_945874745.1 Akkermansia muciniphila | reverse complement strand
GGGCCTTCGCGCCGGCCGCAAACGGAGGAAGGGTCTGCCCGAGCGCAGGCGGGGTCCACGCAGCAGTAACCACTGGAAGGAAAGCGGCGATCTGACTGAGCACCGGGCCCGCCGTTTTAGCCTCGCGGTACCAGATCAGGTAGCTGCCGGAAACATTGGCGGGCTGGGGAAGGGTGGGTCTGGGGGGGAGCTCCAGAGCAGCAACGAGGCGGAGGCGGAAGATCCCGAAGTTGAAACGGGTGGAGGAGCTCCAGTCGGCCAGGGGGTGAGTAGGGAACTCAGCCCTCCGACTCTCTTCGTCCGCTTGCAGTTCATGGAAAAACAGGGGAAGTGAATACCTCCCGCCCTCATTGGAAACGGGCCGTGAAAGGGTAAACCTGGTGGCGTCCGGGAGGCGGCCGGTCACCAAGGCCAGTCCGGTGGAGGGGCGCACATTGATTGTGAGGTAACCAAGCCCTCTAAGATCCGGGTACCTAGGACCGGTGGTGAAGGAGCCGGTTGCGACAAGCGGGGACTCAAAGGCCGCGGTGTAGCGCTCGGCGAGCGTGGCTTGCGAACCCACTTCGCCGGCGGCCACACTCAGTGTGGCATCGACCAAATCGGTGCCGTCCGGATTCAATCCGCCGACACGCAAGGAGATGCTTGTGGTGGAGCCGGCAGTTTGACGGGCGTGCAACCGGACCCGCAGCGGGACGGGTGCTGTGGCATCAAGCTTGCCCACGTAGTCGGCCTCAGGAATGGCCAGCGCCCCCTGAAGCATCACCCCGGTAAACGTATTGCGGCGCCCATAGTATTGAATTTGGGCGCTGAATGCCCCGCCGCTGGTCACTGTGAGTTGGTAGCTTCCGCAGACATCCTGATTTCTATCTGTCCTCCGAAGCAGGCCGCCAAGTGTGCCCGGCTGGAAGCGCATGCGAGAGGCGGTCGTACCGGCTGTCCCCTCCGCTCTGACCCTCACGGAATGGACCACAATGGGAGAAAGCGGAAGGTCGTTGACGTTTTTGGTCCGCGCTTCGATCGCCTCCAGAACGGTTTCGCCACTGATCATCGCCCCCATCGGCGCGTGGACATTATCCAGATGGTGGGCATCCCCAAACAGGATGAAAAACTGGCTGCCTCCGGAATCGGGCGCGCCTGTTTTTGCCATGGAAAGGACGCCGCGAACATGAGAGCGGTCCTGCCTTGTCGTCGTTTCGTTGGGAATGGTGTACTCTGGTCCTCCAGTGCCAAAGGACGCGGAGTTCTGGTTGTACCCTGCGACGGTTGTTCCACGCGTGAGCGGATCCCCCCCCTGAACCATGAACCCCGCGATGTGCCTGTGGAAGGCCGTGCTGTCGTAGAATTTAGTATCCGCCAGATACTTGAAGTTCGCCACGGCACGGGGGCTGACGTCGGAGAAAAGCTCAAACTCCATGGTCCCCAGACTGGTGGAGACGGTGGCGATCTCCCGGACGGCAGCGTGCAAAGCCTGCGTCGCGAAAAGCAACAAGACACAAAGCCAGCGAATACCGGACTTGGCGGAGCGGAGGGACATCCCTCAGAAAAAGCAGTTTCCGTTCCGAAAACACGCCTTTTTGCGGTGGAGCAGCGTTGCCGCCCGCCAAAAAAGAGGAGCGAGCCGATGCAAGAGCATGGAGAAGCTGCGCGCGGTGGGGGAGGAGGGTTCCAGCAGGTTTCAGGGGCTTTCCGGGGAACTGGAACTGCAGGCCCGCTGGTTTTCAGGCGAGTTTGGGCGCGATTTTGTGGGGACGGATGGCGAGGCGGTGCGGGTCGTCCAGTTCGGCATCTGGAATCGCGTGGCCGGGCCGGATTTTGTCGATGCTGCCGTGAGTATTGACGGGCGGGAACCGCAGCAGGGCGCCATAGAGATTGACACCGATGCCCGGGACTGGGAGCGGCACGGGCACGCCACAAATCCAGACTATGACCGGGTGCTGCTCCATATTTTTGTGAAGGAGGCGCCACAGCGGTTTTTCTCGAGAACACGTCTCCACCAGCGGGTGCCGCAGGTGCGCTTGACCGTGCCGCAGGGGGGCGGCGGGACGGGGGAGGCGGAGGCGAATCCAGGCCGTTGTGCGCGGGCGCTTCAGGGTTTGTCGTTGCCGGATCTGCGAGAGGTTCTCCACCAGGCCGGCCGTTATCGGTTTGAGCGGAAAGCTGCAGCCATCACGCGAACCGCGGAGGTTCACGGCAGCGGAGAGGCACTTTTTCAGGCGGTGGCGGCGGGGATGGGTTATCCGGGAAACCAGCTGCCGTTCCGCCTCGTCGCCCAGCGCCTGCCGTTGCGCCGGCTCCAAAGGGAGTCCGAGTCGATCGAGGCCCTCCTCTTTGGGGTGGGCGGCTTTTTGCCGGGCCCCGATTTGGGCGCTCTTGGGGCGGGGGCCAGACTGCATGCCCGGGCCTTGTGGGAAAAGTGGTGGCGGCACTGGGGCTCGCACCAAACGCTGAGTGTGCCCCGTGCCGTGTGGCGGCTGGGGGGGCAGCGGCCGGCAAATCACCCGCAAAGACGACTGGGCGCTTTGGCGGTCCTGGTGCGGCACTGGCGTGCGGTTGCGCGCATGGCTGCCGGCCGGGAATGGCGGCGGCTGCGGGTGTTGCTGTCGCGGCTGTCCCATCCTTTCTGGAACCACCACTACACGTTCCAGGGGGAACCCACGGTGCGCCCTCTGGCAATGCTGGGGAGCGAGCGCGTGGCGGAGCTGCTCGTAAACGTGTTTCTCCCGGCAGCCGGCGATTGGGAAACCCTGCTCCGGATGCGGGCACCCGAGCGCAACCGGCGCAGCCGTATTGCCGCCGCCCGCCTGCTGGCGCAACGCCCAGACGTGCATGCCTTGCTCGGGGACGCCGTCAACCAACAGGGGATGCTCCAGCTTTATGAGGACTTCTGCAGCCGGGACGCCTCGGACTGCGCGGGCTGCCCGTTTCCGGAAATGGTGCACCGGGAGTAGGTGCGGTGGAAACCGGCAAGGAGAGCCCCCAGCGGCACGAGATTTTCCTCGAACCAAAACGCGGCAGGGAGCATGGTTGGCGATCAAATGCGCGCAATTCTTGCCCTCGAAGATGGACGGACTTTCACTGGCGAATCCTTTGGAGCGACTGGGACGTCGGTCGGGGAGGTGTGTTTCAACACCTCGCTTTCCGGTTATCAGGAAGTCCTGACGGATCCCTCTTACCGGGGGCAGGTGGTGGCGATGACCTGTCCGCAAATCGGCAACTACGGGATCAACGCCCTCGATAACGAGAGCGACCAGCCCCATGTGCGCGGCTTTGTGATCGAGGAACTGAGCCCGGTGGCAAGCAGCTGGCGCTCGGAAGAAACTTTGGAAGCGTACCTTTCCCGCTGGAACGTCTGCGGCATCCAGGGGATCGACACGCGGGCACTGACCCGGCACCTCAGGGACAAGGGGGCGATGAAGGGCTGTCTGACGACGCTTGCAAAAAACACGGAGGAGGCGGTGCTATGGGCCCGCCAAGGGACAGGGGTGGTGGGGCAGGATTTCGTGAAGGAAGTCACCCCAGAGGCTGCCTACGACTGGGACCCCCAATCGGAACTGTCGCGGGAATGGTCGATTGCGACGCCCGGCGGCGACCTGGTTGCCGGGGTGGGTGGCCGTTTCAAGCCGCTGCCGCCCGTCCGGCACCGCGTGGTGGCCTACGATTTTGGAATGAAGCGCAACATCCTCCGGCGCCTGCGGCAGGAGGGGTTTGCCGTGCGCGTTGTGCCTGCAGGCACCCCTGCGGAGGACGTCCTCGCGCTGAAACCCGACGGGGTGTTTCTCTCCAACGGCCCCGGGGATCCGGCTGCACTCGGCTACGTGCACGAGAACATCCGCCGGATTGTGGGACGGGTGCCTGTGTTTGGGATCTGTCTGGGCCACCAGATGCTCGCGTACGCTTTCGGCGGAAAAACCTTCAAGCTAAAGTTTGGCCACCGCGGCGGCAACCAACCCGTGCAAGACCTGCGCACCGGGAAGGTGACGATCACCAGCCAGAACCACGGGTTTGCGGTGGATCCGGATTCCTTGCCACCAGAGGTGGAGGTGACGCACATCAACCTGAACGACCAGACAGTCGAGGGCTTGCGGCACCGTTCCGAGCCGGTGTTCAGCGTCCAGTACCATCCGGAAGCGGCGCCCGGCCCCAACGATGCGAGCTACTTTTTCGACCAGTTCTCCGAGCTCATAGAGGGGAAGCGCTGAGGCCCGGCAGAGCTCGACGAACGTCCCACCGGCCTTTGCGCCCAGACATTTCCTACTCCCCTTGG
>CAMCIN010000313.1 GCA_945874745.1 Akkermansia muciniphila | reverse complement strand
AGGATGTTTGCGACGTGGCACCGGCCGATGTCCAAGCCTTCCTCGACAGCCAGAAGGCCGCGCCTCAGACCGTGAAGAACTGGCGGACGGTCCTGCATACGTTTTTCGAGGCGGCGGTTTCCCGCGGGTTTGCCTCCGCGAATCCCGTGGTGAAGACCGAAGCCGTCAAAGTCCGCGCTACCGGAGCAACGGAGATCTTCACGCCAGCGGAGTTCCGGAAGCTCCTGGAAGCCGCGGCCCCCGAATTTGTGCCTGTTCTGGTCCTTGGCGGATTCGCCGGCCTTCGCTCTGCGGAAGTGGAAAGGATCCGATGGGAGGACCTCGACTTCGACGCCAAACACGTTGTCCTTGATGCCGGCAAGACCAAGACCGCCAGCCGGCGCATTGCCCCCCTCTGCGATGCTGCCATGGCGTGGCTTGCCCCGTACCGGGGGCGCAAGGGTTTGGTCTGGGCGAATACAGGCCGGGACAGTCTCTATCGTGTGCAACGGGAATGCGCGGCGGCGGCGGGAGTTGAGTGGAAGCAGAACGCCCTGCGCCACTCCGCGGCTTCGTATCGGTTCGCTGACATCGCCGATGCCGGCCGGGTTGCTGCGGAGTTGGGCAATTCGCCCGCAGTCATTCACCAGCACTACAAGAGCCTTGTGACTGCCGCCGAGGCGAGGAAGTGGTTTTCGATCCTGCCGGCCAGCGGGGAAAACGTCGTCGCCGCGGAGTTTGGCGGGTAACGGTTCGGTGAATTGTGACGCACGGTAACGCGTGATACGATGGTCGCCGTGATGAAAGATGGCATTGCAAACACCATAGGATCTCCCCCTCCGGCCCCATGGTGGACAGAGTTCCCGTCACCCTTGGACTACGCGCAGGAACCAACTTGCGTTGGCGCTCTTATCCGATCGATCCCCCCCGAATCACGAATTGATTTCGCCGAATGGGTGAAGCTAAACCCTTCCTGGAATCCGTGGACAAAACTCCTAGAATACCCCGCCATCGACGACGACGCGCGCGCCATTTTGACAGCGGGTGCAAGCCACTTCGACGTTTGGTTCATCTTCGCTAGGCTTATAACAGGCGCAGGATCAATCCGCCGGAACTTCTACAGGAAAATCTTGCACGGGAATGCGACGAAACGGGACTGGATACGCCTATTCGTCCACATGGATTCCCCGCTGGGGCAAAACGTTATCGATTCGGTCCTGCCACAACACCTAACCGCTGCGCGTGAAGAAGCTTGGAGGGATTTTCGCGCCCACAAGGCACGACAAGGGAACCGCCCTCGCAAACCATGGCTGACAGAATTACCGAAACTCCCTCACCTACTTGCTCGCCATTGGCTGTCGACATATCCGGCCCCTCTGGGAGTTCCGCCTTTCGGCTTCGCATTCATGTCGGACGAAGCGATAGCCAGCGTGCTCACTTATTGGGGGCCACCAGACAACGGCGAAGTCTGGGATGGCAACACAGTCAAAGTCTGCATTTTTCGCCTCGGCCTGAAGCGCGCGGTCCCGTTCATAAAAGAAGTCATTGCAGATCACAAACATCACGATTGGAAGATGTTCGACCACGCAGGCGAACGAATCCATCCACGCCCCCGAACTGGTACCTGAGGAGAGCTACCGTTCACGCTCAATGTCGAGGCGATGACGACATTGACGCCAAAGAACGAATGCCGGTTAGCCAACCGGCAAGATATCGCCGACCTCCTTGGGGTCTCCCGGCGAACTATCGACACCCTCTGCACGCAGGGACTTCCCCACCTTCTGCTGGGGAAACGTACCGCACGGTTCAACCCGGATGAAGTTCTGGCATGGTGCCAACGGGAGCGAGGAATCCGCCGCATGGGAAAGGGTAGTGCCAAGAAGTGAAAATCGCCGGGCCCTTTCAGGACTCCGGCGGTCGCTAACGTCTATTGCGACCTTAGGGATTCTGCGGGGCTTGGTCAATCTACCAAGCTATGCAAGTACTGCCGTCAAAGGCGCTGGTTACTCGTCTTTCAACCGTCTTCAAACCCTCAAATGTGAGCCACGTTTCGATTGAAGACATAATCGCCGAGATTCGGGGAGACTCTCTCCGAGAATTGACAAGCGATGCGCGAAGCTCGCTTCCCAAAGATAAAGATCGATATGATCGACTAAAGAAGAAGCTTCCGGCTGCACTCTTCTCCGGGGTCTTTAGTAGGGCCGCCAATGCCGGATTCCAGTCCCACTCCGGTGCCCTGGTTCTGGATTTCGACGACCTATCGCCATCCAGTCTCAAACAGCTAAAGGATCGGCTGGCCGGTGACTCTCACACGATGGTTGTCTTCACTTCACCCAGCGGAACCGGACTGAAGTGGGTGGTGGCGACCACTGCGAAGGACGAGAAAAGCCATAAGGCCGCATGGTCGATGGCGGCTGAGTACGCAAGGAGTCGCTTTCGATTCGATGCTGACGCCAGCGGAAAAGATCTCTCTCGGAAGTGTTTCCTTTGCCATGATCCCGAGGTTTTCGGTGGTAGGCCGAGCGGTGCATTCGCTCCGGCAATTCTGGAACCCGGTCTGAGTCCAGTCGTTCCGAGTTGTAACCCAGAGACTCAGAGACTCAGACAAGCAGCGATTTCTCCCTTTTTTTCTTCACCCCTCCTTGACTACCTCAGGACCAAGGGCGGAAAGGATCGAGTGGCCCAGATTGCTGCGCATGGGCCTGGAATGAACCACACGGCAACCTTCAACCTGTGCCGACTGTGCCGAGATCTTGAGCGGGAACACAATCGAGCGTCGTACGAACTTAGCCTGGACGAGCAGCGGGAGGTTTTTGAAATCTGGCACGCAGCAACGGACTCGAAGTTCCTGAGACATAAGAAGGGCGAGTACTGGACGGAGTTCCTTGCGTCCTATCGGAGCGCAAAGCTCCCAATTTCCGAATCTTCGCTTTGTGATGCGTGGAGGGTCTCTGCATCTGGGCCGATTCCAAGTGAGGCATGGGCCGCCTTTCCGGACGAGGTCTCGGTCATACACCGGCGCTTGGTCACCCTTGCCTCAATGTTGGCGGCGAAGAATGGGGGCAAAGTATTCCTTCCTCTCAAACAAATCGCGGAGCTTGCTGGATCGGATGGCGTTCAAAGTCTTTCCCAGAAAACACAGGTAAGCCGTGTAATCAAAGCGATGGAGGCGGTTGGGATTCTCCGGTTTCTCCGCGATCACAACCGTGCAGCAAGGAAGGCGAAAGAGTGGCGCTACATGCCACATCAGGCCGCCGAAGGGAATCGTGACACGGACAATCCCGACGTGCCGCTGGGGTAGCCGGAGCGAAAGCCGGGCCTGTTCGGGGTAGCCAACTACTCCCTTGCTGACTCGGCCCAGAATGGGGAAGCCTTGCCGGGAAGGAACTTCATCCAATGCGCTACCTCTCCGCTCTCGTCCTAGCCCTTTGCATCTGCGGTTGTGCCAGTGGTCCAACCCACGATTACTACAGCCCTGCCGTGGTCGGTGCGAAGTTTGGAGGCCCAGTCACGATGAACATGGTGGACGACTCAAAGGCTGAATCGGAAAAGTGCGTGAAGGAGGGGTACACGCTGGTAGGCCGCACGGACTATGTCGGGAAGTATCCGGAGGCGGCCGAGCTGCGGGCCCAAGCGAAGCGGGCGGGAGCAAACCACGTCGTCTACAGCACAAAGTTCATTCCCGCAGCCCCGGGGAGCTGGAGTTTTCGCTTCGGGCGAGGATTCGGATCGGGCGGGACCGACGGAGGGCAAAGCGAAGTTCACATCGCCTTCCTTGGAAAGTAGGACGCGACGCGGATCAGGACGTGAGACCACGATTGTCAGGGTTCACTTCTGGCACGACGGCGGCTGTAATGTCCACGAGCTCGGCGGGCTCGGGACCGACCGGACGGTTGCTCCTTGATGGCTGGAATGCCTTCGGGCGGGTCGGATGAAGGCCAAGCGCCATCATCTGCTCCCGGAGCGCTCCGAGCGCCTTGGCGACCCGTTCCAGCGCGGCAAACGTGCCATCCCATTCCTTACCTATTGGGCCGGGAGCGTCGCTGATGCCGGCAAGTTTGGCGTGAAGCACGGCTTCGATGGATAGAAGGCTCGCGTGCGAATCGCTCACAGCGACGATGGCGGACGCTTTCCACGTTCTCCGCCAAGTGTCGGCAACCGATTGTCGTTCGTCATTCCTCTCCAGCAACGACTTGCACGTTCCTCGGGCGGCACTCATCGGAGGAAACAGTGCTGGAATTCCAGCAGTGCGGCAAGCAATGGCGCGATGCACCTGAATCGTGGCGCTT
>CAMCIN010000312.1 GCA_945874745.1 Akkermansia muciniphila | reverse complement strand
GCGACTGGCTGGGCCAGAGGTGCGCTGCCTTCGGGCCGACCAAGGTACCAGCCCGCCAGGGCGAGCGCCAGCAGGGCCAGCGCCATCACAAAGCGCTTAAACGTAAAAGGTTTGTTCATTCAGTTTTCCTCAGTTTTTGAAAAAGTGTCCTCCACCCAGAGCTACACACCGGCCCGCTTCAAGAGATCCTCCAGCACCTTGGTTGCCTCAAAGACCTCCACCGCCACCTCGTAGGCTGCCTTACAGTGGCCCGCATAGTCGGCGTTGATGGACTCCACCGCCGCTGCAATATCGTCGAGGGTCTCAAACGCCAAAAGCCCCTTGCCCCCGCCGTACAGTTGGGTGAACTGGGTCTGTTGGGTGATGGCCGGCCGGCCGCAGGCCAGATAGCACGCTGTACGGTCGCTAAACCACCCTGTGTTGAGGCGCACATACTGGTCCTTGGCCACGGTGAACTCACCCTTGGAACCCTGCAGATATTCGCGGTACTGGTGCCAGTGGATCGAAATGGGGTTTGGATCCGTAAACTCCCAGTGGTTGGCCTGAAACTTGGACAACGCGTGCGCATCGGCAATTTCAGTGGCCAGCTCGAAGGGTTCCCCCGCGCGAACGGGGGCTTCGACAAACTTCAAAAACTCCAGGGATTTACTCCAGAGATAGTTGCTGCCGCGCCAGAGCACGTCCTTGCGGCCGCTGGTATTCCAGTTGGCAACCGAGGTGAAGCGCGCCCCTGCGCGAGGCGGGGCGTCGGTTTTCCAGAAATCGGTTACCACCGGTTGGCGCGTGGCGATCCATTTCACCCCATGGGTGGGCACCGTGAACACTTCGGTCCCGACCAGTTCGCCGAAGGTAAAGAGGGCGTGGTGCTGCTTCAGATACTCAGGCACCTCACCCTTGGAGTTGTCGATTTTCATCTGCTCAACCCCGGGGTCGCTTTCGACATAGAGGATCCGGTCGCTTTGGAGGAGGTCCTCGTTCATCTCCTGAGCGCCGCACACATTCAGAATGGCGTCCGCCTCGCGGTAAAGTTCGCGCACCCGCTCGAGGGGCAGTCCGGCGCACTCGGGCGTCTTGAGGTACCGGGCACAGTAGGCCCAGCGGTCCTCGAAACCGAACTCGCGGGCGAGCTTCTGCAGGATCTTGGCGGCGTACCGGTAACTCTCGTTTACCTCGTAAGCCACCGGGTCGTAGGGCAGCCGAGCGGAGTCCTCGATGTAATAGACCTCATGGCCCAGACGTTGGAGCCCGACAATGTAATGGATATGCTGCCACACGACTCCGGCGATCGGACAGCCGGCCATAAAGCCCATTACGATAATCTTTTTTTTCTGCATAAAAGGATTGGCTTGGGAAAAGAAACTTAGAAATGCGCAGGAGCCGCGCAGCGGAAAAAGAAGGTAATCAGAGCCACGGACAAAAGGCGCCCGCTCTGTCTTTAATGAAACCTTATTTCACATCACGCTCGCAAACGGCCTTTTTTTAGCGTCAAAACCGGTTCAAGGCAGCTCTTTTACCACCGCCGCAGGATTTCCAGCCACAATCGTGTTTGCCGGCACGGAGCGTGTCACCACAGCACCTGCCGCCACCACCACATTGTCACCAATGGTAACCCCCTTGAGAATTACCGCGTTCATCCCGATCCAGACGTTGTCCCCGATCTTGACGGGAGCGGTTTTGATCTTGGGCCGTTCCGGCCGGTTGGGCAGGTAGGGGGACAGGGCCATCGCATCCTGGCGCCGCTGGGCCGCGTCAATCGGATGGTAATCGCCGTCGGCGATTGCCACGTTCCAGGAGATCAAACAGTACGAGCCGATTTCAACGGCCTCATCCGCCATGATCAGGGCGCCGTTTAACAAAGAATAATCCCCCACGCGCACCCGCCCGTTCTCCCCCACCGAAAAGGA
This sequence comes from Akkermansia muciniphila, assembly GCA_945874745.1. Lineage (GTDB taxonomy): Bacteria > Verrucomicrobiota > Verrucomicrobiia > Chthoniobacterales > Chthoniobacteraceae > Chth-196. The sequence continues at coordinate 2,372 of CAMCIN010000312.1, read as the reverse complement.
ACAGCCACAATACACCGAAACATAATCTCCCAGTTCCAACGCTGGATTGCACCTGCCCTTGAAGTTTTTGAAAACCTGTGTGGATTCCATGTAACACCCCACCCCAAAGGTCACGTTTTCGGGAATCGGTTTGGGCCACCAATCGTATTCAACGGTCCGGTCCGCCTTGATGTTGCTCATGAGGTGTTTGGAGTTTGTTACTTTGTTCAACTTCGCACGAAATTCTAAAGACGCGAAGAAAATCCCCCTTCCTTTAGAATCCCCCATTCAGGCAGAGGCCATCCTCCCCGGGGCGCTTTGCCCGCGACCGGGCCTCAGCTGGTGGCCAGCCCGTGCTCTCCCAAATTCGCAGAATAATAAAGGCCCGCGTAAAAGCCGCCGCGCTTGACCAATTCAGGCCCCCTGCCCTCCTCCACGACGCCGCCCGGCCCCAGCACCACGATCTTGTCGACGTTGTGAATGGTGGCGATCCGGTGGGTGATGATCAGGGTGGTCCGACCCTCCATGAGCTCTTCAATGGTCTGCATGATGGCCGACTCGGTAGTCGGGTCCAACGCGGAGGTGGGCTCATCGAGGAGCAGGATCGGAGCGTTCTTGAGAAACGCCCGCGCAATCCCGATCCGCTGGCGCTGGCCAACCGAGAGGTGGCTGCCCCGCTCCCCCACCTGCGAGGCATAACCCTCGGGCATCGCCATGATAAAGTCGTGCGCCTGCGCCCGCTTGGCGGCCTCGATGATCTCGGCATCCGTGGCATCGGCCCGCCCGTAGGCGATGTTTTCCCGGACCGTGGTTGAAAACAAAAGCGTGTCCTGCAGGACGATAGAGATCTGCCCCCGCAACGACTTCTTGGCAATGTCCCGCAGATCGGTTCCGTCCAAAAGAATCCGCCCCTCGTCCGGATCGTAAAACCGCGGGACGAGCGAAAGCAGTGTGCTCTTGCCCGCACCCGTAGCCCCCACAAAGGCGACGGTCTGGCCGGGTTCGATACGCAGGTTGACGCCAGAGATGATGCGCCGCTCCGGAGTGTAGCCGAAGGCGAGGTTTTCGCAGACGATCTCGCCGCGGGTAGAGGTGATGCTGGGCGCGCCCGGCTTGTCGGCGACATCGTCGGCCTGGTCAAGCACCTCGAAGCACCGGCGGGCGGCCCCCGCCGCGCGCTCCAGATCCCACCCGACCGAGGTGATGGAGTCGATGGGCTGGTAAAGGGAGTTCATGTACTGGGTGATGGTCATGAGGCTCATGATCGAAAGCGTCCCGCCCAGCACATGGAGCCCGCCCATCCAGCACACGAGCGCCATGCTGGTCATGAGCAGCGTGGCGGTAAGCATCGAGCTGTACATCGAGGTAAACTGCATGCGCACCTTCGCCTCCAGGCTTTGGCGGGCGGAGTTGGAGAACTGCTGGATCTCGTGCTGTTCGCGGCCGAAGGCCTGCACCATGCGCACAGAACTGAGCCCCTCTTGGGCAAGACTCAACACGGAGCTTTCCCGTTCCGAGATGTGCGTGGCCTGGTCGCGGATGCTCTTGGCGAAAATCCGGAACGTAATCACCATAAACGGGATGACAGCCATCGCCAGCAAGGTCAGCTTTAAATCCAGCGCCCACATCGCCAACACGTAACCGGCCAGGTCCTTAAAGGACTGAAACAGGAAGATAAACTTGGAATAAAAGGCCTCCAGCGACTGGGAGTCGTAGGCGACGCGGAAGGTGGAATCCCCGCTGCGGCGTGCGTCATGGTACTTGAGCGGGAGCGCGTGCAGGTAGCTGTAGAGGTCGACCCGAAGCGAGAGGAGGCCCTGTAACCCCACCCGGTAGTACATCATTTGCGAGACGACGTTGATCCAGGCCGACAGCAGGTGGAGCACAACGATGGCAACACTGCACCCGAGCACGATCTGGGGCAGGCTCCAGGGCTGGAGCGAAAACTCAAAGAAGTCGCCCAACTTCAGGACCAGACCGTGTTCCGGCTTGCCCATTGCTGGCAGCGCCTCAGCCAGAAGAAAGGCCACGGGAATGGGCTTGAGAAGGCTGAAGGGGGTTTGCACCACCGTCAGGAGCGTCGCCAGCACGGTGGGGCGCCAGTACCTGAGGTAATAGGTGAAGACTCTGAGATAAATCGCAAACATAGAAAGGAGTGGGCGGCGCGCCCCCGCAACCTACTCCGCAGACTGGAGGGAGCAAAAACAACTAAACCCCTCAATTCATGAGGTCACTTGCAAAAGGGAGGCAAGACGCGCGTTTTCTGAATCAGCCCCCGCTCTGGCGGCGGGGATCGTCTCCGTGAGCCACAGATGACAGTTTTCACAGCTCCGCCTGAAGGAACCCTCTGATCTGCTAAATCTGAAATCCGCAGATCCAGCAACCAGTGGAGT
>CAMCIN010000311.1 GCA_945874745.1 Akkermansia muciniphila | reverse complement strand
GAGCCTGGCGCTTCCGCTCCCAGCGTGAGGTGGTCACCGTCGACGATGCGGTGTGCGGCAGCATCAACTTTGACCTGAGCAATCCGGAGACCCACCCGGACATGACCATCCGCAGGCCCGACGGCTCGTGGATCTTCCACTTTGTGAACGTGGTCGACGACATTGAAATGCGCATCACGCACGTCATCCGCGGGGAGGACCATCTCTCGAACACGCCCAAGCACCTGGAACTCTTCAAGGCCCTCGGCCACACCCCGCCCCGCTACGCCCACATTCCACTCATCCTCAACAATGATGGCTCCAAAATGAGCAAGCGCGATGCGGGCGCCAGCATCACGAGCTACATCGAGGGCGGTTTCGCGCCCGAGGCCGTGCGCAACTACCTTTCCCTGCTGGGCTGGTCCCCGAAGGAAAACCGCGAAATTCTGGAGCTTACTGAAACCGTCCAGCTCTTTGCGTTGGCCGGAATCAACCGTAAGAACGCCCACTTTGACCTGGATAAGTGTCTTTGGTTAAACGCCCAACATCTCACCAAAATGTCGGTCGACCGGCTTAGGGAACTGTCCCAACCCTATCTCCGGCACGCCGGCATCGCCTGCAGCCAAACCGAGGCCCTCGACAAGGTTCTTCTGCTGGTGCGCGAGAAGCTCAAACTTCTCACCGACGTGCCCGACTGGGTCTCGCCCTTCTTCACCGAAGCCTACCCCTTCGCGCCAGAAGCAGTGGGCAAGGTCTTTGGCAACGCCGCGGCCCCCGAGCGGCTCCTCGCCCTCGCCAACTCCCTGGAAAACCTCGACCCCTGGTCCGCCGAATCGATCGAACATGCACTGAAAGAAACCGCGACTGCGTTCGGAGCCAAGCACACCGAACTCCTCCTGCCCACCAGGGTCGCAGTCTCCGGCCGAGCCTCCGGACCAAACCTCTTTCCAATGCTCGAAATCCTCGGCCGCGCAAGGGCCGTCTCCCGCATCCGCCACGCGGTGGAGTTGCACGCCGCACGCCCGTGATGAGCGCGTTGCGCCAGGTTTATTCCCTCGCGGATCTGCGCTCTTGGACACCCGCAACAGCGCCCATGCAACTGGCGGTGCTCGGGTCTCCCGTGGCCCACTCGGCCTCGCCGCCCATGCATCTGGCGGCCCTGCGCGCCTGTGGCCTCCCGCACGCCTACGGCAGGCTGCATGTGCTGCCTGAAGAACTCCCCGAGGCCCTCAACCTGCTGCAACACACCGGCTTCCTCGGCGTCAATCTGACCCTGCCCCACAAAACAGCCGTCCTGCCCCTCCTCTCCCAGATTGAACCGAAGGCCAAAACGCTTGGCGCCGTAAACACAGTAGCCTTCAGTGCCGGCGCCAGCGCTGGGTTCAACACCGACGGCGCCGGACTCGAGCGGTCCGTGGCAGAGTCTTTCGGAGTGCAACTCTCGAACCTCCGCGTGCTTATCCTCGGCTCTGGCGGCGGCGCAGGCCGCGCCATTTCGCTCTATTGCGGCCTTGCCGGATGTCCGGAAATCACATTGGTCAACCGCACCCTCTCCAAGGCGGAAGCTCTGGCCACCCAGCTCAGAGCGCTCCACTCCCCCCCGCAAGTGCACGTCGCCGCGCCAGGCGCTGACGCACTGCGTCCCCTCGTCAAGGAAGCGCAGTTGATTCTGCAGTGCAGTTCGCTCGGGATGCAGCCAGACGACCCTTCCCCTCTGGATGCCTCCCTGCTCCACCGAAGCCACCTCGTCTACGACACCATCTACAGCATGCCCACTCGCCTACTGCGCGACGCAACTGCCGCAGGCGCGCGCACCGCCAACGGCCTCTCCATGCTCCTCCACCAGGGCGCGCTTGCTTTTGAAATCTGGTTTCAGCGACCCGCTCCTCTCGAACTAATGAGGGAAGCGCTGCTCAGCGCCGTTTCCCACGCCAAACCTTAAGCCTCCCACACAATGGCCTCGCTTCTCCTCGCTCTCGACATCGGCACCTCCTCCTGTCGCACCGCCCTTTTTGATGACACAGGAAAGAGGATCCTAGACTCCACAGCCCAAAAGACCTATCCGCTCTGGACCACTCCGGACGGAGGCGCGGAGATTGACCCGCCCCTGCTCCTCGAGGCAGTCAGACACTGCCTTGCCCAAACCCTGGCCCATGCAAATGCCTCCCGTTCGTTGCGGGGCCACAAGATTCAAGGTATCGGCGTTTCCTGTTTCTGGCACAGCCTCGTGGGGACCGCCAACGGGGGCGAACCCCTCACGAAAATCATCACCTGGGCGGACGCTCGTTGCAGGCCGGAAGCCACCCTTCTGCGCGAAACCTTTTCAGAGAAAGCGGTCCACAGCCGCACCGGCTGCATGCTTCGCAGCTCCTTCTGGCCCGCAAAACTCCGCTGGCTCCGCCGCACACAGGCACCCCTTTTCCGGAAAGTGAAGCGCTGGATGTCCCCAGCCGAATGGCTTCAGCAGCAGCTCACCGGGGCCCACCGCTGCGCCCTAGGCATGGCAACCGGCACGGGCCTCTTCAACCCAAGCAAACTCCGCTGGGATGATGCACTCCTCGACCACTGCGAACTAAAGCTCTCACAACTCCCGGAACTTTCCGACGAACCCGTCCTCGCAACCGGCGCCCTTGCCTCGGAGTTTCCAGAGTTGTCGGGTGTCCCCTGGTTTCCAGCCATCGGCGACGGAGCTGCCTCCAATCTGGGCTCGGACTGCACCAGGCCCGGACTGGCCGCCATAAACGTCGGCACGAGCGCTGCCCTCCGGATCATGCGCGCGGGGTCCGTCGCAAAGGCCCCCACCGGCCTGTTCTGTTACCGGGTGGACTCCCAACGCTTCCTTGTCGGGGGAGCCGTCAGCAACGCTGGCAACCTGCGCGCCTGGTGCCTGAAGGAACTGAACACGGGCGACCCACAGGCGCTGGAAGCGGAGCTTGCGACACGGCCGACGCCAGACCACGGGCTCACCGTCCTTCCCTTCTGGACAGCCGAGCGCGCCCCCACATGGAACGAGGACCTGCGCGGTGCAATCCTCGGCATCAGCCAATCCACCACGGCGATCGACCTGCTCCAAGCCATCACGGAAGCCACCTACCACCGGATTGCTCAAATCGCAGAGTCCCTCACCAGCCAAACTGCCACCCAGCCCAAATACTTTGTTTCCGGCGGAATACAACACTCCCACTCCGCACTCCAAAGGCTCGCCGACATCCTCAACCAGCCCCTCTACCCCAACCCTGAGCCCGAAGCGTCAATCCGCGGTGCAGCGGTTTTCGCGATGGAGAAACTGGGCCTGCCAATAGAGCCCCTTCCCGTTCTCGCACCCCTCCGCCCCCGGAAGGCAATCGCAGAGCGGTATGCAGCAGACCGGGCCAGGCAAGCCACCCTGGAGCACCTGCTCCAGAGGCAGAAATAAAAAAGCGCGGGACGCACAAAGCGCCCCGCGCGTTTTACGAACCGGCAAGTAAGGAACTACCCTTGGGTCGGCAGGTAACGCCTGCGACGCACCTTCAACTGGGCCAGAGACTTCATCAAAGCAATCTGCGCTGTAGCTACTTCCTGGTTGGCAAGCAGACCCTCTCGGATCGCCTGCTGGGCCCGTTCGATCGCCGCCTCCGCGGCCGTCTCGTCGATGTGCCGCTCTTCAATGGCCATGTCCACGAGGATCCGTACGTTCGTCTGCGTGATCTCCGCAAAGCCCTCTCCGATGGCAAGGTGGATTTGCTCGCCCCCCTTGGTCACGATGAGCTCCCCGGGGAGGATCCTCGTCATCAAAGGGACGTGCATCGGGTAAACGCCCATGTCCCCCAACTCAGCGGGAACCAATACCATCTCGACATCATCCCGATAAGCCACCTCCTCGGGGGTGATGATCTCTAATTTGAGTGTTGCAGCCATCGGTCAATAAGGTCATCTGGCTCTGCGGGCCCTCCCGTCCATTACGCCGGACGGGTAGGCTGACGCAGAGGCCTGCTAGGCAGTCACCATGTCGATGCCGCCCTTCATGTAAAACTCCGACTCCCCAACGCTGTCGTGCTTGCCGTCTAGGATCTCGCGGAAGCCGCGAATCGTCTCGGAAATTGGAACGTATTGCCCGGGCGTACCCGTGAAGACTTCCGCGACATGGAACGGCTGGGAAAGAAACCGCTGGATCTTTCTCGCGCGGAACACGGTCAGCTTGTCCTCGGGGGAGAGCTCGTCCATGCCCAGAATCGCGATGATGTCCTGAAGATCCTTGTAGCGTTGGAGCACCTTCTGCACACCGCGGGCCACGTCGTAATGTTCCTGGCCGACGATTTCCGGCG
>CAMCIN010000310.1 GCA_945874745.1 Akkermansia muciniphila | reverse complement strand
GGCTGATTCGGGATACTAGAATGAGTAATTGATCCCAAACTTGATGATTGGAAGGATGACCAGCTTGGAAATGTCGTCTGCGATCTTGTGCCTTTCATTCTCGAGGTCTGCCTGCGGAACCGCTCCCGACGCCGACAGGCTCACCTTAGGCTTGCCAGTCCAGGCGACGCCGACCTCATGCGTGAAAGCCCACTGGTGGTTGCTGTCAAAGTAGAATAGATTACCTCCCATGCCGAGATAGGGACTCACCGCACGCTGTTTGATAGAAAGATTGAGAGAACCCACCTGGGCCGGGGTGTAGGTGGTATTTCCGATCTCCACATCGGCGGTGGGGTTCGCGGAAGCGGAAAATTGGTTCTGGTTGAACAAAACGCCAAAACTTAAACGGAAAGACAGCTCCGACCAGGGATGGACGTCTAGAAGCAGAGGCTGGGACTGCATCTTCAATTTTAAGGAATAGCTGACATCATCTAGGTCCTCAGAGGTTTTGTAACCGAACCTGTTGAATCCTCCCCGGAGGCCGAAGTGATCAGAAAAACGCCATGCGACTGAGCCGCTGAAGAAGGAAAGAATACCCACCTCGGCGCCAACCGAAAAGGGATGCGGGGGCCCTGTCCTAAAAGTTTGATCCAAGGCTGTGGTGCCTCCCCCGGATTGTACTCCCAGCGAAAGAACGTCTTTCGCCGAGGTTGAAGAACCCGACAAATCTCCCCAGAGTGTCAGAGAATCGGTAGGACGCGAGCCAAGCTGCGCTTTTGCCACGTCTTGGTGGCTGAATTTGCGGCTTGTCGAGGTGCGTTCTTTGACAGCCTGCGGAAGAGGAATTTCGGGCTCAGCCTCCGGCACGGTCAGTTCAATCGAACCGACGACAACCCGCGTTCCGGAGGGTATTCCGAAATCAGATGCCGCTTGTAGCCGGCTTGAAAGCCCCCCGAGGAGCAGCGCGGAGAGCACGAAGTTTCTGCCTGCCGCACGTGGGTGTTTTCCAAAGACAAGTGAATCCAGATTCGCAACGACAGACAGGCTGAGGGGCTTTAACATATAAAGTTATAAGAATCATTCTCATAAGATTCGAATGCAGGGAAAGTTTCAACTGCATTCTTTTGTTGGAGATGCCCGAGGCTAATAGGAACTGCACGGACTGCATCGAGACGCAAGTTTGCGTAGATTGTGTGGCGGATCATTCCGCAAAAGCTAGAAACCCCCAACGCTGGATTTGAGCCCTCCGACAGGCGAGGTCGCGGGGGGGAGGCGCCCCGGGCGAGCCACTGGATGGTCTCACCGCGTCGAACCGGCTGCCGTCATTTGTTATCTCACTCGCCCAATTAATCGTGCTTCGGCCGGTTTTCTCGCATACACACCGGCACGCATCGGTTTTCTGGAATCCACTGGAATGCCTGCTGCCACCCTTTTGCATCCCCAGTTTATGTCCGAATTTTCGCTGACCCGCTCGGCACTCCGGCGTCCGTGGACGGTGCTTGTCGCGGTGATCGCCCTGCTTCTGGGGGCGTGGCTTGCTTCAGAGCGCATGGCCCGGGATGTGTTTCCCTCCCTTGGCGTGCCTACCATTTACGTGGCGCAGCCCTACGGCGGGATGGATCCGCTCCAGATGGAAGGGTACCTCACCTACTATTACGAGTATCACTTCCTGTACATCACGGGGATCGAACACGTCGAATCCAAGTCCATCCAGGGCGCTTCCATCATGAAGCTCCAGTTCCACCCGGGCACGGACATGAGCAACGCGATGGCTGAGACCGTGGCCTACGTCAACCGGGCGCGCACCTTCATGCCGCCCGGAACACCGGGGCCCTTTGTCACGCGGTTTGATTCGGGCAGCGTGCCCGTGGGGAACCTCGTGTTCTCTACGACCAACCCCAACCGCACTGTCGGCCAGATGCAGGACGCCGCGCTTAACATGGTCCGTCCGCTGTTTGCCACGCTGCCGGGCGTCTCCGCGCCGCCTCCCTTTGGAGGCAGCGCGCGCACGATTCTGGTCACCTTAAAGCCCGACCGTCTGCGCGCCTACGGCATGTCGCCGGACGAAATTGTCACGGCCATGGCCGGGGCGAACACGATCAGTCCGAGCGGGAACATCGCGCTGGCGGGCAGTTATCCCATCGTGCCGACCAACGCGGTGGTCAAAAACATCCAGGACCTCGCGGCCGTCCCTCTGCGGGTCACGCCCGGGGGGCACGTGATGCTGCGGGACGTCGCAGAGGTCAGCGACGGCAGCGACATTTCCACCAGCATCGCCCTCGTCAACGGGCGGCGGACCGTTTACATGCCGGTCACCAAGCGCAGCGATGCCTCCACCCTGCGCGTGGTGGAGTTGGTGAAGGCCAACCTCCCGAAGTTCAAGGCCGCCTGTCCCGAGGACATCCAGGTTTCCTTCGAGTTCGACCAGAGCCCGTGGATTGAGCGGGCCATCCGCGACCTGCTTAAGGAGGGGCTTTTGGGGGCGGCTTTGACTGGCCTGATGGTGCTGTTGTTTCTGCACGACCTCAGGAGCGCTTTCATCGTGGTGGTCAACATTCCCCTGAGCATCGCCGCGGCGTTTTTCGCGCTCTGGCTTACCGGCGAGACCGTCAACCTCATGACCCTGGGCGGGCTCGCCCTCGCCGTGGGCATCCTCGTCGACGAGGCCACCGTCGCGATGGAAAACATTCACGCCCACCAGCAGCGCGGCGCGGGCGTGGCGCGTTCCGTGCTCGATGCAACCACCGAAACAGCTCTGCCCCGGCTGCTCGCCATGTTGTGTCTGATCGCCGTGTTTGTGCCCTCGTTTTTCATGAAAGGCGCGGCGCGCGCGCTTTTTGCGCCCCTGGCACTCTCGGTTGGCTTCAGCATGTTTGCCTCCTACCTGCTCTCCAGCACGCTTCTTCCGGTGCTGAGTGTGTGGTGGGCGAGACGGCGGCCTCACCCGCGGAAGAGCCTTCCTGCCTCTACTCCCTTCACCGTCCTCACGCGCGGTTTGCTGGCAGTCCGGTTCCTTCTCGTGCCCGCGTATTTTGCCGCCGCCGGGCTGGTGATCTGGCAACTCGCACCCAGGCTGGGTTCCGAAATTTTCCCGCAAGTGGACGCCGGCCAAATCCAGTTACGGTTCCGTGCTCCGAGTGGAACGCCGCTGGAGGCAACCGAAAAAATCGCGCTGCAGATTCTTGCCAAGGTGGGCGAGGAAGCGGGTGCGGACCAGGTGGCGATCACCATGGGGCTCATCGGAGTGCACCCCTCCAACTATCCGGTGAACCTGATCCACCAGTGGAACAGCGGTCCCGAGGAGGGGGTGCTTCAAATCCAGCTCAAGCAAGGCACCTCCGTGGCGGTGGCTGGACTGCGGGAAAAGCTTCGGGCCCGTCTTCAGAGGGATCTGCCCGATGTGCGCCTTTCGTTTGAGCCGGCCGACATCGTCAACCGGATCATGTCGCTGGGCTCCAACACCCCCATCGAAGTGGCCGTCAGCGGCAAGGACTTTTCCGCCACGCGCCTCCACGCGGAGAAGGTGCGGGAAAAGCTCGGCTCCCTTGGTGTGCTGCGGGATGTACACATCTCTCAGACGCTGGACTACCCCAGCCTCGAGGTGAACGTCGACCGCGAGCGGGCCGGCCTGCTCGGCATCCGGATGGTAGACGCCACCCGGAGTCTGGTAGCCGCCACCGCGAGCAGCCGTTTCACGGTGCCGAACTACTGGGCCGACGCCAAAACCGGGGTGAGTTACAGCCTGCAGGTCCAGGTGCCGCAGGCCCGGATGCAGGGCGCCGAGGACCTGCTCAACCTTCCCATCTCCTCCACCGGCGGCCGGACGGCTCTGCTGCGGAGCTTCGCAAAGGTCACCGAGGGAAGTGTCGTGGGGGAGTACGACCGCTACAACATGGCGCGCACCATTTCGGTGACGGCCAACATCCACGGCAGCGATCTGGGCACGGCGGCCCGCTTGGTGGACGCGGCGCTCAAGGAACTGGGAACGCCGCCCGGCACGAGCGTTGTGGTCCGGGGACAGGTCCAGCCGCTGCGCGAGCTAGAAGCGGGTTTGCGTTCTGGGCTCGTGGCGGCGGTGGCTGTGATTTTGCTGCTGCTTACGGCCAACTTCCAGAGTCTGCGGCTTTCTTTCATCGTGCTTGGCACGGTGCCGGCGGTGCTGGCGGGGGTGGTGTGCGCGCTGTGGGTTTCCCATACAACGCTCAACCTTCAGAGTTTCATGGGGGCCATCATGGCCGTGGGCGTTTCAGTCTCCAACAGTATCCTGTTGGTCACCTTTGCCCACCGGCAGCAAGCCTCCGGCCTCGGAGTGAGGGAAGCCGCAGTGGAAGG
>CAMCIN010000309.1 GCA_945874745.1 Akkermansia muciniphila | reverse complement strand
CCACCCTGGGGGCCGGCCGAATCCTTGGCTTGCTTACCTTCTGAAGAGACTCAAAACCGAGTGCGTCATCCGAGATGGAGGTTTCTACAGCGCGGAGGAATTGGAATATCAGCGGCGAGAATATTTTACATTTTTCCCGAACTTGGAGGGAGGCTTGGAGGATTATCCCAGTTCCGTTGACTGGAAGAAAACCGCCGTTTTTCAAATGAAGGAAAGAACAGATTTAAATGTATTCTTGAGAAACCCCTCTAAAGGCGAGAGGGATGCTGATATATTAAAGCAACTTTTTGAAAACAGTGACTCATGGAAACAACTGAACCTTTATTGCGGCGCTTCCTTTTGCAACTCCGGCTTACCTCGTCACGGGGTATACGTTTTTAGCTTCGCCGCGAGCTTTCCCGATCTCTACGTCAAGAGATGCGAGATTGCCTTGCAAGTTTCAGAAGCTATCGCGCGAAAACGGGCTGAACCCGATTTAATTTACCAGTTGAAGCAAAAATCCGAACAGCTCTTGCTCTGGACAGCTGAAAGAGGCAGTCACACTTGTACGTTTTCCAAGTACTGTTATCCAGACAAGGCGTGGATTTTAGAAATGACGTTTACTGAAAACGGTTTGAGGTACATCAGATTTCATAAAAGGGCGAACCATTCGCTGGAATCTGACTTCATCCAATTGGAAGCCGTCTTTCAAGTGCTTGTCGAACATTGCAGAGGGCATATCCGCGGAGCAGTAATTCGGGAAGCTCTTAGGGATGTTGACACTACAGGATTTGACGATTTACTCTAAATGCGCGTGCTGTAAACCAACGATCCGGCACGCGGTCCTTGAGTCCCTGTTGGGCATGCGAATTGCCGCCCACCGCCCGCGGCGCACACCTCAGCAGATCTGCCAACTTTGCCACCCCCTCTCCGTGAGGAATCCCTCGGCACCTTGTTTTCCTCAGGCTGTGCGACTGCTGTGGAAGCCTTACTTTCCTGCAATACAACTTTCTTCATCCGGTGTCCGAAATTGCCCTGCCTTTCCATATGCCCACCCTAGACCGTTCCACTCCTCCGTTTCACACCCGGCTCCGGCTCTCTTTAAGACTCCTTCCGCTGCTCGCACTCTCGCTCGCGGCGGCCCCCTTGAATGCCGCCCTTTCGCCCGCGCAATCCGAGGCCCTTTACCAGGAAATGCTCCGGGACCCGCAGTTCAAGGCCGCGGACAAAGAGCTCTCGGCCTTGTACTCCGCCATTCGCAGACAGCTGCCTCCGGCCGGCCAGTCCCAAATCCGCGAACAGCAGCGCGAATGGTTGAAGTCCGCTTACGAAGCCATTGCAAAGACTGCCCCCTCCGCCCGCGCAGGCTTGGGTGAGCGCCTGACCCGGGAACGCATCCAGGAGCTGCGACTTGCGCCCCAGTCACTCCGGCAGGACAGGCCCTCTTCGCCGACGCCTCCTGCCCAGGGAGGAGAACTGGCAACCTCTCCCCGCGGCGAAGTCATCGATGTGAATGCCTGTCTCGCGAGGCTGAAGTCCAAGGATCCGGACCGGCGGCTCGAGGCGCTCAGGAAGCTCGAGTACTCGCTGGATCCCCGGCTTCCCGCAGTCATGCTGGGGTTACTCAACGACGCCGGAAACACCACCCGCAGGGTTGCCGCGCACGGTGTCGGTAGCCGCTGGTGGCAAGTCCCTACAGACAAGCTGGAGTCGTTCATCGGGCGGCTGAAGACGGCCGCGGTAAAAGAGGGAGAAGGCTACACGGGCGAGTGCTACCGCGGCGTCGCGCTTCTGCAGGTGGCGGCCGGAAAGCGCATCGAACATCCAGAAGCCGTATCGCTCAGTCCAAACAGGCGGTGGATCATCTATGACCGGCTCGGGATGCCCTGCCTCGTGGACGTCCAGAGCCGATCCGAGGAGCTGCTCGGTCTGGATTCGGATTTGCGGGAGGGACGTTTTTGGGGGAACCCCAAGAGCGTGGTCTGGCATCCTTCGAAGGAGGCCGCTGCGATACCCCAGGCAACTCGGCGGGGAACGGCCTGTCTTTTGGTTTGGACGCACGGATCTGGAACCCGTGTCATCCATCGGGACAGCCTGCTGGAGTTGGTTGCCAAGCGGAAGTTCAAGGCCGACCCTTACATGTCTTACATTTCCGAGGACGACCTGAAATGGCGGGGGGACAAGTTGCTGGTTCCCTTGGAGTTCGCGGAAGAGGGCGGGAACGGCCCCGGCCGTGTGGCCACATTTTCCTGGAACCTCTCGAGCGGAGAGCTTGCTCTGGAGGGGATCAAGTGAGCACCTCCGGCGGTCTGACATTCAAAACGTCGAAGCAGCGCGTCAACTAGCTTTATGCAAGCCAAATGAGGCGTGAATGAGGTCACGGACAGAGCTGGGCGGAAGGCTTCATAGCGGTGCATCCAAACACGACTGCACTGCCGGCGGACAACCCTAGACTGCTTCCATGAAAGACGCGGGACTTCCCTCACTCCGGACGGGAGTTTCAGATCCGAGGGCCCGTTGCATTTGAACCCAGGAATGAAAGGTGACCGGATTGACTCCTGCGAGTTGTGTAAACCGTCTGGCCGAAATGCCGCTGGTCGCAAACTCCCCAAGCAGTTGCTCCCCCGCGTGGCCGAGAAGGGAAGTGGTTGGGCATTTACTCCGCATGACTTCGCGGACTTGGGCCCTCCCCGCAGCAAGGAAGAGGCGGTTCGGTTCTGGGGCATCCTGCCGCCTACGGCTGGACATTGACTTGGTTCACCCCGGCCATAGGCCAAAGCGGGACCAGTTTTATGTCATAGCGTGACACCGGTTTGAGTCCGGCGTCGGTGCTCATGGCACAGGGGCCCTTCGGAGGAAATCACTCGGCTTTGGATAGCGCTAGCTGGCGCCTAAGCGTCTCCAACTCACGTTTGAGAGGGGCCCAATATTCCCGATCCCTGCGGCGCTCCTCGAGTTCCTCCAAAAACAAAGCCTCCTCTACCGCATCAACCCTTCCATCCAGAGCCAGCCCAAGGAGGGACCGTTGTCCTTGGGCCCCAATCGCAAGTTCTCGGAAATCGTTGCAAAGAGAAACCAACAGCTCAGGCGTACGAAGTTCCCTCAGCCAAAACAGCACTCTTGCAGGATCTGGCAGCTGGTCCCGGTTGTTGAAGAAATCGGCTTCCAAAAGGCGGCGGATCATCGGCCAGTCCTTGTCCCGCTGTGTCTTTTTCGCCCTCACAAGATCCGCAATCGAAAGCAGGTCACAGACTGTCCCATCCGGCAACTCGATTGTCGTACGCCTCTGCCAGATCAACTCGAACGGATCGACGCCCCTCATCACAGACATCACATCCACACGCAACCCATCGCACTCCGGGTGTCGGCATCTGAAATGCACTGCGTGCCCTTTCTCAAGGTACGCCACATCGAAAGGCGGCACCGCAATGACGCCTGCCCGGAGCTCCGTGAGCGCTCCTCGTAACCTCTCCAAGTTTTCAGCCTCCGCCAGAATGGCGAAATTAGAGTCCCTACTGAATTCTGCCGCTCCGTAAAATACGCAAGCCTGACCGCCCATCAGCAGGCAACGGACCTTGTGCGCCGCCATCGAAGAAAGGACTTTGAGTATCGGGTTCGGGATCAAGGGAGCCTCCTAGGGTGAGATAGGTCTGCCACAAGGTCCCACTCTCCCGCCAGCGCTGGATCGGAGTCAACCGATACCAAGCCGCCCATTCCTCGCCAACAAGTTCTTCGGGACTTGGATGAGTGGAAGGAGAGCCCATATTTGAAAGTGACACTTAAACTGACAAATCGGCAAGACCCATGTGGTAACGGCGCGAACGACGGCATGATAAAGAGGCACGACTTCCGCTCGCCTCCGCCCACCATAAGATCCACCAGGACGCGCTGAAGACTGCCTACGAGCTCGGGCACCGGGGGACAAACATGCTGCACACGCACTACAACCAGAACATGCGCAAGGAAGAGGCGGTTCGGTTCTGGGACATCCTTCCCAATTTGGCAGAGCTGAAAGCCAGGGAACCCGTTGTCTCTCCGTAACCGAGATCTTTTGAACGATTACTGATTCGTTAAGGGGCGACGCAGAAGATTTGGGTGTCCAAGACAAACTGTTCCTTATCGGGAATGGAAGCTAAGCAAGGGCAACTTGTTTGGTAATTATTACCGTTCGGGAGGATTGCGATTGAATTTTAGGAATCCCCATTTATTTTCCCGAAAGGGAATGAAAACACACGCAATCCTTTCCGCCAAAGACTTAGGTGAGCTCATTAAAAAGCGGCGGCGTCAACTCAGGCTGAAACAGCCCGAGTTAGCCTTGGTCAGCGGCACGGGTATTAGATTTATCAGCGACCTCGAGAACGGCAAAGAAACCTGCCGCCTCGGACTGAGCCTCAGGGTGCTCTCC
>CAMCIN010000308.1 GCA_945874745.1 Akkermansia muciniphila | reverse complement strand
TCTATCGCGAGGCTAGGGGTTAATAACAAATCGGGTTCTCACACACCATGTCCGCCCTCCTTACCAAAAGCGAAATTGCCGACGGTTACGATAAGATCGCCGAGGTACTCGCGATGTCGCCAAAGTTTTACCGCCTGTGCGCTTCGTTGATTGCACCGAAAACAACCTCGGGGGGGGGCGTGCTTGACATTGGTTGCGGTCAGGGGCTGCAACTGGCGGAAATCCACAGGCTTTGCCCGAATGCCATCCTGCACGGAATGGACATCTCTCCCAAGCTTGTCGACCTCGCGCGGCAACATGTCCCGAGCGGCCACTTTCAGACGGGGGACGCAGACAACCTAGCCTACGCGGACGCCCAGTTCGACGTTGTTGTCATGACTGAGGTGCTGGAGCATCTTGCAGATCCTGTGCTGGCGCTCACGCAGATCAAACGGGTGCTCAAACCCGGCGGTTGGCTGCTCATGACCGTTCCCAACCGTGACTGGTTGCGCTACGAGTGGTACCTGGGTAACCGGAAGGCCTACCAACCTGTGGACGACAAATGGTATCGCGTGGCCGAGGTGAGAGGCTACCTAGATCAAGCCGGCTTCGAAGTCCGGCGAATCACGGGAGCAGAAAACTTTTATTTCGGAGGAGGGTTGCCCCGGTTGCTCGAAAAGCTGGCCCTTAGCATATTCCCGCGGCTACAGCGTAAAATGAAACGTGCAATTTATCTGAGTCAAAAGCTGCAGTAGCCGGGTACCGCACGGGGGCGGGCTTTAGACGCTTGTTTCATTGTGAGTTACAATATGGCCGCCCGTAAGACCTCCCCATGAATCCGTTCCGGCATGACCGAGAGCAACGTCATTGCATGCCTGCTTTCGTGTACGTTGGGAATGCTTGTTTCGTTAAACTCCTCAGGATTTTGTATTTCATAAACACCTCACCAGCGCACATTTTCGCGATGTGCCAGCCTTGGGGGCCGTCCAGAAAGCCCGCCCGGAGGATGTAGTTGCGCACCCACCGGAAGCCGGCATGCAACTGGGGTGAGAACCAGTATGCTGTCCTTCTGGCCGCATGTTTGTCCTCCGCCCAGAGCCTGGCGTAGCGCCGGCACCGTTCCGCGTGGTCGCGACGGTCTTTAAAGGAATAGTGTTCGATATCTCCGGAGAGCAACGTGGTTTTGCCCTCCAGTTCAAGCCGCTCGTGGACCCTGCCACCAGCAAAGCGGGCGCGCGTTTTGCGGAAAAGCCGCACCAACCGGTCGGGATACCAGTCGCCGTGGCGAATCCAGCGATTTTCGTACAACACGCATCTCGGCATGGAGTACCCGCTAATGCCGTCAGGCACGGGATGAGCCTTGAGTTGGGCGATTTCGGCGAGGAGCTTTCCGGAAAGTGCCTCGTCCGCGTCGATGCTGAACACCCACTCGTGCGAAGCAAGTGAAAGGACATGGTTTTTCTGCCCGACGTAGCCTTTCCAAGGCACGTGGTGCCAGGAAACGCCGTGCGCTCTGGCGATCCCCCGCGTTCCGTCGGTGCTTCCAGAGTCAACCACCAGAATTTCATCCGCGACGGCTTGGATTGAGTTCAAGCAACGCTCGATGTTGTCCTCTTCATTGAGTGTGATGATCCCAAAGGTGATCTTCATTGAGGGCGGTCGTCAAATTTGTTGGATCAGCGACAGCGTGTCGGCCACGTTGCGGTCCATCGACAGTGAATCAGCCGGTGCAGGCGGTGCGTCAGCGTGCATGAGGCGTAGGGCTGCTTCGAGAGTGGCGGCACGGTTTTTGGGGGAATCCACAACCTCGCCATTCCGGGCATCTTTAATCCACTCGGCGGCGCCGTTCTGCGCACTGGTCAACACCGGGAGCCTTGCCGCTAGAGCCTCGGTGACAACATTGGCGGCGGGTTCGTAAATTGGAAGGAAGGCGAGGAGATTGGCAGCTGCGTAGGCCAACTCCACCTCGCCAATCGGCCCCGTATAAATTGTGTGGGGATTCCCGAGGAGGGGGGCATTGCCCTTCCCGACGACAAGCAGCTTCACCGATCGGAAAGGCTCGGGAAACCGAGAGGCGGACGACTGGAGATCTTTTAACAGTTGGAGGGTGTACTTAAGCCCTTTTCTTTCCCATCCTGAGCCTACAAAAAGCAGCGTGAAATCCGAGGGAGTCAAACCGAATTGGGCCCGTGCCCGGTGGCGATCCACGGTGCGGAATCTCTCGAGATTTACGCCGTTTGGAATGACTCGCACGCGCTCTGCAGGAAAGGGGAAGAGGTTTACGATCTCGTCGCGGACCATGTCGGAGTTTGCGATGATAAACTTGGTGTTCGCGGGGTGGATCGTTTGTCGTTCCAGTGCCAAAAGATTGCGGTGATGCGCGCCCCTGCCGCAGAAAGGTTTGCGCCAAAAAGGGGCAAACGCTTTCTGCCGTTCGAGCCAGACGCGGTGTACGCCGTCGCCGGCGCGGTAGATGTCCTGCTTGAATGTGCGTTCGAGGCTGAAGACGCAGTCGGTTTTGAGGGTGGGCAGAAGCTGTGCGACGCCCTCCGCGAAGGAGACCGCCCGGCGGGCTCGGGACGTTGCGCCCGGGATGAAATGATAGCGGATGCCTTCCGACTCCTGTGCTGTCCATGTCTCAGAGAGCAGTTCAATTGTGTGGTTTTCCGTGAGTAGTGAATCAATCAGTCGCTGGAGGTAGAGCTCTCCTCCGCCTACTGGGGTGAAACGACGACGGATCAGCGCAATATTCACGGAATCAACGGACAGTTGAGGCGTAGGATCCGACGAAAAGATCAGGGAGGTGGCTGTGATAGAAGGCAAGCAGTCTTGCGGTCATGGCTTCTACGCTTTAGTCACGTTTCACAAATCGGATTCCTGGAAAACGAACTCGCGGGGCTTGTCGGGATGTGCAAATACACTTTGTACCAAATCTGAGAAATAACTGAAGCAAAGGCCGTCACGAAACTCATCGGGCGTGCGGTGCTCACGGACCGCACTGGGAGCGCAGTGAGGCCTTTCTGGGCTTCACGAGGTAGGCAAGATGGCTGCACCTCATAAAGACCCGATACCCTGCAGCATTTTGAAATGCTCCGGAAGTTTCGCAGGAAGAATATTTGATGGTTTTCGCAAGGTCAAGAGGATCTCTGAGGGCGAAAATCCGGCCTGTCCGGTTGTCGGTGAGGATTTCGGGAATGCCTCCCACGTTGCTGCCGATAGCCGGAGTGCCGCAGGCGAGCACCTGCAACCCAATTCGTGGAATGCCCTCGTGAGCAATCGACGGAATAGCAAGAAGGTCGAGGGACTGCGGTATTTCGGAGATGTCGTCTCTGTGGCCGGTGAAATGAACGAGGCCGTTGACGCCGTGTGCGATGGCCGTTTCCGATATACGTTGATGGAGGAGTCTCCACCGAGCACGACAAAATTCGCCGTGGAGCCACGCTGGGCAAGGTCGGGGATGGCTTCAAAAAACACCGTGTGGCCTTTCCATGAGCGAAGGAGGGAAACCATCCCAATAAAGGGGCCGGGGCGTGGACGAGAGAGGTGTGCCTTTGGCGTCAGGCGCCAGAGAGTCGGCTGAATCAATTGGTATTTCGAGGGACGCCACAATGTTCAAATTCGGGCATGGTGGATATCAGTTGGGGAAGCATGACGGCGAGTCTTTCTCTGGTTCTCCCCGTGCAGCAATGGGGGCGAAGAGATGATTTTCCGCCGCCACGGTTGAAAGACTATTTGAAAATAGATCGCGCGTTTGCCGGAATTGGCGGGCCAAGATGTCATGATTGAAAGAGTGAGGGCCACTGGGAGGCGCTGATCGGCACTGGGCTGTGGGGGCATATCAATCCGGGAGATCTGGGACTTCCTCAGGCAGGCGGACTACTCTACTGAAGTTGTGTGGGATACTTCTGACGGGGAATCAACAGCCGTGCCAGAAAGGATTTGCTCGAAAAGGGGTACCAGTCTTTGTGATCCGGTCAGACTGAGGTGGTGGTCATCATGATAGAAAGGGCGTCGGCCTTCTTCAAAAACCACCTTTTCTTTTTCGATAAAATACCGATGTGGGCGCAAGCGGAGCAGGCCAGGCTGAGCTGCGAGGCGATCGAAAATACGAAAGATCGGCTCCTGTCTGTCTAAACACTCATCGTAACTCGGCGTTTCAAAAACCTTTTGAGGGTGCAAGATCTTTGAAGCAACAAGCTGGGGCACGTTCACGCCAATCTCTGGGATAGGGTAAAGCAGTATGACGCGCTTGCCAAGTTGGTTGAGCTCTCGGATCATTTGTTCCAGACTTCCCGCCAGAAAGGCCTCCCTTTGTGCGATAGTGTCGGCCGTTTTTGTCGATTGCCTTTCCGTACTTTTGTGCGCTTTCAGAGACTCGGTTCTCAGGATGGTCACCCAGCGCGCGCAGAGGATTACGGTTTTAATT
>CAMCIN010000307.1 GCA_945874745.1 Akkermansia muciniphila | reverse complement strand
AGTATGAGCCAAGCCTCGGCCCCGCCCAGTATCGGCGTACGCTGTATGCCTTTTGGAGGCGGGCCATTGCGCCTACGTTTCTGTTTGATAACGCGCAGCGGCGGGTCTGCGAGGTGCGCTCCCTCCGCACCAACACCCCGCTCCAGGCGTTGACGCTTCTCAACGACGAGACCTTCCGTGAAGCGTCTCGTGTGCTGGGAGCGCGGGCATTGGAGCTGGGCGGCGCCGGCGCCCGGGGGCGTTTGGAATGGCTCAGTCTTGTAGTGCTCTCACGTGCTCCCCGCGCAACGGAGTGGCCCGTGCTCGAGCGCGCTCTGCAGAAGGCGCTCGACCACTACACGTCCGCGCCAGCCGATGCAAAAACGCTGTTGCAAAGCGGCCAGGCGCCCTTGCCGCCCGAGGCGCTCTGCGTGGAAACGGCCGCCTATTCTGTCGTGGCCAGTCTGTTGCTCAACCTTGATGAAACACTCTCCCATGAATGACCCACTCGCTATCAGCCGCCGTTATTTTGTGGACCGGTGCACCGGTCTTTCGCTGGGGGCGATGGCGCTCGGCGCGCTGGGCCGTGAGGCAGGTGGCGCCGCTGCCGTGCAGGGAGGGGAGACGCCCCCACAGCTTGGGATCGCGGACCTGCCCCATTTTCAGCCCAAAGCGAAAAGTGTGATTTTCCTGACGCAGTCCGGAGGCCCCTCGCAGATCGAGCTTTTCGACCAGAAGCCAGACTTGCACAAGTGGGCGGGCACGGAGCTGCCGGAGTCGGTGCGCAAAGGGCAGCGGCTCACCACCATGACGGCCAACCAAAAGCAGTTGGTGAAGCCGGCGGCTACGCGGTTTTACCGTTCCAAGGGCGGTGCGACCGTGGGGGAGTGGCTTCCACACACGGCGGGGGTGGCTGACGAGCTTTGTTTCATCAAGTCGATGTGCACCGAGGAGATCAACCACGCGCCGGCGATGACCAAGCTGCTCACTGGCAACCAGATTGCCGGACGGCCGAGCATTGGCGCTTGGGTCAGTTACGGACTGGGCAGCACGAACCGCAACCTGCCGGAGTACCTGGTGCTCATCTCCAAGATGCAGCGCCCCAGCGACCAACCCCTCTACGACCACTACTGGGGGAGTGGGTTCCTTCCCTCGCGCTACCAGGGGGTAAAGCTGCGCAACGCCAAGGAACCGGTCCTCTATCTGCGGGATCCCGAAGGCATGCCGCGCGCGCTCAGGCGGGACCTGCTCGATGGGTTGGGCGAACTTAACGCCCAGCATTTGCAGGAGAAGGGGGATCCTGAGATTGCCACGCGCATCCGGCAGTACGAGATGGCGTTCCGGATGCAGAGCAGCGTGCCCGAGTTGACCGATCTTTCCGGGGAACCAGAGGAGGTGTTCGAGCTTTACGGGCCGGATTCACGTCGGCCGGGAAGCTACGCAGCCAACTGCATTTTGGCGCGGCGCCTGGTGGAGCGAGGGGTGCGTTTTGTCCAGTTGGTGCACCCGGACTGGGACCACCACAGCCGGCTGACGTCCTGGTGCACGGCCCGCTGCCGGGACACCGACCAGGCCAGTGCGGCGTTGGTCTTGGACTTGAAGCGGCGCGGTTTACTCGAAGACACTCTGGTGGTTTGGGGCGGGGAGTTTGGGCGCGGCGTGGCTGGCCAGGGTAAGTGGGACAGTCCGGAGGCGGGGCGAGACCATCATCCGCGCTGTTTTACGATGTGGTTGGCCGGCGGCGGTGTCAAAAGCGGGTTTACCTACGGGGCGACCGACGACTTCAGCTACAATGTGGCGGAGAATCCGGTGCAGGTGCGGGACTTACACGCCACGATTTTGCACCAGTTGGGGGTAGAGCACGAGCGCTTCGGCTACCGGTTTCAGGGGCTGGATTTCAGGCTGACCGGGGTGGAACCGGCCCGGGTGGTCCGGGAGGTGCTCGCGTAAGAAAGCCGATGAAAGGGTTATTCAGAGTTTTACCCGCTGACCTAACAGAGGAGGGAGAGTGACAACCAGCATCTGTGAAGCGCTGCGTCATTAGTGGATCATTCCGGCCTTCCAACGGGAGTCGGGAAGACGTTGCCTACTGGAGACAGCAGGGACCTTTTTTTGGGGACGTATGGTTTGTTTCCCCTTCCTGCTCGGGCACGGGGTGCGATTCTAGACGCACTGCCCCGCTTTGCAGACTCGAGAGTGGGGGTGTTTTTTTATGATGACTCCCGCACTGATGTTTCAAAAGACGGCCGGTTTTTTAATGATGCCCGCTGGCCTTCTCTGGTTGGGTTTGCTCGCGGCCAGCGTGTTTGCGTGGCGGCGCGGAGGAAAACTTGGGGGCGCAGGACGTTCGAGGGAGGCGTTGCCCTTGGTGCTGCTCACCATCGGCTACACCGTTGCAGGCAATATCCACGTAGGCCACGCCCTGATGCGGCGTCTGGAGGCGGAGGTGCCCAATCTGGGGGAGACGCCCTCGGCGGCTTTTGACGCGGCATGCGTCTTTGGCGGGGCCACCGAAGTGGATTCTTTTGGGCGGCCGCAACTGGCCTGCAGTGGCGACCGGGTGATGGCAGCGGTGCGCCTCTATCATGCCGGTTTGGCGCGGGTTCTGGTGGCCAGCGGCGTGTCCGAAGACGATCCCGCAGGCCCACGCAATCTCGGCGCTGAGGCGCGCAGTCTGTGGCTTTCGGTGGGTGTGCCGGAGAGCGCGATCTTGGTGGTCGAGACGCCGTGCCGGGTGACCAGGGAGGAGGTTGCTGCCTTCCGGGCACTGAAGGAGCGCAAGGGCTGGACGCGGGTGGCCTTGGTGAGTTCCGCCTGGCATCTGCCGCGCATCCAACGCCTCGCCAAGCGGGCCGGACTGGACGCCATCCCTTACGGAAGCGACTGGCGTGGGCGGCATCATGTGTTTCAGTGGCAGGATTGCGTGCCCCAGGGGGCGGGTTTTTGGCGGGTGAATCTGGCGGCGTGGGAGTATGTGGGCCGGCTGGCGGGCCGTTGAAACCGTCTTGAAAGGGGGGCCTTGCTTGCGCGCAGACGTTTGTTTTAATAGGGCACACCCCTATGAAACGCCTCCCCCTCCCCCTCGCGTCCCTTCTGCTCACCGGTTCGGCCTTGGCCCAAGACAGCCAGCTTGTCTATTTCGGCACCTACACCAACCCGACTTCCGGCAGCAAGGGCGTGTATGTTTCCCGTTTCAACGCCGCCAGTGGAGAGCTTTCCAAGCCGGAACTCGCCGCTGAAACTCTCAGCCCGAGCTTTGTGGCCCTGCATCCAAACGGGAAGTTTTTGTACGCGGTCGGCGAGCAGGGGGGCGCCCAGAAAAAGTCCGGCGCGCTCAGCGCCTTCCGCATCGGGTTGCCCGGCGGAAAACTGGAATTGATCAACCAGGTGGATACGGGTGGAGCCGGCCCCTGTTATGTCAGCTTGGACAAGACGGCCAAGGTGGCGATGACCGCGCAGTATGGCGCGGGAAGTGTGTCCTCCTTCCGGGTGGGGGACGACGGGGTGCTCAGCAGCGCCGTGACGGTTATCCAGCATCAAGGTTCCGGTGCCGATCCCAAGCGGCAGGCCGGGCCCCACGCCCACTCGATTCGCATGACGCCCGACAACCGGTACGCGGTGGCGTGTGATCTAGGGCTAGACAAGGTGCTCATCTATCGGGCCGACCTCGCTACGGGCGAATTGGTGTCGCACGGTTTTGGCACGGTGCCTCCGGGGTCTGGACCGAGGCATCTGGCGTTCCACCCCAACGGCCACTTTGCTTTTGTGAACAACGAGATGAAGATGACGGTCAGCACGATGGCCTACGACGGGGGCAAGGGCGCGCTGACTCTGGTGGACACGGTCTCCACTTTGCCGCCGGAAGACCGCGGCATGGCGGGCCTGAGCACGGCTGAGACGGTGGTGCATCCTAACGGCAAGTTTGTGTACGTGTCCAACCGCGGCCATGACACCATCGCGGTGCTCCGGTGTGACGCGGCCACGGGCAAGCTCACGTTGGTGGCCAATGTCAAAACCGAGGGCCGGACCCCTCGCAATTTTGCGCTCGATCTTACGGGCAAATGGATGGTTGCCGGCCACCAGGACGGCAATTCCGCTGCAGTTTTCAAGGTGGATCCTGAAACCGGTGTTCCGAAGTTTACGGGCACGCGCGTGGACGTTGGCTCCCCGGTTTGCATGCGGTTTCTGGCGTTGCCGTAGGGCCTGCGCGGGGGAGACTGCTCAGTTTCTGGGGCAGGTGTTCCTAAGGAGTGCTTCTAAGCAAACGGGGCTGCGAGCAGCGGACTCCCGAGGTGCCTCCCGTGTGCGAAGTCCTTTGCGAAAGGCTCCCGGGCCCCGTCTGTCTGTGATGTTGAGATCTTTGGTGCGCACCGGAGGGGAAGCGGTGAGCGCAGAGTTTGTTTTGTGGGCCTGTCGTCAATGTGGCGCGCAGGGCTGTGGACTCTCAGGTGGTG
>CAMCIN010000306.1 GCA_945874745.1 Akkermansia muciniphila | reverse complement strand
AATAGAAAAGACGGATAGCAAGTCGCCGAAGGTAATTCGGGATCGGCAGTTGACACCGAACAGATCACTGGTTCGGGGTGCTTGTGGTCTGCGCACCTGCCGACTTTGCTAAGGAGCCCTGCCGGTGCAGGATGGTTCTTGTGCGCTCTGCATGGCAGCACCCCGCCAGGCAGTGTCCTCCATTTGCATCTCCCCATGAAACAATCGCCTGCCTCCCTGCTTTGTTTGATACCCCCGTATGGGGTTCACGCGCTTTTGCTGCTCCTCGGGCTTTCCCCGGCACTCCGCGCGGCCGAGGCGCCGGTGCCCGACCAGATTGCCTTCAACCGGGATGTGCGACCGATCCTCTCGGAGAACTGTTTTTTCTGCCACGGCTTCGACCCCAGCAAGCGGGAAGGGGACCTACGGCTCGACATTCGGGAGGCGGCGGTTCAGGCAAAGGCGATCGTTCCCGGAAAGGCCGCCGAAAGCGAGTTGCTCGCCCGCATCAGCGCGCAGGATCCCACGGATCTGATGCCCCCCAAAAAGTCGCACAAAAAACTCTCAGACCGCGAAAAGGAGGTGCTCAAGCGCTGGATCGAGCAGGGGGCGCCTTACGAAAAACACTGGGCATTTGAGGCGCCCGTGCGCGCGAAGGCCAAGGTGGCTGATGCGCCAAAATGGGGGCACAACGCCGTGGACGCCTTTGTTCTGGAGGGACTTCAGCGCGCCGGGCTCCAGCCCGCACCGGAAGCCGACCGGCGCACGCTTGCACGCCGGCTTTCGCTCGACCTGACCGGTCTTCCACCCTCACCTACAGAGGTGGAGGCCTTTGTCCAGGATCCCGCTCCAGACGCCTACGAAAAGCTGGTGCAGCGTCTGCTCGGCTCGCAACACTGGGGCGAGCATCGCGCCCGCTATTGGTTGGACGCTGCCCGTTACGGGGACACCCACGGCATCCATCACGACGCCTACCGCGAGATCTGGCCCTACCGCGACTGGGTGGTGGCGGCGTACAACAAAAACATGCGCTTCGACGCCTTCACCGTCGAGCAACTCGCGGGCGACCTGCTCCCCAACCCCACGCGGGAACAGCTTGTCGCCACCGGATTTCACCGGTGCAACATCACCACGGCGGAAGGAGGAACCATCGCGGAGGAAAACCTCGCGATGTACGCCAACGACCGGGTGTCGACCACCTCCTGGGTGTGGCTCGGCCTGACCGCCAACTGCGCCGCCTGCCACGATCACAAGTTCGATCCCATCACGCAGAAGGACTTCTACGCGATGGCCGCCTATTTTCGGAACACCACCCAGGGCGCCTCGGATGGTAACATCAAGGATACCAAGCCCGTTCTTTATCTTCCGGAGGCGAAGGACGAAAAACGCTTTGGGGAGATTAAAGGCGAAATGAAGGCCGCCACCTCGGTTCTGGCAGAGCGGCGCAGGCAGGGGAAGCCGGAGGCGGACGCCTGGGCGGACGCTGTCATGCCTGAGGGTTTTGGCGTGCACTCTCAAAGTGGCGCGTTTTTGGAGCTTGGAGAGCTTGCTTCCAAGGCCCCGTTTTCCCTCGGTGCCCGGGTCAAGGTGTCCCAAAACTCCAAGGACGGAACGATTCTCGGCCGGATGGACGACTCCGCCGGCTTGCAGGGTTGGGAGCTGTTTGTGCAGGCCAAGAAAGTGGGCTTTCGCATCGCTTCAAAGGCTGAGAAGTCCGAGGTGACGATCCTCTCCAAAAAGGCCGTCCTCACGCCGGAAAAGGAGCAGCATCTGCTCGTCACCTATGACGGGGCCGGGCTCTTCCGGCTCTACGCCGACGGCAAGGAAGTCGATAGCGATACAAAGGGAGCCTTCCCGAAGGAAGGTGTCCCGGTGAGTTCCGCGCTCCGTTTCGGGGGGCGGGAAAAACAGAAACAGACAGAGGGAACGGAGGTGCACGAAATCAAGACCTTCGGCCGGGCGCTGGGAAAGAACGACGCGCTTTCGCTCAAGGAGGAGCCGGCCCTGCTCAAAGCGGTGGCCTTGGCTCCGGAAAAACGCAGCGCCAAACAGAAGGCTGAGCTGGTGGAGTTCTTCTTTCGCAGCGTGGACGAGATCGCCGTGGCCGCCGCCGCTACGTTGGACGCACTCACCGAGGAGGACTCCTCGATCCGCGCCCGCGCGACCGTCACCCATGTGCAGGAGGAAAAGCCGACGGAGGCGATGGCCAACGTTTTGGTCCGCGGCGCCTACGACAAGCTGGGGGAACAAGTGCAGCCCGGTGGCTTTAGCGCACTGCACGCGATGCCCTCCGATGCGCCCAAAAACCGCCTGGGGCTGGCCCAGTGGATTGTCGCCCGAGAGAATCCGCTCACGGCTCGCGTGACGGTGAACCGTTTCTGGCAGGAGCTGTTTGGAACGGGACTGGTGCGCACGGCCGAGGATTTTGGCTCCCAGGGGGAAGCCTCAGCAAACCAGCCTCTGCTCGATTGGCTGGCGCTTGAGTTTCAGGAGTCAGGCTGGGATGTGAAGAAACTTTTCACCCTGATGGTCTCCTCCTCGACCTACCGACAGGCTGCCCTGGCTACTCCCGAGAAGCTCGCCAAAGACCCTCAGAACCGACTGCTCTCCCGGGGGCCGCGCTTCCGGATGGATGCGGAAATGATCCGGGACTACGCGCTTTCAGTCAGCGGCACGTTGTCGCCCAAGCTTGGGGGGCCCGGGGCGCGTCCCTACCAGCCGGCTAATATTTGGGAAGTGGTGGGCCTGCACGGCTCGCGTTACACGCAGGATAAGGGCGAGGGGCTCTACCGGCGCACCCTCTACAACTTCTGGAAGCGTCAGGCACCCTCGCCCAACATGGAGGCGTTTAACGCTCCCACGCGCGAAGTCTGCACCGTGCGCCGAGAGCGCACCAACACCCCCCTCCAGGCGCTCGTGACGCTCAATGACCCGCAGTTTGTGGAGGCTGCCCGCCGGTTGGCCGAGGCGGTGCTTCTTGAAAAACAGGACGGTCCGGAAGTCATCGACGAACTGGCCAGGCGCGTTCTTCTGCGGCCCCTCAACGCGGCGGAGCGGGACATCGTGACACGGTCAGTGCGCGAGTTGGAGGCGGACTTCGCAGCGCACCCCGAACGTGCGACGGCCTTTCTCAAGATTGGAGACGCCAAAGCGGCGGACTCCTTGCCTGCAGTGAGGCTGGCCACCTTTGGAATGATCGCCAGCCAGTTGCTCAACCTGGACGAGACGCTCAACAAATAACGGCTTCTCAATTCTGTCTCGCCCACAAGCCTCCACCATTTTTCGCTCATGAACTGCAATTCACACCTCTTCAACGGCCTCTCTCACGAAACCCGGATGATGCTCAACCGCCGCCAGTTTTTCGGGCGCGGCGGGAGCATCGTCGGCGCGGCGGCGCTGGGCTCCCTCCTTGGAAGCCAGCCTGCAATGGCGGGGCCCGTCGGGCTTTCGGTGCCCCATTTTCCGGCGAAGGCCAAAAACGTCATTTACCTGCACATGGTCGGGGGACCCTCCCAGATCGACCTGTACGACCACAAGCCGAAGATGGTCGAGATGTACGACAAGGACCTTCCCGACAGCGTCCGCAAGGGCCAGCGTTTGACGGGTATGACCAGCGGGCAGGCGCGGTTCCCCGTGGCCCCTTCGAAGTGGAAGTTCAGCCCGGCGGGACAGTGCGGCCTCTGGATGAATCAGGAGCTTTTGCCCTACACGGCCAAGTCCGTCGATGACATGGCGTTCATTCGTTCCATGAACACGGATGCCATCAACCACGAGCCCGCCATTACCGCGATGCAAACCGGGTCCCAGATCGGGGGACGTGCATGCATGGGGTCCTGGCTAAGCTACGGCCTGGGTTCGACCAACCAAAATCTGCCGGCCTTCGTCGTGCTTATCGCCGAACCCTCCCAAGGCGGGGCGATCCAAGCCATTTCCGGCAAGCTCTGGTCCAGCGGTTTTCTGCCGGGGGAACACGCGGGCGTTAGTTTCCGGAGCGCGGGTGACCCGATTCTTTACATCAACAACCCGGATGGCGTGACGCCGGAGATGCGCCGGCGTCAGCTGGACGGAATCAACCAGCTCAATGAGATGGCCCACGGTAAGTTTGGGGACCCGGATACCCAGGTGCGGATCCAGCAATACGAGATGGCCTTCCGCATGCAGGCAAGCGTCCCTGAATTGACCGACATCAACGCGGAGCCGGAGCACACCTTCAAGCTGTACGGGGAGACCGCCAGAAAGCCGGGCAGCTTTGCCTACAGCGCGCTCATGGCGCGCCGTCTGACCGAGCGCGGGGTGCGGTTTGTGCAGATTTACCTCAACGGCTGGGACCAGCATGGCAACGTGGGCGGTAAGCTGCCCACCCAGTGCCTCGACATCGACCAGGCGACGCACGCCCTCATTGAAGACCTCAAGCAGCGCGGTCTTTTTGAGGAGACTTTGATAGTGTGGGGGGGGGAGTTTGGGCGCACTATTT
>CAMCIN010000305.1 GCA_945874745.1 Akkermansia muciniphila | reverse complement strand
CCGTTGGGTCGGTGGACAATCGAAGGGAAGGCTGAGTAAAATGTGGGGTCGTCGTAAATGACAATATCTCGGCCTTTACGCAGACCTTCCGCAGTTAGGCCAACAGGTGCCGATGTGATCAGAATCAGAGCGATTAGCCGGATGATTTTTGCAATGGTCATGGTTCCCTTCGACGGGATTAAGGATTCAATGTGTTCCGCAATCTGAATCCAAAAACACTCTGCGTCCATCCCAATTCTCTCGGCCTGAGCACTCTGGGTGTAATTAAAAGTGGCTGATAAAGAAGGTGCGTGTGGTTGGATGGCATAATGGCGTAGGACTGGCACCTCTCCCGGGGTGTGGTTTCTTCGGCGTTTCGTTACCGGTGGTGTCGCCCGGCACTCAACCACCGGACGCCGAACCCAACACCCCCAATCCCCTGCACCTCGGCAGGGGTGCCAACTCATGATCAATCACCGAAACCGACCCCTTTCCGAATCACTGAGCAACCAAGCGGTAGAACTTTGAGGACCCACTCGGGAGGCTATTCGTGGCAACCGGAGTCCAAATCGGGTTCTTCAAATCCACAGCTACCTCCACCACAGAAGCCTCTATCCGGTAAAACTGCTGCCCCGCAATCCGAGGGACGCTATTGGTGACCACAGAAGTCCAGAGTGGATTCTGGAATGTGGTCGCCACCTGCACAACGAGCGTATTGACTGGCCCGACTGGGGGATCAACAGGTGGCACAACAGGCGTCCACAATGCCGTCGGACGACCCGCGAAAGACCCACCCCAACCCGTTTTGCCTGCTAGGTGGTAAACAGTGGGATTAGGAACAGAACCAAACACATTACTTCCGTAGGTCGGTGCGTTGCCCAAGAAGTAAACGCCGGTAAGATCTTCACACCTGCACCACATCCGCCGTCCGAAAGACCTACGCCGACTCTCGGTGATGAACTCGCCCAACCCCATCTCCAGTCGATCGAAGCTCGGCTTCGATGGACTGGAGCGCTTTGGATTTGGTTGGGCACTTGAGTTTCATGTTGCTCTCCCTGTCTTTGCGTTATTGAGGTAACATCAGTCTTCGTTCGCAACCAATTTGGCTTCCGACACAAGATACTTCTGCCGCTCTTCGGGCGCCATTTTTTCCATTGCCTGAGTCTCGCGAAATTCTCGGGCATCGGCGGTCATCGTGAAGGTTGCTTCGAGGTTCCTTTCCACGACAAACTCCCGTAAGCGATGAATCGGAACCCTGAAAAACTCCTTCCGATAATTCACTTTGTTCACGCGGAGGTCGCCAAACCGCTCGTGCAGCAGCCGTTCCAAGCTAGGGGCATCGTCACTGCGAATCATCGCGTGAACGTCGAAACTGAAAGGCACCGAAGCATCGCTGAGTTCCTTGATGCGGTCTTCAGGATCCAAGCGGCGGGTCATGCCGATTTTGAGAACTTCAGCACCGAATGAGCCGAGGTTGGAAATGATATAGACATGACCGCTGCGGGTCTGCTGGGCCATCGAGAGAGAGCGCTGGTTCTTCGCTTCCGCCTCGGTGAGCCTTTGGCTCAGTTCCGCAAGTTGTGCCTCGAACTTGGCGCGGTCTTGGGTGTTTGCATGAGAGGCTTCCGCACGCGCCTGCTCTATCGCCTTGCGAATGGTTTCCTCCTCCTTCGCGGATTCCTGCATCGCCCTCTCGTAATCCCCCCTCGCCTTGTCCTCTTCGCGAATCTGCTCCTGAATCCGCCGCTGTTCCTCTCGCTCCTTGAGCTTGAGTTCCTGCACAACGACCGCCCAGCGCAGTTCGGAAATGCGGGTATCGCAGTAGGCCGGCAGGACGCGCGTATTGCGGAACGCTTCGCCGTTGAGATTCACGAGGCTGAACGCATCGCGTATCTCCTGCTCCAGCGTGCCGTAGTTGTCATGCTTCACACGGGAGAGAATCGCATCCACCCGGTCGTTGAACGCAGCAATCACGAAGCGGATAGTGCGGGTATCGCAGTAGGCCGGCAGGACGCGCGTATTGCGCCGGTTTGTTTCGGCGTAATCGCACGCGGCTGCTTGCCCCTGTTCAACCATCCGCCGAGATTGATCTCGCGCCGCTCGCAGGGCCTCGCCCGCAGCGGTGTGCCCGAAGTCGGACGCAAGCTCATCGAGTAGGCTGTGGGTCGGGATGATGTAGCGATCTCCGTAGCCCTCGATAACATTGTGAATCGCCTTTACAGCCTGCTCCAACATCTGCTTGTCGCGCAGAGCCGTGTAGGCATCGCCGCCGATTTGTTGCGCCTGGATCTCGGCGGCGGTGATAATTCGCCCGGCATCACGAGTCGCCTGACCCAGCAAGGCCTCGGCTTGATCGTAAAGTTCCTTCGCCCGCTGCTGGCCTTGTTTACGCTCATCCGCCGCCGTCTGATGTGACTGCTCCAAGAGTGCCTGTGCCTGCGATTGGAGTGCGGATGCTTCGACAAGCGCGCTCGCCAGCCTAGCCCGAACTTCCGCCTCTGATTGTTGGAGCGAGGCCAGCGCCCGCAACGGCTCCAACTCGCTCCGCGCTTTCACCAGATCGGCATGAATGTCCTCGATGATCTTGCGCGATTCCGATTCGTAATGATCCCGCACGCGCTCCGCATCGGCTTCCAGTTCAGCGATTTCTGTGGCGGACTGTTCGCGCTCTTTGGCGAAAGCCTGCTCAGCTTTCTGGTTCAAGAAAAAGAGAAGGGCTGCGGTCGCGCTTGCGATGCAGAAAAGAATGGTGAGGAAAGCAGTCATGGCGCGGGCGGATTCACTTCCGACGTTGATGGGGAGTAGGGTTCTGGTCTGGTCAGTCTTGCGGAAATCTTGGCGTGCATGTCGCGAACGCGGTTCAACACTTCAGTCAGATTGAGTTGAGCAGGCTCATCTCCGGCAATGTCCTCTGGTTTCAGGGGGACAATCGCCACAAACTCGCCCGACTTCCGTGAGGTCAACACGTCACCCCGACGGGTGAAGTTCTCCATCGAGTCCGAAGGGTCGAGCCGTGCGAAATCAAGCCGATCGAGAGCCTGCCGTGGAAAAGCCACTGACAAAACCGGCGTATCCACATTCATGCCCGTGCTTGGTTGCAAGGTGGAGACAATCGCCGTGACGATGACGGAATCCACAGGGAGCAGCGCGAGCAATTCACGAGCAACACGCAGGACGCAACTACAGACATAATCCTGATAGAACTCGTGAAAACGTGCCTTGGGCATGGCTTTCACGGACAGCTTTTCCGCCGCCGTCAGCGACTTCACTTCCGTCGGAATCGCGTCGCGACCGTTCACCTTCAGCTCGCATTCGATGAGCTTGGGATGATGGACACGGCAGGCAATCGAGGAACCCAGCGTATACAGCTCACCGAATACCGAAAGCTCCCTCAGCGCCTCGCCGTAGGCTTTTTCTTCGCCCGCGAGGACACGCTTGGCCAGCGAACGCATTTTTTCCCACTCAGAACGCTCTTGCTCATACGGCGCCAAGTTCGAATTCATAGGGATGTGGGGTGGAAGTGCGGAAAGCGGTCCCATCCAATCGAACTTCGGCCTGGCATCCTTGTGAACGGACAGCAACACTGCCATCGAGTTTTCAAACGCCTCCACCTCTAGCCGTGCCTGCTCCTGCGAGGAGAGCTTCGCCTGCCCCTTGAGCATCCGTTCGAGTTCCTTCTGCCGTTTCAACGAAGCTCGCTCATCCCTCTGGCGTGGTACCTCCATCCGTTCTTTTGCGGCGTCCCAACTCATAACCCGATGGTGAGAGCGGTTTCCACACCTTGGGAAACCCCTGCCCCTCGAAGTCTTTCACATTCACTGACGCGAGTTCGGTCATGGTGAGGGCACAGCGGGATCGTAGAGGTGTGGGAAGTGGAGGATTTTGGGATTTTCATGAAAAAATTATGTCATTTCAAACGGATGGTGTCAATAGTGTAATTAAAAATAGTTTTGTGTGTTTAGTAATTCGTATTGTCGCTGTTTTAGCAAACAACTTAGCTTCACCAAGCTCGATGACTTGCCTTGGCACATAGCACCGCGATTGTAGGCGGCGACGGTTTTTCCAAAAATATCCAAGTTTAATTCCGTGGGGTTTGCAGGCGGGAAAATGGGAGGTTGCCAGGATTTGCCTCCGTCGCGAGATTTAAGAATGTAACCCCCTAGGAAAACAAAGTTACCATAGTTGGCGACAGGTTGTTTCAACTTTGTGATGGCATCCATCTCAAGGCGAGCCCAGCCGTAGCTCGAACATAGCAAGGATCCGTCGCGTAGCTGGAGTAAACAGGGATCCTGAGAGCCGCCGAAGGGATGGGCAAAAATAAGTTCAGGATCCGACCCCCAGGTTTTGCCACCGTCGCGGGATCGAACAAGAACGAGGTAACTATTGGGGTCAGTATGAGTAATGCCCGTCTCCGCGAAGCTTCGACGTTCAGGAGCGCGTCGAAATGCAACTATCAATTCTCCGTTGGGTCGGTGGACAATCGAAG
>CAMCIN010000304.1 GCA_945874745.1 Akkermansia muciniphila | reverse complement strand
GAATGTGCAGTCGTTCGTTGGCTGGATACCGAGTCAGACTGTGCACTATTGGCTAATCAATATCTGGGGAAGCACTGGCCTTTGTCACAAACGTTGCACACCGCGCTCGCACAACCCTGTTTATTTTATCCGGGCGCGGGTTTCGACATTGACCCAGCATTGCTATTTGCAAATAGCGGAGCGGTTTCCACGGTTGTCTATGCTGACTATGATTCCGGCGGAAGAAATCGATCTGGCTACGTCTTCCATCACTTCGAACACCGAAAAGGGCCGCCATTTTTCAGTTCTTGGAGAATGCTGGAGACAGGAGCGTTAAGAGCTGGTGATTTCGGCTTTGCCACGTCGGACGCATTCTATCCAAACGTCGCCGCGGGCGTAGGCTTGGAGAACCGAGTAGACGCGATGGAGATTGGCGCATGGGCGCGCTTTCGGGGTCTGGACGGGCAAGTGGTGTCGTTTTTCTATTTTTTTACGGAAGCCATCCAGACTTACCTCAATCTTTGGGGATTGAATGGACGAGCGCCGCTCGCGGTCGTGGTTCAAAATCACGGTTTGGGTGGACTCTGGACCCGTCTGGACGGTGATTGCCTCCTTTATGCCGCTGCACAAAGGCTCCCCAAGTATCTCTACGTTGGAGACATTGGAAGCGAGCCGTGGCCCGGTTATCGGCGAGTTTCTCGAGAGCGGATCGATCCGAACAGCCAGTACCGGAGCAGGCGCGCTTTGTTCAGATCCGAAGCACTGAGTCCGCTCAATCCTCACTCTCCATTGAATGTTTGGGATGGGCGCTCAGAGTCGATCCACAGCGACAGGTATCCAGAGTTTCACGTATTTAAAACGATGCCCCCAACCGTCTGGCGATGGTAAGTGAGGGCCGAGGAGCGCCTGGACCATTGAGGCCCGTTCTCGAATATCTAAATTCACTGCGCCCGGAGATCGTCTAGTGGGTGCCCCTGCAGCGGGTGTCCCTCCTCATCGATAAGCCATTTGTCCCAACCTTTTCCCGGATTTCCTGTTACAATCACGGCTGAGCCAGCCACGGACAAATCAGTGATGTCCGCTACTACGCGATATCCCTCTCCACCACCGGGGAGATTGACCTTTAACAATGCGCTATTGTGGAGAGCTTCAGCGGCGGTTCTGTAGTTCGCTTGAATGTTACGGGCAACTCCTTTGGCATGAGGGTCAATAGTCAGAATGCTTCCCGCCAGGATTGTTACCACCGATCTCCTTGTGTGATTGGCATCGTAAATCACATCTCCTATTGCGTCAGCTCCCCTTGATCTAAGTCTAATCCTCATAATCTTTGGTCAAATATTGCGCAGTTCCCAAATAAATAATGCGCACAGAATGGCTGACAGATAGGTTTCCACGGAAACTTTAGAAAATCGAGCGATTTCAACACTTGCTGTGGGCGAACATCACCGCATTGTCTATTTTTAACGCGCCCCGCGACGATACCGCGGGCGCGGGCTGCGGAGACGGGGCCATAAGCAGAGTCTTATCACTTCACAGCCATCCCACAGCCTGAGGAAACCGAGGTTCTGGGGGGACTTTTACAGAGAGACGGCGGCGAAACTTGAGCGGAGGCAATTGCAGCTTTCGCGATCGGGATTTTCTTTCTCGGGTGGATGCTGTCCCATAGCTTTTTAAGAGCTCAAGCAGGTCGAGCCGTTCCCAAACCGCTGAGCGCACCACCGCAAAGAGTCGCGTGAAGCTGTGCGCCCAGGCTGACAAAAATCCCTGGAAGCGCAGCAGCACGTACACCAGCAGGGCCGTGTATACCTGCCAGCGCACTGCGTTGGCGCTGTGGCCCAAAAAATTGCTTAGCTTCAAGGTCTGTTTGACCTGCTTAAAAAACACCTCGATGTCCCAGCGCCTCCGGTAGAGGTCGTACACTGAACGCTGGATACTCGGGAAACGAGACATGACACTTCGGGCACTGGCATGAGCCTTGAATGGCTGTTGCTCTGGAGGACGCAGTGTCCGACTCCGTCGGGCCTCCTATTCAGACAACTAGCCCCCCCAAAGCAGTCCAATATTCGCCTCCCTTTCTCTGAAAAACTGGGCCTGCCTGCCGGGCCCTGCGGGCCCGCCGATAGCTAGCCGGTCGGCAAGCGAGCCCCGCGAGCGCCGCCACCGGTCTCGCCAAAAACAGCGACACGCCCCGGACGGGGCGCAAGACCGCTCCGCTGTGGGCGCGCCCTGGTTCTCCGGCCCCGCCGGGGCCGTCGCTCTTTCTGGAAGGAACCGGGGGCGCTCGCAAAGCCTCGCTGCCGCCCGGCTAACTCTCTCCGCTCCCTCCGGGAGCGAGAGCGCCCCGCGCTATATGTGAAACTTCTGCAGATTTGGGAGCTTTGGCGGCTTTGGGTGCCGAGCCGCAGATTTCTCAGCACGAGCAGCGGAGTGGAAACCCTAAAAACATCTGCGAAAATCTGAGCAATCTGTGGATGACTGCCCGCTCTCTCCAGAGCAAAGAGAAATGCCAGATTTCGAATATCCGTCTGCTATAACATATCAAAATTGCTTTATCGTCCGGTTTAGCAGACTGTCGCTAGATGGCCTTCCTCGACTCGCTTCCGATCCCCGTCGGACACGCCCTCCGCAAACTCGGCCGCGATCTCGCGCTCGCCCGCCGCAAACGCGCCATCTCCACCGCCGACATGGCGGCACGGCTCTTCGTCAGCCGCGACACCCTCTGGCGGCTCGAACGCGGCGATCCTTCGGTGTCCGCGGGTACCCTCACCACAGCCCTCTTTGTACTGGGCTTGCACGAGCGTCTCGCAAATCTCGCCGCGCCTTCTGCCGACGAGTTGGCTCTCAGCCTCGATGAACAGCGCGTCCCCAAAAAGATCCGCACCCGTCGATGAGCCTCGAAGTCCACATCGATTGGGCAGGTGAAACGCTCCTCGCCGGGCGCCTTTTTTCCGCGGAGCGCGGCGGTGCCGTCTCGTTTCAATACGCCCGCGAATGGCTGCTGCGGCCAGACCGCTTTGCGCTCGACCCAACCTCCCTGCCGCTGCATCCCGGCATGCAACACAGCGCCACCCTGTTTGGAGGCATTCAGGACTGCGGGCCGGACCACTGGGGCAGGCGCCTCATCGAACGTGCTGTTCGCAGAAAGGTGCTCGCACAAAAACCCTTTCGCGATGTGGACTATGTCCTCGCACTCGACGACCACTCCCGGATCGGCGCGCTGCGGTTTCGATCCGGCCCCGGGGAACCTTTTCTCTCACTTTCGGTTGGTGTCATTCCGCCTTTGGTGCGACTGGCCGCCTTGTTGCGTGCAACGGTGGCCATTCACCTTGAAAACGAAACCGCCGAGGACCTCCGCTTTTTGCTCGGCGAAGGCTCACCTTTGGGCGGCGCGCGTCCAAAATCCGCAGTGCGTCGGGAGGATGGCGGCCTGGCCATCGCCAAGTTCCCCAAGCCTGATGACACACGCGATATTGGAGCTGGAGAGACACTCGCACTGCAGCTTGCCCGCAACGCAGGCATCCGGACGGTGGAATCCCAGCGCGTGACGGTCGGCTCTGCCAGCGTGACGGTCATTGCCCGCTTCGACCGGGAGGGCGGACAGCGCATTCCTTTCCTCTCAGCCGCCAGCTTGCTTGGGCTCGAATCCAGTTCCCCGGGGTCTTACACTTTGATAGCCGATGCGATCCGGCGTTTCGGAGATGGGGTCACGGAGGACCTGATCGAGCTGTGGCGGCGGATGGTTTTTTCGCTCCTTGCGAGCAACTGTGATGATCACCTGCGCAACCACGGGTTTCTCATGCGCAAGCCCGGGCGCTGGGGTCTTTCCCCTGCCTATGACCTCAATCCCGTTCCGGAAATCGAAAGGGCCCGGATGAACCAAACGCCCGTCTCGGAGGAACACGGGGATTCCGGCATTGCGGTTGCGCTGGAGGTGGCCTCGCGCTTCGGGTTGAAGCCGCCCATGGCGCGGAAAGTTCTGGGCGAAGTGGTTGCCGCGGTCCGCGGCTGGCGAGACGCTGGCAAGGCGCTCCGGCTCAAAGCGGGCACTTTGAACGCGTACGCCAGCGCATTTGAAAATCCCCTCATCGAGGAAGCGGCCCGCTTACTCAAACGTTGAGCGATGGACATTCTAATACCTCTTCAGCAGAATCTGTGGGCAAGCTCCGGTTCAGGAAGCGCTCCAAAATTATGATATAAAGCAACTTGGAGCGCAGGGAAAGTGCGCAGCCCATAGGCTCTACGTTTCACAAGGTTGCACTTGAGATTCAAGCACTCCACCACTCCGCTGTTATAAAGGAAAGAACATGAACACTGACCCCTAGTTCCCTGGAGGCGGGAGCGTTTAAAACGTCCGATTGCGCTGGTGGCCTGTTGGTGAATTGTTAAACGACGGTGAATATGAATACCCGCTCTCTGATTCACCAGATCATATGGAAGAGCCGTTCAGGATGATTCTGGAGGAAGCTGTGGCGGATGGGCAGATGAAAGAAAATGGCTCTTCGGCAGAATCTGTGGGTAAAAGTCGGAAGAAAATAGGGGGCCTCGCTCTCCATTACCCCCCAAGGCTTCGCCGTTGTTAGG
>CAMCIN010000303.1 GCA_945874745.1 Akkermansia muciniphila | reverse complement strand
CTGACTTCTTCTACCAATACTCTGCGGCGTATTTCGGCCCATTGTTCCATATCGCGCAACATCCTCCTGTTTAATTTGGAGGTGCCGCACTTTTCGACCGCCGCGCCACTCAGCGCCACCCGCCGCACTTTTCAACCGCCGTTTACAGTGTCGTAGAAAATCTTTCCACGCCACTCCGGATGGTTTCTCAGGACCCTGCTGATCACCGCCAGATTTACGACTGGCTTGCTCCCGTTATAGGTGATGCCGTACTGCGCATGCTCCTCATGGTCTGTTCTTGCAAACACAGCTGCGGAGACTTGTCCCTGAACCTCGGCGCTCGTGTCTCCCACGGGGGCGAGGAGGTGGGTATTCCTTTCAAGGTCCTGGGTCGCGAGGAACTCGTCCCAACACGCTGTTCCCTGATTTAGAGCGACTAGCCGCTGTTCCTTGTACAGGCCTCCCTCGCCGTGATGCCCGAGGTGGCGTAAACCGCCGGGAAATCGTGTCCACCGAGACGGATTGCCGCATGCGTCGTCGATTTTGATGAACTGCCGCATCCTTTCGTAGACCTGATCCCTCCGCGATCTGTACTCGACCTCGTTTTCGGCATCGACGCGCACGAGGGCTGCGAGAGAGATGTCTCCCGAATAGGTGACGCTCGCCAGCGGCAGTTTGGAGGCGATTAACGCACCATACTGGACCTCGAGTGGGTATTCGTTTCCGTGTTCGTCCTTGTCGATGTCGACGAGCACATAGCGGTAGGCGTACACATCCCGGTCGGTCCTGCCATTCGGCTGCATGGGGTTGGCTCGAATAAAAAGCGTGAGCCCGTTTGGGAAGAGATCAAGGACGCCACCATCTGTATCCAGGGCGGAGATCAGCTCTGAAACCTTCCTCGTTGTGCCTGCTCCAGGAGAATACTTTGTGCGTCCGTCGGGTCCCTTTTTCCGGTCGCTCTCCCGGCAGTCGTAGATCGCCACTAGCTCCTCCGGTTCAAATAACGACTCGAGAAACACTCTCGAAGGGTGGGCGATTTCCTCAGTTGGTAGTGGGACGGGAGTGATGCGCCGAAGGGATGTTGTCTCAGCTTTTTGGGCGTCAGCTTTCTGGATGACAGGAACGGGCCGTATCTCCAGTGGTTTTCCTTTACACTGCGCCTTGCCTATTGCCGATCGCAGCTTTTTGTTGGCCTGCTCAACCTCGGTTTTGCAGCTGGCGTGGAAGCAACTGATCGTCGGAGGGCGTCCGTCGCCAAGTATGATCCGGCAATTTTTTTCTTGGCTGGAAGTGGTGTGAAGGCGGATTCCCGGGCACGGCATAAACCCTGTGCCGTCCTCTGCCCATTCGATCACCCCTGGAAACACGTTTTCTGCAACCGTCTTCAGCTTGTCCAGCGGCAGCTCGTGGGAGTCTGGAAGTAGGCTGCCTCTCTTTTGCATTTGGCTAGGGGAGTTATCTTTCACAGGCTTCCCCCTTTCCGTTCACGTTGGTCGAGCCGGTTTGGATCTTTACTTTTGCGGACTTCGATGGTTTCGCTTGTCCCCCTTCTGGAACATCACCTCCCAGCGCTGGATCAGGCTCGACCTGATCCTCGATGAGCCTCCTCAACTGCGCTAGAGGAATCAAAGGTGTCCGCAGGCCGCGATAGGGGCGCAGCAGGCCACGCTTTATCATGCGTCGGATGGTAGCGGGGTTCACCCCCAGCACTTTTGCTGCTTCTGCTATTTTCAAGCAGAGACGCTTCGTGAGGAGGTTCTCTTTTGTGTAGTCTTGGTCTGTTGCCTCCGGACCCGAGGGATCTGCTTGTGCTTTCATCGCCACCCATCGTGCCGGGTGGAAAATTTCCCCTGGGAAAAACGATTATCGGCGGGGGATCTTAGCTCTGGCGATGGCAGGCTGTCATTTGGGTAAAGAATCCAAGCCTGCTCTCTTCAGGAGCTCTCGCCACCTGGAGTGTTCCCTTCCGTTTTCCTCTTTATACCCAACGCCATCCTGCTGAAGCTGTTTAATGAGCCAAGCCTGCGTCGGAAGTGTACCATGGTGGACGGCAAACTGCTGAGTGCGAAAGATCGTATGCCATTCCCATGGGATCGAGCCCAGCGCTGTCGTCTTGCGAGGCGTCCCCTTTTTCTTGCGAGCCCCAATGGACGTAAGAAAATTCCTGAGCCCACTTTCGTAAGCCGCACCTGCTTCCTTGGCTATCGACGATTGATTATCTGGGGCACACGACGACGCGAGTAGCAGCTTGAGGTCGCGCAAGATCATGTCCGAAAAACCTCTAGAAATCATGAGGGCGTGCAAGCGTCGATGATCGAGCGATTTTGCAGAAGATGCTTCGAAAAAATGGATCGAAGAAATTAGCTCGCTCCAGCCCCTGCTTTGTATCGCCTGTAGTGCTTTCGGCGTCCCTAGATCATACTGGTCAGCGCCTGTGGCGGCGGACGAATCACGAACGGACTGATTCACGAGATCACTTGAAACCACCGCTTTCTGGCCATCTCTCTCAAAAAGACGGAACAGTTCTGGAGCAGTCTCTCCTTCGCCATGTAACGAGGACACCAACCGCCATCCATCTGTTGCTGGATCTCGGTAGAGTAAACAGCTGTTCACCTTATTCGACTCCAAAAGGA
This sequence comes from Akkermansia muciniphila, assembly GCA_945874745.1. Lineage (GTDB taxonomy): Bacteria > Verrucomicrobiota > Verrucomicrobiia > Chthoniobacterales > Chthoniobacteraceae > Chth-196. Next base: position 1,962 of record CAMCIN010000303.1, on the reverse strand, counting down.
ACTCGCGGAGCGATTCAATGTCAAAGAGAGCAGGCAGTCCCTTGGGTGTTGGAGGGAGCTTTTTCACTATCCCAGGTCAAAGTCTACTTTAGCGGCTTCCTTCTTAAGGTGTTCACCCGAAACCTCACTGTAAACTTTCAGAACAAGCCTTGGGTCAGCATGCCCCTGCAGAGCGGCAACCACACGAGGATCAGTTCCAGAATCTAGTGCTCTGGTAATGAAGAACTTACGGAAGCTTCTGTGTGTGAAATTTGGAAACCCAAGTTTCTCGCATGCTCTGGCCAGCGATTTCTTGATATCCCTCACTGTAAACACTTTGTCTGTAGGAGCTTTGCCTTTAGTTCTGCGAACCAACAGATCCCGAATCGCAGGGTAGATGGGGACAACAAATTCCACATTGGTTTTAACCCGTTTTATCCGGATCTGTCCCTCCTTAAGGTCAACGTGACTCACCAAAAGATTGGCAGCCTCGGCATTACCCAGGCCAGCTCCGGCGAGAAAGGTGAGGAAATCGGCGGCCTCGTGTCTCGTGTCGCTGAGGCGTTCATTCCGGATTGCGGCGATCACCTGTTGGACCTGCTCAAGTTTTGGAATCACCTTAAGCGAAGTCTCAGGCTTTCTTGTCTCACGGAGTCCCAAGGCTGGGTCGTCTCCAATCACTTTATCGGCGTACGCATCTCGAAAAAAGGCTTTGAGCACCGTCAGGTACTCTTTTGAAGTGCGTACGCTGACACTGGATCCTAAATTTTTGTGAAACCTCCGCAGTATTTCTGTCGTAACCTTGCCCATGCGGCCGTCACCCAGTGGAACCTCACCCGAAGCCTTGTATCGCATCAGTGCGCTGAGAACTCTCCCGTAGCGGTGGCGGGTCTTGAAGGCCAACTGCGATTTGCTTTCAAGGTAGGTTTTGACGTACTCGCTGAGAGTGCAATTCCTCCGGTCCTGATCAGTTCTGATCAACTTGTCTTTTTCTGCATCACGCTTCCGTTTCGCAGTGGCCAAGTCCCTTGTTTGGAGATTGACCCGCGTCTGTCTGCCTTTTAATTTCAAAAGCGCAAAGTAAGCGCCCGTCGTCGAATACCGGTAGAGGCACTCAGCAACCCGTTCAAAGGTTCCTGTCTGGCTTTTACTATGTTTCACCTGTCTTCAGTCTGTCAGGTTACAATTTCGGCTACAATCTCTTATTCTTGCCGTCGGAAAAAACAATGTAAACCGTTGATTCCAAGATGATTTGGGGGTATAGCTCAGTTGGTAGAGCGTCTCGTTCGCAATGAGAAGGTCAGGGGTTCGAATCCCCTTACCTCCACCACTTTGGCACTCCTGAGGCAGCGGGTCCGGAAGGAGCCCGCGGGAGCAGCACTTTTTCGGCGAACCGAAGCAATGTTCGCTGGCGGTACACATGCGCTGACAAGCGAGGCTGGCTTGCGCCCTTTCAACTAGACAATCTTGCGCACCGGTTCTAGCCTCTCCCAACTGTTTGCACTCGTAGCTCAACTGGATAGAGCGCAGCCCTCCGAAGGCTGAGGTTATGGGTTCGACCCCCGTCGAGTGCACCACCTTAAAGCCGCTGAAAACAAGCGGTTTACACAGGAAAAGCGAACGCAAAAGCCGCCCTGTTCCGCTGGGCAATTATTGCCGTTTTTTGCCGAAAAACACCGCTTTTTGTGTTTTTACTGGCACTTTACTGGCACTGGATGTAATCCGGTTAGCCTCGGGTTTGAGTGGTTTGCGAGCGATTCCCGCCTTCACGGGAGGGACACAGCACCGAATCCATCAAAAAAACTTTCACGGCCAGTAGGTAAGGCCATGCCAGAGCGCGCCCGAAGTTCGCCTGTAGAACCGGCCACAGGCACGGGCCGACTACCTATCCCCACTCAGCACGCCGCCCTCCGCCTCCACGCTCGCCCCATCGGTGACGCTCGCCACCCGGCCAGCTCGCCCCAGGGCACCTGTCTGGCGGGC